>NZ_JBFTQH010000015.1:0-151083 GCF_056398905.1 Rhizobium sp. 01T417 | reverse complement strand
AGCCTAGATTGTGCTGGCCGGTCTCCAGGCCGCGGATGATCTCGCCGGTATTGCCCGACGCGATGTGGATGCGGACATCGGGATACTTGCGGGCGATCTTGGCAAGGAAGGTTGGCAGCATGCCCATGGTGGCCGGGTAGATGCAGCCGATCCGGATCTGGCGGATGCGACTGCCGCCGGCTGCCCGGGTCAGTTCGGTGGTCAGGTCGATGTCGCTCAAGATCCGCACACAGCGATCGTAAAAGGTTTCCCCTGCCCTGGTCAGTTCCACCCTTCTCGTCGAGCGGATGAACAGCGGACAGCCAAGCTCCCTTTCCAGCGACATCACATGATTGCTGAGTGCCGGCTGGGCAATGTGCATCCTGGCTGCCGCCCGGCCGAAGTGCAGTTCCTCGGCCACCGTTGAAATAGGTGAGTTGGCGTAGTTCCATGGATCTATATCCACATATTGTTCTATTGTATATCAACGTATCGTACATAGACCCGTTTGGTTTGTCATGAACAAAATGTGGTATGGAGCCATTTTCATCGAATCTTAAAAGACGTGCTGAACAGCTCGGAATATCAAATGCCGAAGTAGCTAGGCGAACTGGCCTGAGCGACCGGCGGTACGGGAACTACGTTAGTGGGGCACGCGAGCCCGATCTTGCGACGCTTGTCCGGATCGCGACTATTTTGGGGACCTCCGTGGACGAACTGCTCGGGCTTCGCAACGAGGAGCGCGTTCGAAGCGCCGACGAGGTTTTTCAAGAACGGATTTCAGCAGCACTAAAAGCACTGCATCAAGAAGACCTTGCCAGATTAGTTGTCATGATCGAAGCGCTGGCAAAGACCAAGGTATGTTCGGTTGCCGCTGACGACGTGGTTGCACTGAGACCCCATAAGGTGTGAATAGCGGCACGGCGCGGGAATGAGGTCTCTAGAAATCTCTCTGAAGGGCCAACCATGCCGATCACCGTAGATCAGGCCCAAGCATAGACCGCTACCGCCGCTGGTCTTGGAGCAATTTTGCCCATTGGGGCGGGTCGACTGCATTCTTGACAACGGCCGTAAGTGAGTGAGCTCTGACCTTGCCCCCGTTATACCGGTTTTCGCCTAGACATAAAACCCCATCCGACAAGATGCCTAAGCATTCGATGTCGTGCCCTGGGCGGTTGCGAGAGGGTTGTGGCACAGCCGACCGACGAGAATAACAAAGGCGCAACCATCTTCTGTGTGCCCGCCGACATGCGCGATGGCACAATCAGCGGCGCTATGCCCTTTGTTTGGTATTGATGAGCAGGCCGCCGCCTCCGGCCTAGTGCTGTAAGTTGGACGGCCCATTCCGTGTGCTGTATGCAGTGTGGAGGATTTAAGCACTGGTTTTTGGGGCTTCCGAGTTGACACTATTGTCCCACTCATGGAATGAGGTCGCCAGTCAACTACCTTCGCCGTCAAGGCAACAAGGTAATCAGTCAGTGTGATGCGGACTGCCCGAGCCCGCGCTCGTAGCCGCTCGCTATTGGAGTCCGAGATGCGCGCTAGCCCCGCGGCGATTGCTTGTGGTGATTTATGGAGGTCGTTCCAAAAGTATTCCCTTGTCGGAATGCTCGGATGGCAGGATATTCGCCAACGGTACCGCCGATCCGCATTGGGTCCGTTTTGGCTCACGATTAGCATGGGAGTGATGATTGGGACGATCGGGATCGTTTTTGGTCAGATCTTCAAGTCACCACTGGATGAGTTTCTTCCGTTTCTGACCATTGGCATCATACTGTGGGGGCTGATGACCACGGTTGTCACTGAGGGGTGCACGGTATTCGTTGCGGCAGAGGGGATCATCAAACAGCTTCCGTTGCCAATGCTTCTCCACGTCTTCCGAATGATATGGAGAAACCTGCTGATCTTCGCCCATAACCTTGTAATATTTCCAGTGGTCCTGATAGCGGTCGGCAAGCCCCTGACATGGGTGGCCCTCCTGAGCATACCTGGCCTTGCTCTGACCTTGATCAACCTGACTTGGGTTGCTGTGGTCCTGGGGATTGTATGCTCCCGGTACAGAGACTTAACCCAAATTGTGACGAGCTCTGTGCAGGTCCTATTCTATCTCACTCCAATCATGTGGATGCCGAAGCATCTGCCGGCTGGGGCGGCAGTTTATCTCTTGGCCCTCAACCCGGTTTACCACCTCATTGAGGTCGTTCGAGCACCGCTGCTTGGGGAGTTCCCTGCAACAACCAATTGGGTCGTCTCACTAACGCTCGCGCTGCTTGGTTCCCTTTTTGCTCTGCTAGTTTACGGGCGTTTCAAACGACGCATCCCGTACTGGCTGTAAGTAGGAGTAGAGTTATGGCGTCGATTGTCATGGAAAATGTCTCCATTGATATTCCGATATATAACGCAAATGGCCGCTCGCTGAAGAAGCGATTGCTGAAGGTAGCGACGGGGGGCCAGCTTGGATCAGATGACCATGGCCGCGTGGTGGTTAGGGCCCTGGAGGGACTGAACTTCTCCCTAAACGATGGCGATAGGGTGGGTTTGATTGGCCACAATGGCGCAGGCAAGAGTACGATGCTTCGCCTGCTGAGTGGGGTATTCGAACCAACATCGGGCACTGCGAAGATTGTGGGCGAGATCGGCTCGTTGATCGACCTTTCGCTCGGTATTGATCCAGAGGCGACGGGGCGAGAAAATATTCATCTGCGGGGGGGGCTCCTTGGCCTATCGCGGGCAGAAATAACTCGGCGGATGGATGAAATCATCGAGTTTACCGAGTTAGGCGATTTTATCGACATGCCGCTAAGAACTTACTCCTCAGGGATGCATCTGCGGCTCGCTTTTGCGGTCTCAACGATCGTACGCCCCCAAATACTTCTCATGGACGAATGGCTCTCAGTCGGCGATGAGGGCTTCAAGCGCAAGGCCGAGGCACGGCTGACTGAGCTTGTGCAGGCTACCAACATCCTAGTGGTGGCGACACACTCACACGAGCTGATTCTTCACACATGCAACCGAGTTATCTGGCTTGAGCACGGGAGGGTTCGCATGGACGGTGATCCAGCCGCAGTAACGGAAGCATACTTTGGAGGCCCGCACTAAATTGGATAAGGTCCACAGAGAGGCATCAAGTGTTCGTGTTGCATTTGAAGCGGCAATGAAACGCAAGTCTTCAACCATGGAGCAAGCAGTGAAACAGTCTTCCGATGCCATGGCGGAGGGTAACGCCTCCAAGGCACCTCCACCTCCTGTGAACATCCGCAACCAATCGAAGCGTTTTTTGAGGCCATTTGTGGCCGTGCTTTTCAAATTGCTTAGGCCTATTGCCGCACCTATCGCGTTCAGGACCAGGAGATACCTGTTGGATGGCTTAAGGCAAGAATTGCTTTTAGCTATCGGTGATCTCCATCCCCGACTCGATAGAATCGAGAATGAACTCGAGAAGACTTCGCCTCAGATCGGTCGAATAGAAGAATTCACCTCCCCGAGTAATCGACACGTAGCGGTCAACTGTGGCCCTGATGACATTCTAATCAAAACGGCTGTGGGGTACGTTCTCTGTGCCAGCGCAGACCCGGCTCTTATTGAGATTCTATTGGAGGCAGGAGAGCTCGAGCGGGGAACGCGCGTATTAATTGAGCGTCTGGTCCGCTCCGGGGATACCTTTGTCGATGTTGGGGCGAACATTGGACTTCACACGCTCGCCGCTGCAAGAACGATGCGCGGTTCCGGCAGAATCGTGTCTTTTGAGCCTTACCAACCGACAGTAAGGCGCCTCGAGAAAACAATCTGGTTTAATGGGTTTTCGTCGATAGTGGATGTCCATCAATGCGCGGTCTCCGACCGACAGGGAGTGCAAAAGCTGCATTTGGGGCCGACAAGCGGACATCATTCTCTTTTTGATCTCGGCGCGGAGGAAGGCATCGGCGGCAGCCCGGTGGAGGTCCGGTTGGTCACTATTGATGAGACCGTTGGACCTGACGCCCATGTCGATCTGATCAAAATTGATGCAGAAGGAGCAGAGCTCAGCGTTCTTCGAGGAGCCCTAAAAACGATCCAGGCTAACCCGGAAATTGGACTGATTGTGGAGTTCGGGCCATCCCATCTCGAGCGAATCGGACAAACTGCGGAAAGCTGGTTGGCGGCGTTTACCGATCTGGGTTTGCAGTATCGCGCGATCCACCATTTGAACGGCACCCTGGCGCCCATATCACTTGAAGAGCTCAAGGCGATTGAAACTGTAAATCTTCTTTTTGCGCGTCCTCAATCTCGTGTGTGGAAAAGAGATTAAGCGAATGAAGCCAGATGTCATCGTCATGGGAGCTGGTGGACATGCTAAGGTGTGCATCGAGCTTTTGCGAGCGTCCGGCTCCAACGTCGCATTTGCGATTGGAGGAGACGATAGCCCGGAGACTTGCGTTGGGGTGAAGGTTCTGAAGGGTGATCACCACTTGGCCCAATTGGCCGCTGAAGGATATAGCAAAGCCTTTATCGCAATCGGCTCAAATGCGCTTCGCTCTAAGTTGGCGGATTTTGCGATCCAACAAGGGTTCAGCTTGGTAAATGCAATCAGCCCTATGGCGAACATATCTCCATCAGTGACTCTTGGCGTTGGCATAGCGGTCATGGCTGGAGCGACTATCAATGCCGATAGTCGCATCGATGACTTGGCGATCATAAACACGGGCGCGACTGTGGACCACGATTGTCGCGTAGGAAGAGCAGCGCACGTGGCGCCCCAATGTGGAGTGGCTGGTAGCGTGCATATTGGCGAACGATCGTTTCTCGGTATTGGCACAAAGGTAATACCAAATATTGAAATTGGTGCAGAAGCTATCGTGGGCGCCGGGAGTGTTGTGATAAGGCCCGTCCAAGCGGGATCGAAGGTATTGGGAACACCAGCGCGATTGGTATCGCCGCGAAAGGTTTAAGGGGCTTGTTATGGAAAGAATCTCGGTTGCACAGCCAAAACTCGGTGGAAATGAGAAGAAGTACGTTCTGGATTGCCTCGACAGCAACTGGATCTCATCAGCCGGTAAATACATAACTGCCTTCGAAGATGCGTTTGCTAAATTTTGTGGCGTGAAACATGCGATCGCTACCAATAACGGCACGACCGCGCTTCATCTGGCCCTGGTTGGGTTGGATCTTCAGCCCGGGGATGAAGTGATCATTCCAACTGTAACCTATATAGCTACGGCCAACGCCGTGCGGTACTGTGGAGCGACGCCTGTTCTCGTCGACGTCGATCCCGTGACGATGAATATCGACCCAATGCAAGTCGAGCAGAAGATCACACAAAAAACGCGCGGTATTATTCCAGTGCACCTTTATGGGCATCCTGCCAACATGGAGGCCGTTAGTGAGATAGCCCATCGGCGTGGATTGTGGGTGGTTGAGGATGCCGCCGAAGCACATGGGGCAAAGGTGGTAGGGCGCAAAGTTGGCAGTTTAGGCGATTGCGCAACGTTCAGTTTTTTTGGTAACAAGATCATTACAACTGGAGAGGGAGGAATGATCACTACCAATGATGATGAACTGGCTGCAAAACTTCGCCTCTATCGGGGCCAAGGAATGGATCCCAAGCGTCGGTACTGGTTCCCAGTGGTGGGCTACAACTATCGTATGACCAACATTCAGGCCGCGATTGGGTTGGCCCAGTTGGAGAAAATAGAAGAGGCGCTTGCCGATCGCCAAAGGCTTGCTGAGTGGTACAACAAGGCCTTAGCGCCTCTTGAAGACAAGATCATACTGCCAACTAAGCATAACTGGGCAGAGCCAGTCTTCTGGATGTACAATATATTCCTCCGCGATGGAGACGGCGTTCGTCGGGACTCCGTTATGCGCGCACTCGACAGCGACGGAATTGAAACCCGGCCGGTCTTCTATCCGATGCACGTCCTTCCGCCCTACGAAGAAGACCAGAAATATCCGGTAGCGGATGTTTGGGCGCAGCGGGGTATCAATCTCCCAACGCATCTGGATTTGACATTGAAGGACGTTGATCGGGTTGCCTACAGTCTTCAAAGGGCGTTATCTGCGGCATGAAGATCGCCCTTTGCTCCTCGTTCATCCCATTCGTAAACGGAGGGGCTCGAAACATTGTCGAATGGCTTCAATCGGTGCTTCAAGAGCACGGTCATCACGTCGAGCGGATCTATCTTCCGGAAGCTGACACGCCTGAGCTGTTGCTGCGCCAGTTCGCTGCCTTCCGGTGGATAGACCTTGATGCGGCCGATCGAGTTATCTGCTTTCGGCCTCAAGCGCATCTCGTTCCCCACCCCAATAAGGTCCTTTGGTTCATCCACCATATCCGTCAGTTCTACGATCTATGGGGCACGCCGTACGGATTTGAGAACACTGCCGCTAACCGCAAAATCAGAGACAACCTTATCGCTATCGACAATAAGGCCTTTCTCGAGGCGAAAGCAGTTTTCACGAATTCCCAGGCGGTTTCGGATCGTTTGAAATCGTTCAACTCTGTAGATAGCGAAGTGCTTTATCCGCCCGTATTCAGGCCCGAACGCTTCTTTACCCGGACATATAATGATGAAATTGTCTATATCTGCAGGGTGGAGCACCATAAGAGGCAACACCTCATGATTGAGGCGATGCAGTACACAAAAACGGCCGTCCGCTTGCGCCTGTGTGGTACCAGTGGAAATCCGGATTATCCGCGCCATCTTGAAGAACTCATTTCCAAATACCGCCTTAGCGAACGGGTAACTTTGGAAAATCGCTGGATCGCCGAAGACGAAAAGGCGGGGTATTTGGCCGACTGCTTGGCTGCGGCATATATTCCGGTTGATGAAGATTCTTACGGATATCCAAGTGTCGAGGCATGCCATGCCAAGAAATCAGTTATAACGACTTCCGACTCTGGAGGTGTGCTTGAACTGGTCAAAGATGGCTATAATGGCGTTGTAGCCGAACCCGATCCCAAAGATATCGCTCAAGCTATGGATCGGCTTTATCATGATCTTCCTCGGACCCAGAAATTGGGGCGCAATGCCTTCGACTCGTTAAATCAGTTGAACATCTCCTGGTCACACGTAGTGGATCGGCTCCTGGCATGAAGGTCCTCATCGTTAACAATATGGCGCCATTTGTTTGGGGCGGAGCCGAGGAGCTCGCCGCCAACCTCGAGAAGAATCTGAAGATCGCGGGGCATGAAGCAGAAGTTCTTCGGATTCCGTTCCAATGGGAGCCGGCGACAAAAATACCCTCCCAAATGATGATGGTTAGGGCATTCGAGCTGATCAATGTTGACCGTGTTATCGCCCTAAAATTTCCCGCGTACCTCATTCGGCATCCCAGCAAGACATTTTGGCTGCTTCATCAGTATCGCCAGGCTTACGACCTTTTTGACGCTGGGCATTCTAACCTGCCCCCCGGGACAGTGGGGGACGAGATTCGGAACCTGATCAAAAATGCGGACACTGAATCATTTCTTGAAAGCCGCAATATTTTCACAAATTCCGAAGTTACTCGCCAACGACTACTGAAGTACAATGGCATCCAATCGCGCGTATTGCTCCCACCAATAAACGATCCCGAGCTTTTTGACGCAAACGTTACCGGCGATTATATTTTTCTAGGCGGGAGAATAAACGATATGAAGCGCCAATATTTGTTCTTGGAAGCCATGAAACATGTGCGCAGACATATCAAACTACTAATTGCCGGTCCGCCTGATACAGAAGCCGACGGGAATAAGCTCAGAGCGCTGGTCGAAAAATACGACCTTCAGGATCGCGTCGAGCTCGACCTTCGCTTTTTGCCTCGAGAGACATACGCCAACTATGTGCGGGGCGCGATGGCCGTAGCTTACGCGCCGTACGACGAAGATTCGCTGGGTTATGTAGCAATGGAGGGGGCGCTCGCCGGAAAGGCCCTGATAACAACCTCGGACAGCGGCGGCGTCACTTTGTTAGTCAAACACCACCAAAGCGGCTGGGTAGCCGAGCCAGACTCTCGTGCAGTAGCTGACGTGCTTTCCTTGGCTGCTGAAAACATTTCGCAAGCCAGAGACTATGGGGCGGCTGCCCGGGAACTTTGGTTGGGAATGGGCATCAATTGGCCGACGACGGTCGAGACACTCCTTCAATGAAGATTGTTATTTTTACTCCGACTATTCAAGCATCCGCAATCGCTCGTATGGCGCGCCTAACCGGTCGCGCCCTCATGGAGTTAGGGCACGAGGTTACGGTCGTGCGAAGCGAAAGCCAGGAACTATTCGGTTTGCCGGTGCACACTTTCGAAGCGCCTCAAGTGCGTTGGGATCACCAATCTCAAGTAGCTAGCTTGATCTCGGAAGCTGACGCTACAATCTATCACATTGGAGACAATTACCCGTATCATAAGGGTTGTTTGGAATGGCTTCCGCGTTGCCCGGGCGTCGTGTGTCTTCATGACTTTTTTCTCGGGAATTTATTTAACGCCTGGGGTGCCTCACACGCTTCAGAGGCAAAGAGCATTCTCGCAAATTGGTATGGCCCCGATGCATCCGAGGCCTTCCACAAATTCTCATCAATGGAAACATTTATCGAGGGAACGAGAAACACATCGCCCCTTACGGAATGGGTGTGCTCGATGGCCATCGGCGTCATCACCCATAGTTCTTGGGGAATTGATCGCGTACTCCGTTCTTGCCCCGGTCCAGTTCAGGTCGTCCCGCTTGCCTATGATATATTGGCCACCGTCCTTGAATCTCGCGCGCTGGAAACGATCGAAAGCTTCAACATACTCACCGTAGGGAATGTTAACTTTAACAAGCGAGCTGAATCGATCATCCGCGCGATTGGTTCGAGTTCTAAATTGCAAAAGCAGGCGGTTTATCGCCTAGTGGGAGCGGTCAAACCAGACATCGAACGGCAGCTCATTGCATTTGCATATGAAAATGGCGTTAAGCTGACCGTTTCTGGCGAAGTAAGTGACGCAGAGTTGGCCGAAGCGATTTCTGAAGCTGACGTTATGAGTTGCTTGCGCTGGCCAACACTCGAGGCCGCTTCCGCCTCGGCCATTGAAGCTATGCTTCATGGAAAGCCGACCATCGTCACAAATGCGGGTTTCTACAGCGAGATCCCAGACACTGCCGTAATTAAGATCGATCCGACTAACGAGATCTCAGAAATTAGGTCTGCGCTGGAGCAGCTTCTGCAAGACCGTCAGTGTGGTCTCTCATTGGGTGCAGCAGCAAAAGCTTGGGCGGACAAGACCTTTTCTGCGGAAAATTACGCGCGACAAACGGTCGAATTGTGCAGCAGGGCAAATCGCGCAGAACGCGTAGTCTCGATGGCAGGTTATTTTGCCAATCTCGTGAACAGCTGGGGTGGATCAATTCAACTGTTGTCGCTGGAGGAAACCCTCGCGCCCTTGGAGATTCTTCAATAATATGTCGATGTCTGAGCCCCGGTTGAACATCACTCCCAAAAGTTCTTTGATACTTGGACTAGAAGCCGCGCTATTCATCGCTGCGGGGGTGTATATCTCGATACTTTGGCTGAGCCTGCCCTATATCCAAAGCAGTGGCGGAGTCGCGTTGTGGCACACTGGGTATTCTGAGTCGCTTATACGGGGCGGACCGTTCAAAAATCCGCAAAACATTGCGTTTCCGGCGGGYGCTCCCATCGTTTTTGGTGCCAGCCTGTCATATATCCAGTATTCTTTCATGCGGCTCTTTGGTGTAGACGGCATCGCCAGCTATTCATTCACCGGCACCTTGTTTGCTTTTATCGCCCTCGGCGGTAGCTATTCATTGGCACGGGCGTTGGGCGCAGGAAGGGCCCTCGCCTTGGCGTTGGCCGTCGCACTCCTCTCGCAATCGTTCTACTCGCTCCATATACAGGGATATGGTGCCTTAGGTTTTGGGTTTGCATTTCTGCCCGGCGTATGCTCGCTTTTTCACCATTTGAGTTGGCGAAAGGCGAATCTGTACGGGGCGATAATCTATGCTGCCGTGGTAAGCGTCACAATGATATTCCTGGCTTTTCTTGACGGATATACATTCGTCATGGCATTGGCTTGTGGTATCGCGTTTTCAACGAGCTATATACTCTTTGACCGGACAAACGCAGCAAAGCATTTTATCAACTTCCTAATCATTTCCGGAAGTTCTGCTTTCGCATACGTACTTTACAGTCGATACGTCCCTGAAGACGGTCTCCCTGGCTACCCGTTAAACATCTTCGCGTATCTGTCGTTGCACCTTCCAAGCATGTTCCGGCCGACAACGGGTTACAGCGTCCTCTATGATTTCCTCGGTCTTTCCGTCCAAAGACCTCCAACCACGTATGTCGGCGCGGGATTGGGAAACCATGAGTCTGTTTTTCTAACCATCACGGCTATTGCTTTGGTACTGGTGTCATTTGGGCTGAGAGTATCGAACGTCTGGAGAGCGGTTGCTCTCTTTTTGATCTTCGGCGGCTTACTAATGGCAATTGGGCCGATTGTCCCAGAAAGCACCGGCGTAGTCGGAACGAGCGAAATGACATCGATCAGAGCGCCGATTGCAACCAGCCCAGCTTACCCGCTCTACACGATGGTTCCAGGGCTCGACCAGATGCGTGCCACCTATCGCTGGATCGCCGTGGTCAAGCTTGGAGTGTGGATCCTAGTTGGCTTGGTTTGCTCGCGTTTATCAAAACGTGGATACGGACAAGCAACACTGGCCTTCGGGCTGGTGGTCGTCATGATGGCTGAAGGATCAGCGAGCCTCTTCCGGCAATGGACAGCCGGCCGCGACCTCTTGGTGATGGCGACAAATCTCAGAATGGACCTCGCCGGGGAATTGACCGAACACTTGCCTGCAGAATCGAAACTTCTGGTCTTGCCGATAACAAACGATTTCGTCATCCATTCCGTGGCCGCGAAAGCTAACATGCTAGCTTACAACGTGGGCGGAGATAAGAATTTGCTGATTGCAAACACGTTGCGCCCACCGATCATCTCGCGGATCGCGGAGGTTGGACCTTGCTTTCTTCGAGACCTGGTCGAGGGGGCGGAGCAGGGAAAAATAGATGCGGTGGCCTTTAGAGTATTCGACAGTCACCGTGGTCGATACGGTTGGGTGTGGCCACCCACAGCAAAGGAAGTCGAAGAAGACAGTCGAGCCGCCAGCGAGTTATCTCGCAATGTGCCGGAGGCTGCTATAGAGAAAGGAAAATACTTCTGGTTTGTTGATGCCAGACGCATCGACAGATCACTTGTCACCAAGCAATGCAGCTGAACTGCCCCGAATTTCGACCGGAAACTCATGTATGGAACGGCGAATGGGCGCAAGAGTTTTCGATCGATTTCACACATGGGATCGGTGCGGTCATGTATACGGCCTGTAAGCGGCACAGGACTCCGCAGTCGGCGCTGGGCCGCTGCTCTATGGGGTCTGCTGAGAACCGGCTGGCCAATCTAGACACTCGCAGTCACCTTCGTGCAGCTTGACGCTTAACGGCCTTACCTATCCATCGTCCCGGCGAAGGAACCTCGCTCGAGGGCTGATGGCAGTGGCCGCATTGATCGAGCAGTCGGCAATCCTACTTGAAACGGGGCCTATGCTGAAGCTTCTGCTGATCTAGACATGGCTAGGCCTCCAAACCAGAAACAGTAGAAATGCAATGCTGTCCCCGGCAAGTGTCACGAGCCTATGACTGATTGCTATCGCCGTTGCGTTCGGCACTGGAACGCCTAATGCCGTCAGACCTGCGATTGTGACCGCCTCACGCGCTCCTAACCCACCTGGAGCGCCAGGGATAACGAAGCCAAATAGCCATGCTGTGGAAGCAACACTGATGATCTGGACTATCGTCGCTCCACCCGCGCCAACCCATAAGGCCACTATCACCGCCACGAAGCTATTACTCAGGACGAAAAGAATATAGAGGGCGAGAGACAATACCGTGGATTTCATGACGCCGGCACCGAACAGCCGGGACGGAAGAAGCTTGAGACCGACGACAGCAGCCACTACGGCCGCTATCAAAGCGGCTCCGATGTATAGCGGGTCATACAAGCCATATTTCTTCATCACGCCGGTGAGAATATCCAGAGACGAAACGCCAGCTACCAACACTGCTGCCCCGCAAACGAGTGCCAGTTCTCCGAGTTGGGCCATCGAAAGAGAGAGATGTTCAACACCCGCTTTCTTAGCCATGCTGTATCGCCCGACCATGTGGAAGACATTTCCAGGAAGGTATTTGTAGATCTGGGTCCGGTTGAATATCGACAGTGCACCCGAAATGGTGAGAGTTCCACGACCAAAGCCCGTCAAGAGGGAATACCAAGCCGTCCCGAGTAGTTGATTTACTCCCCCATACGCCACCGCCAGAACGATCATGAGCGCAGCAAAGCCTACGGTGAATATGGCTTCCGGTAGGTGTTCGTATGATCGCCCAATCGAGCGAGCCACAAAGATCACTGATGCGATAGCAACTGCGGCCCCCGCCACTCTATAGATTTGGCGCATCGGCTATCTTGATATCACGGCCAACTGATTGGCGCCGAAAAGGAACCGCTGATAGACAGCCATTTTCATCCCGACGCTGTTCGCTAGCGCACTGAGGCTGGAGCGGTCAAACATCTCTTCATGTTCATCGGCAGCGTCAGCGCTGAAGATCCCGATTTTTGCTCCGCAGTCGTGGACGATGCGAAAGGCCTTGTGAGGTGTCGTTATAACGATTTTGCCCCCATCCTCCAGCGCCGAAGCCCACCTCGCAAGCTCTTCGCAAGGTTTCGGCAAATGCTCAATGAGGGCCAATGCCACAATCGTATCGTAGCGCTCCCCCTCTGGGAACGAGGTAACGAACCGATGTCGTGGATGAGCACGACGAGCAACCTCGATGCTCCCCATATCGCGATCGAACCCAACATATTGCCCCGGCTCGACAAACGAGGCAAGTACTCCGCTGCCGCAGCCGATGTCAAGAACCTTGCCGTCAAGCCACTTCCGCGCTGCTTGCGTCCTGGCCTTCCGAAGCAGTGGAGAAAATAGCCCCTGCGATCCCTGATCTGCCAATGCAACCCCCAACGTTAGAGAGCCGCTTATAGATGGTCGCACTTTCTGGAGCAATGGGCTTTCTGGGTCAGTTTTTCTCGTCTCAAAGATGCGATGCCGCTTCGAATGAGGTGTAGTTCTGCTCTTCGGTAAACCCATGGAGGCAAACCCAGCGGCCATCATCGGATCGGATCGAACGAACGTGCCGGAGTACTCGTAGGCGATCTGTACTGCCCTGCCCTGTGACGCTATCCACGCATCTACCTGATCAAGCATCGCCAGTACCTCAAGGCATCATCAGGGAGGAATTCCTCCGCGTATCCCCCTTGCGGATATCCGTAGAGTCCGACCACAACCTCATCAAGTCTTTGAACGTACAGCATTAAATTCTCCCGCGCGTATCGACCCAACCAAGATTGGTAACGTGGCTGGCTGATATCGAACCTGAAGTTATGAACCGCTCAATCCAGATTTGGCCACTTGTCTCGGTGAGCCAAATGGGCGGAATCACCGAGCTGTATCTATTGGCGGGGGTTGAGACGGCGCCCAGACGATGACCTGTTCAGCAGCCCCAGCGCCCGCCGATCCTAGACCTCCGCTATAAACCGAGATCACATTAACGGTAACAAGCCAGCGAAGAAGAGGAGCGCCTAACGGCACCCAGCAAGCAAAAAGCTGTGCGGGAATTGATGAAGTAGCGGCGGCAACCGCAAATCGAGTTACTCGCTTGAAGATGTCTCCATTCTGCTTGAGCGCCACCAACGCACCGCCCTCGCGAGGCCAAGATGCGACGCGCCATAGTGCGTGTACCCGCTCAGGTAGTTTGAATCTGCCGTCGGATCGAGGTTCTTGGAGAAGCCGCGTGATACCGTCGTGCCATTCGAGATAACGAAGCAGTGCCAAGTTCTATCCGAAATAGCCGCGCTGCTGAACCGCCCACCGCTGCCGGTGCCGTAGACCACATCTAATTAGTTGAGCCTGCCAGCAGCGTGATCCATCAGGATCGGCGTTGCATCGGCACCCCCGCCGAGCTGAGCCTTAACCCCGGAAAATTCCAACTCCCGCTGGCCCAAAATCGGGGTGCACTTCAAAAACCGCCGGAGCGAACTCAAAACTGGATAAACTTGGGGGCAAGGTCAGCTCAGAACCTCGGGCCGTTCGGATAGTTTGAAAATTCGCCGGCTCGAGCGCGGAGTTCATCCGCCTTGCTTTCATCCGCGATAGCGTCCATCGAGGACTATAGCGAGATGTATTTCTTGCTCTGAAGATGAGCTTCCCCTTCGCATTTCATCGAAGCAATCTCAATCAAAGCCGACTGCCCCGTCAAACCGGGCGCCACTCACTCGATGCAATGACAGCACCCAAGACACGGCGTATCCAAAGGTAAAACGCCTGTAACGATTGTCTTTCGGGCGCGAAACGCATAAGGCAGTCGACAAGAGTTGCACTGTAACCAGTTTGGCCAGCGCCATCCTTTGATATGTAGACAATCGACTTTGCGGAGAGACATGTGACAAAAACAGCTTTGGTCACCGGCATTACCGGCCAGGACGGCGCCTATCTTGCGGCGCTTCTGCTGGAAAAGGGTTACGAGGTGCACGGTCTTGCGCGTCGTTCCAGCACTTCGGATGTCAATCTGAGCCGCCTTGATTGGCTCGGAATCACCCGTGATGTTCGCATCGTCGACGGCGACCTTCTTGACTTGTCCGGCATGATCCGCACCATGCGCGGCGTAAAGCCGGACGAAGTTTATAACCTCGGCGCCCAGTCTTTCGTTAAGTCCTCCTGGCAGCAGCCGATTCTGACCGGTCAGGTCACCGGTCTTGGCGTTGCCAACATTCTGGAAGCTGTGCGTCTCGAGTTGCCGGACGCACGTTTCTACCAAGCGTCGTCCTCTGAAATGTACGGCCTTATCCAAGAGCCGATGCAGTCGGAAATCACTCCATTTTACCCGCGCTCGCCCTATGCCGTCGCTAAGCTCTACGGCCACTGGCTGACCATCAACTACCGCGAAAGCTTTGGCCTTCACGCTTCGAGCGGCATCCTATTCAACCACGAATCGCCGCTGCGCGGCATTGAATTCGTCACCCGCAAGGTCACGGACGGTGTGGCACGCATCAAGCTCGGCCTGTCCAACGAACTGCGCCTCGGCAATATCGATGCCAAGCGCGACTGGGGTCATTCGAAGGATTATGTCCGCGCAATGTGGATGATGCTGCAGCAGGATGTCGCAGACGACTACGTCGTCGCTACGGGCCGCACGACGACCGTCCGGGATATGTGCAAGATCGCCTTCGAGCACGCGGGCCTTGACATCGACAAACACCTGGTCATCGATCCCGACCTTTTCCGGCCCGCCGAAGTCGATGTTCTTCTCGGGAACCCACAGAAGGCCAAGGACGCCTTTGGATGGGAAGCAACGATCACGCTCGAAGAGATGATCGTCGAAATGGTCGATGCCGACCTGAAGCGACTGGCTCATCTGAAATCGGCGTAAAGGCGGAGGCCGAATGGCGGCGCGGCATAGGATCCTGGTCACCGGCGCATCCGGTTTTGTCGGCACCTGGCTGATCAGGGCTTTGCGTGATCTCCCCGTCGATGACGGCCTGGAGCTGATATCTGCCGGGCGCGGTCCGCTATGTGATATTGATCTCGACATCGTCGACAAGACGGCGGTTGCTGGTGCGTTACGTGACTCGCTGCCGACGGCGGTTGTGCACCTCGCGGCGATCGCCGCCCCGCAAGAAGCCCGCAAAGATCCGGCACAGGCTTGGAACGTCAATTTCCATGGAACGATCAACCTAGCGTCGGCCATTCTGGGCGAAGTGCCAGATTGTCGCTTTATCTTTGCCGGCAGTTCAGAAAGTTACGGCCAGACTTTTGCAGATGCCAATGGCGCCGCCGTAACCGAAGATCAGGCCCTGAAGCCGATGACTGTTTATGGCGCCACTAAGGCGGCGGCCGACATTGCCATCGGGCAAATGCATTTCGACGGCCTCCGCTCGATCCGGTTCCGCCCCTTCAACCATACCGGCCCTGGACAGTCGGAAGCCTATGTCATTCCCGCCTTCGCCAGCCAGATTGCCCGTATAGAGGCGGGCCTCGCGCCGCCAACGATTGAAGTTGGCAATCTGAGCGCTCATCGGGATTTTCTCGACGTTCGCGACGTCGTACGGGCCTACGCACTTGCGGCTATTGGCAAGGGGGATAATGCAGAGGGCAAGGTGTTCAATCTTGCCTCCGGCACCGCCGTCAAAATACGCACCATTCTCGACATTCTCGTGCGGCTATCAGGCCGCAAGATCGAAGTTGTCGTCGCACCCGATCGGGTTCGTCCGGTCGATATCCCGATGGCCTGCGGTGACGCGAGCTCCGTCATGCGCAGCCTGGGATGGGTGCCTCAGTTTAAACTCGAAGATTCGGTAAGCGCGGTTCTGTCTGAATGGAGAAACCGAGTAAATGCAGCCAACTAACCGACACCGGAGTTGCACACCGTGCTGAGAAGCCTCTGGCAATATCGACACTTCTCATCGCGTATAGCCGCCCCTCTCCGACGAGCATCCCACTTCATTCGACGGCTCCGTCTGAGTATCGTCGCGCGGGGCGGCCCGAAACTTCGCTTTCGTTCTCGTCGAGCTGTCCGTCTTCTGGCTTCGCACGCTATGTTATGGTTAAAGCGTCGCCCACGTATTGCGTCTCCACTCCTTGATCAGGTCAAGCGCTTTCCCAAAGCGCACGACTATCTCCGCAGACTGCACGCGCAACTATACGCTGCGCCAAGTACGAAGCGACTATACACACGGCCATCACAGTTATCTCCCAGAGCTCAGGCAATTCTATCTGACATAAATCACGAGATCGACCGCCGCAAATGAGAATTGTTTTCGATTTACAAGCCGTTCAGACAGAAAGCCGGTTGAGAGGAATCGGTCGCTACACAAGCGCGCTCATTTCAACCTTTGCCGAATTGGCTGAAAACCATGAACTCATTTTTGTGCTCACCAACCTCTTTCCTGACACCGTCGAAAATCTGCGGGTTGGACTTTTAGCTCCTTACGCGAATTCAATTGTTATCTTTAATGGAATTGGACCTACCCGGTACATGCACGAACTGGGAAGCCGTAACCGCCGAATTCAGGAAGCGGCTTACAATTGTTTCATAGCCGATCTCATGCCGGACATTGTTATGGTGATGAGTCCATTTGAGGGTTACGTCGACGACGCAATTGCCTTGCACGCGTCAGACCAATTTGTGGTCGGCTGCGTTATCTATGATTTAATTCCACTGATCCATCATAAGGATTATCTGACACCAAACCCGACTTTCAAAACTTTCTACTTAAATATTATTGAGAGCATAAAAAATTTCGATATCTTCCTGACAATTTCTGAACACGCTCGCATAGAGATAATAGAAAACCTTGGCGTTGATAGTTGCAAGGTAGCAAATATTAATGGCGCGGTGGACGCCATATTTGCCCCCGGTCCAGGCAGGAAAAATCTCGAAAGCCTTATCGACGGACAATTCCTCCTTTATACCGGCGGGGCAGATCCCCGAAAGAATCTGAAACGTTTGCTTTCTGCATACTCCGGCTTGCCAAATGATTTGCGCAAACGCTACCGACTTGTTTTGGCTGGAAAAATTCCTGAAGGCGAGCGAGTTATTCTAAATTCTCATGCGCGATCGTTGGGCTTGACAAATGGGGAGATAGTTTACGCTGGCTTCGTTTCTGATGAAACGCTGAGAGATCTATACGCAGAATGCAGCCTATTTGTTTTCCCTTCATATCACGAAGGCCTTGGCCTGCCAGTTCTGGAGGCGATGAAATGCGGCGCGGCAGTCATTGCAGCGAACGCCACTTCTCTGCCAGAACTGGTTGGGTTAGATGAGGCTTTGTTTGATCCTTACGACATTAGCTCTATCCGCTCAAAAATTGAGGAAGCACTGACCGATCCCGCCTTGAGGTCGAGATTGGTGATCAATGCGTCTCTGCAGGGAAAGCGATATTCCTGGCAAGCAACAGCCCGGTTGGCGCTCGAAGCAATAGAAGCGGCAAAGATTAAACCTAAGCTAGAATTTCAGGAATTTGCGGTTGCGCGGCGGAAAAGGTACCGTCAATTGATCACATTGATTGGCGATCAATTGCAGCAAGAAAACTCTTCTCCGAAACCGGATCCGAAGAATATCGCCGAAGATTTGGCAGCTAATCAGCAGCAAACTCGTAATGCAGTACGGCATATCTGGGGACTTCCTGATCGATTGTCTTGGCGTTTGGAAGGTCCGTTCGACAGCACCTACAGCCTTGCCTTGTTAAATCGAGAAACCGCACGAGCGCTAGATTCGTTGGGCCACGATGTCGCGCTTTTCTCGACGGAAGGGCCAGGAGATTTCGAACCTAATGCCAATTTTCTCCGACAAAACCCGGACCTGCTTAGGCTTCACGAACGGAGCAAGAAAGTCGCTGTCGATGCATGCCAGGTTCAGAGCCGCAACCTTTACCCACCGAGGGTATCTGATATGGACGCGCGACTAAATCTGCTGCACCATTACGCTTGGGAAGAAAGTGGCTTCCCAAATGAATGGGCGGAAGATTTCAGCGACTACTTGGATGGCATGACCTGCCTTTCAAGCCACGTTCGCAAAATCATGATCGATAACGGCGTCGCTGTTCCTATGACGGTTTCAGGCTGCGGAATTGACCATTGGGAGCGAGTAGTTCCGACTAGGGAATTTCCACTATCCGCCAAATCCTTTAGATTTCTCCATGTGTCCTCGTGTTTTCCCCGGAAGGGCGTCGATGTCTTGCTAGACGCCTACGGCCTTGCCTTTAACAAGCGGGATGACGTAACTCTCATCATCAAAACCTTTTCGAACCCCCACAACAACGTAAAGTTTCAGGTCGACGAAAGGCGCAGGGCCAATCCCGATTATCCAGACACTATCATCATAGAAGAAGATTTAAGCGACGAGGATCTCAAAGCTCTCTACTTGGCCTCCAGCGCGCTTGTCGCCCCGAGCTTCGCGGAGGGATTCGGACTGCCATTGGCTGAAGCGATGCTTTCGGGCCTGCCAGTCATCACGACTGGATGGGGCGGTCAGACCGATTTTTGCCGGCCGGATACGGCTTGGCTACTCGACTACCAGTTCGCGCCGGCAAAAAGTCATTTCGAAGTCCCGGACTCCGTATGGGCCGTACCATCGGCGAGCGGTCTCGCGCCGGTGTTAAGAGAGGTCATGGCAGCACCTGCGGAAGTTCTGAAAGAAAAGACCCGACGAGGGCGCGAACTGCTTCTTTCGAAATTTCGCTGGCGAGATGTTGGTGTGCGCCTGGTCGAATCTGCCAAACTATTTGCTCACCGATCAAATCTTTCTCAGCCACGTGTCGGGTGGGTAACAACCTGGCAAACGCGGTGCGGCATTGCGGCCTATTCGGAGCATCTTCTGTCATCCTGGCAGGGGGAGCACTTCATTTACGCTCGGCGTGAGGGCCGCGAAGATGTTGACGGCTCGCGCGTTCGATTTACTTGGGATGAAAACGCAGAAGAAACTCTGAATGACACCTTGGCGGCTATCGATCGGGATAGAATTGATTTCATAGTCATTCAATTGAACTATGGATTTTTCCGCTTCTCCGTTCTCGCTGATTTTATAAAAGCAATACATAAACGCGGCTGCAAGATTATTGCCGTTCTTCACTCCACAATTGATCCTACGCATGCGACCGATCGCAAGTTGGAGGACATCGCTTGCGAGCTTAAGCTGTGTGACCGTGTGTTAGTTCACACCCACAACGATTTGAACCGGCTCAAATCGCTGGGACTTGAGGACAACGTGACCATCTTCCCGCATGGCGTTGTTGATTTCCACGTATCTTTCCGTGCACCCGACCCTGATGTTGTTAAAATTGCCACCTATGGCTTTTTCCTGCCACATAAGGGATTAATCGAGACCATTGAAGCAGTTCATTTGCTCCAGCAGGAAGGCGTACGATGCCAACTTACAATGATCAATGCCGAGCATCCCGATCCTTCATCGGGCGCTCTCATCGCCGAAGCAGAACACAAAATAAGGCAATTGGGGCTAAGTGATCGCGTAACACTTAACACTGATTTTCTGCCGGATACGGAAAGCTTCAGATTGTTGTCGGATTCCGATTTATTGGTGTTCCCATATCAGGCAACTGCTGAGTCCTCGAGTGCGGCAGTTCGCTACGGATTAGCCGTGGGACGACCGGTTGCCGTCTCGCCGTCAAAAATCTTTGACGACGTTGATGAGGCAGTGTTCCGTTTGAACGGAAGTGACGCGATTTCGATCGCAGACGGCGTGCGTCGGATATACGCTGCGATCTCCGCCAACGATAACGATGCGAGCAATAAGGCCAGTTCAGCTCGACAGTGGCGCCAAGCCCATCTCTACGGCTCTGTGTCACGTCGGCTACAGCGGATTATTCAGGCTATATGGCTCAATCAGAACGCTAAGACAGAACAAATAGATCTGCGATGAAAATCGGTGTTGACGCCCGCAACCTTGTCCCCAGCCTCAGCGGTATCGGCCGCTACGTGGTGGAAATGAGTCGAGCGCTAGGCGCACAGGGCCATTCCCTCGTTCTTTATCTGCCGGAAGCGCCACGAACGCCAGTTCCCACACTGCCCGGCTGCGACATCCGAATTTGGAATTTCAAGGGACCTTGGCGACGGCTGATCTGGAGCCAGACAGCGCTGCCGAAGGCGGCTAACAGTGACCGGCTGGACCTCTTCTGGGGACCAGCACATCGCCTCCCGACCGGGCTTACACCACGCCTCCCGACTGTAGTCACCATTCACGATCTTGTCTGGCAAAAGGCGGCGGAGACCATGCGTTGGCAGACATGGATGGGGGAGCGCCTCTTCATGCGGTCGGCGCTCAAACGGGCTGACCGCATCCTCGCCGATTCCGATGCTACGGCGAAGGATATCGTCGCCTTTTATCCAGACGCTATCGGTCGTACTCATGTTGTCCATCCAGGCCTTACGGCCTTTCCACCGCCGGCCGGCAGATGTCTGGTACCGCCCAACAGCGATGGCCGGACGCGTTACGCGCTGTTCGTTGGCACGCTGGAGCCTCGCAAAAATCTTGTGCGTCTACTTCAAGCCTTTGCCTTGATTGAGCCTACCGGCCTATCAAACCTGAAGCTCGTTATTGCCGGCGGACAGGGATGGAGGCTGAACGATCTATCAGCACTAATCGCACAGCTCGGCATTCAGGACCGTGTTGTCCTCACAGGTTACGTGTCGGATAGTGAACTGGCACGGCTTTATGTATCGGCGGAGTTTCTGCTCATGCCTTCACTTTACGAAGGCTTTGGATTTCCGATCATCGAGGCGCAAAGTTTTGGCGTACCCGTGATCACCTCGGACCGCTCGTCGATGCCGGAAGTGGCCGGGACAGGGGCAATATTGATAGATCCACAAGACGTTCTGGCTATAAAGAACGCGATTATACGTCTCTGCTCAGATCAAACATTGCGCAAGCGGCTGGGCGAGGAAGGGAAAGAAAACGTCGGGCGCTTTTCATGGCAGAAGGCCGCGGCTCAACTTAGCTCCGTTATTTGATGTGTGATCCGGGCGAGCCTGACGGACGAGAATTGAGTAGCCGCCGATCTTCTCTCGGCAGAGGGCAGGCAGTTGTGAGAATGCTTATATCGAATGCTACGACGGCACGGTCCGCCACGAAATGGCTATGACCTCCAGCAGCGAGCGTCCAATATGGACATCCGCGGCATCACACCCACTGACCTGCCACTGATGAATCCGGGAGGCGCAACCAGCCCGCCCCCCTGACACAAGCCGGAAAACTCCAGCCTCCGCTGGTCCAACGTTTGGGAGCGGATCACCACACGAAAATTGAGAATGGCGGTAGGAATTCTGTGATCAGCCGCGCTACAAACGGCGGAATCGCCATAGTACGAGAACCCTTTCGCCTTTCAATTTATGCCGTTAGATGTCACCTTTCTCCCCGGGATGTTCGCTATTTGACACCTTAGTGGATCGTCCCGGAAATGATCTCGTATCCTCGCTAAGAGGCAATTCAGGTGACCCAGAGGGCCATATGCAAGTGATCTCGACTATAGCAGCGCTGGATACGAAACTCGCAGAATGTGACGCCGCAGGAAGAATCTCGGACACTGCACTTCGAGACGTGTTTAAGACGTTTAGAATGGATTTCGCGAAAACGGTTCCTGCTGATCCATTCAGCGTTGAATATAGAGATTTCCAAATGAATCTCTACAAAGCAATTTCCTCACGAACATACCACCCACAGAATGAGGTGACCAAGTTTGATCTGGAGGTTGCAGAGCGCACACCGTTTCCATACTCGTCCCACAGTTGCAAAACTACCGGCTTTTTCACAATGGGAGTAGGTTTTTTGTTGCATACCATGGACCTTTCACCAGGTAAACGTGTAGTCGAGTTTGGTCCAGGATGGGGAAACACTACACTCGCAATGGCAATGACGGGTCTCGAAGTAACCGCGGTCGATATCGAAAGTAACTTCTGCGATCTCTTACGGCGGCGTGCAAAACGTCAAGACGTTAGCATAAATGTAGTCAACGCCGATTTCATGTGGGCAGAAACCGTGGAAGATCCCTTCGACGCCGCGGTCTTTTTCGAATCATTCCATCACTGCTCAGATCATATGCGTCTGCTCCGAGCATTGCGCAAAGCCGTCAAAACCGACGGACGTGTGTATTTCGCAGCAGAACCCATTTTACCCGATTTTCCGCTACCGTGGGGCCTGCGCATGGATGGCGAATCGCTTTGGGCAATTCGCTCAAACGGCTGGATGGAGCTAGGTTACAACGAAACGTATTTCCGCAAGGCACTGGCGCGGACCGGCTGGTCAGTAACCAAACACGTCTACCCGGATTTGGGATGGGCCGCGGTATGGGAAGCTAAACCCTCCATCCCATCTGATGTAGAACATCCGTTGCAGGTAAAACTGCACGCACTCTATCGGTCTTCCCTGTGGCGTCTCACTAAACCATTGCGCAAGCTTACGAGAATCTTGCGGAAGAGAGCATAGCACTACATCTTCAAGAACTTCGCAGCATATCACAAGGTCAGAAGCAGCCAGGCTCGGAGTCAGATTGAATAACGACCGCACATCAAACTTCGGCTCAATTCCGCGTTCCGAGCATTGGGCGTTGGCCTGATGGACACTCACGCTCTCGAGATCGCTGCCGCGTACATCACAGCCACGATCGTGAAGCCGCAGCGAAAGATTGCCTCCTCACAGCCAACCTCATATGCGCGACGTCGGTAAGCTCGTGAAAACTGCCCAAGAAACCATCCATGAGATACCGAGCAATCGGATTCCGAGTATGATATTTGTCGTAGTAGTTGCCCGGAACGTTCTTGTAGGCTACCGATGCCTCAGTCATCACTTAACTCGCCGTCTTCATTTGGTTTGGAGTGGCTGCGCCTTCCGAGGTGACTTTTCGAAACATCGTCGGCGAACCGCGTGAATCAAGCTCCTGCTGTAGTTGCCTAACCCTGATTTCCTCAAGCAGCATGCGGTTCACCGAGATGAGTTCCGCCAGAAAGCCGCTCATCAAAAAGATACCTGACAAGGCAAGGAGCGCACCAGAGAGAACAAGCGACTGAACGTTCCCGTCACCCATTCCCATCATGTAGTGGTAAAAAAAGCGTCCGATCATCAGCAACCCGGGCGCAGCAGTAATAGCCGAACACAAAGCAAAGAACCGCATCGGACAGTAGACGATAAAGATCCGTATAACCGTGACGATTGAGCGCCAGACGTAACTGGAAATGCTTTTCACGAGCCGTGAGGGTCGCAAATAGCCATTCACCCGGATAGGCACCGATATGATCGGAATGTCCTTGCGGCCCGCCTGAATAATCGTCTCGAGCGTGTAGGTATAGGGACTGAATACGTTCAGCCTAATCGCTGCATCCCGATGGATGGCCCGAAATCCGCTGGGCGCGTCGGCAATCACCGTGTCGCTCGCGACTTTGACAACCCAACTGCCAAATAACTGGAGAAATTTCTTTATCGGTGAAAAATGTTCAATTTCCGTGATTGGACGGGCGCCAATTACAATCTGAGCCTTGCGTTCCAGGATCGGGCGCACCAAATCGGGAATGCAAGAAGCGTCGTACTGATTGTCGGCATCCGTATTGACGATGACGTCGGCACCAAGCTTGAGGGCGGCCTCTATCCCCGCCATGAAAGCGCGAGCGAGCCCGTGATTGTGTGGCAGTGAGACGATATGATCGACGCCATGAGCTCTTGCCACCTCGACAGTGCGATCCGTCGAACCGTCATCAACTATGAGCCACTCGACGACGTCAAAGCCCGGCACAGATCGTGGGAGATCCCCGAGAGTAATCGGAAGGGTTTCCTCTTCATTCAGGCACGGGATTTGAATAATCAGCTTGGACATTGAACTCTCTTAGAAGATCAACTCGCAAATAAAGTGCGAGTAGACTGTAACCAATATCGGCTACGGCAATTTGGAGCGGATCGCAACCCTTCGTTTCAGCTCTTGAACAACATAGCTGGCGCTTACGTGTCGGCTGAAGCATTTTAATAGGGCCGAACTGGGCAGGTCGCGCCACCGCAGTCGGCGCCGGCACCCTCCGCGCCGTCACGCATCGCCAAATCGAGCCCTTCTAACAACGCTTTAAACAGCGCTCGTGATAGCCGTATCGTTTGATCCTGCACCTTGGGCCAGGCAAGTCTCTTTGCCCCCGGATTTGTAGGTCCCAGACGAATACAGCCATACCAGCGCACATCAGCAGTCAGTGCGGGTAATGCATCCGTTTCATCCACTGTTTCCAAGCAGTTGCCGTGTGTCGGCAGGTGCTACCACCGGCATGATGAGCTACTTTTGCTGCACACCGACGATGCCACCGTTTGGTCGGTTCCTCCGCAATAGACCGACCTCGTGAGCCCAGATCCTGAGGTCGCCATCAGCAACGAACGATCGCCCTGCATGTCGTCGACTTGATGGAATTGGCCGCCCTGGTGGAGGCGGCCATCGAACTCGCTCCCAAGTCAGCGAGGAGATCAAAGCTCAGCCATGAGGAAGCAGACCGGCTGTGTTGTCGCGCGATCGAATGGAAGCCGATCTCGCCCAGCGCTTCCTACTGGTCGATCCTAATAATCGCCTCGTCGCCGACACTGCGCAAAGCAGACGGTTGCTCGACCAATGAAACCGAGGCTAACGTCGGCCACACCGCGCCTACGACATGCGCCGCGCTAATGGTTGAAGCCGGCAAAGAGATCGACAGAACTTACTCATTGGATACAAGCAAGCCCTTGTACAGCTCCTGGTAGGATTTCACCATCCGTTGAGCCGAGAAAAGCTCAATGTAGCGGTTTCTGCTTGTCCTGCCATACTTGTCTGCAACGACTGCGTTGCTTGACAAATCCATCATCGCATCTGCAAGCGCCTTAGCGTCCACTGGCGCCACGACCAATCCTGTTTCACCGTGAGTGTTAACGAAGCTTGTGCCCGTTCCTATTTCGCAAGAAATCATCGGCTTCCCAAACATTGCCGCTTCAACAAGCGAAAGACCGAAAGCCTCCGAACGCAAATGCGAAGGGAAAACAAGGCCCGTGCTTAGTTCGAGAAGGGCAGTTTTGTCCCTCTCCGGTAACGCCCCAAGAAAATGGACGTTTTCCAGGCTATGCTCCTTCGCATAAGCCTTCAGGGATGCCTCCATTGGCCCCTCCCCTATCAGTACAATATCTAGCTCCGTCTTCCTGGCGGCCTCCAGAAGAATATGAACGCCTTTGTAATAGCGCAGAACACCAACAAAGAGAAAAAACGGCTTGGGATATTGCGCTCGCCAGCGTGCTTTCACATCTTCGGGGGCGCGAGGATAGTCCCGCTCGTCGAGTCCAAGCGGAATGACTGTCGTTTTGGCTTTATAGTGCTGCAACACATCGCTGGTTGCCACGTAATTTGGAGACGTGGCCACAATGCTGTCAACGCTTGCCAGGAAACGATGCATGATCGGCCTATAAAGCGGCAAGAGAAGCCGCTGCTTCACAACATCTGAATGGTAGGTGACGATCGTTGGCTTTTTCAGCCGCGAAGTGAGATGAACAACGTCCATTACCGGCCACGGGAAGTGATAGTGCACGATGTCGGCTTGTTCACTAAGCTCTCGAAACCTTCCAAAAACCTGGCGCGAAAAGCCCGTCGAAGCGAACTCAAAATCAAGCTTGGCCTTGTGAGCCATATGACCGTCGAACTCGCGAGTGTTTTGAGCAGGCGCCCTGCTCAGCGAAAGTACGTCGGACTGAATGCCATGTTCCGCGGTTCCTTTAGCGATCGCATGAATGGTTCGCTCCACTCCACCAAAAGTGTCGGGCCAATAGGTCTTGAAGAAATGTAAAACCCGCATCTCACTCCAACGCCGGTCGACAGCCGGTCTTGTTCAGTCATTCCGCCGTCGGCGCCCTTCAATACTCGTAAGCATCCTCGCCGAGCCCGACAGACAGGGCACAGGCAGAGGATGCCCATATAAACAAAGCTATGAAAAATAGCAGCCCATTTACGAACGCCGAAGGACCAAAGCATGCTGTACGGCCGACGACCTATCTGTTGGAAATCAGCAACAGCCGCACGGCCCGATGAAGGGGCAGTGGCTTTTGGCAGCCCATGGCCCGAGGGTGCCTAAGCGCCGTCTTCCACATCAAGGCTATGAAGCCGAAGGCCGGGAGGCAATGCGGAAGGTCGAGGACTATTACGATCGGCTGCTCGAATGTAATGGGCTGAGGGGCGAGAATGAGCAACAAAGATAAACAGGGAATGAAGGCGCGCGGTTGATGGTGAGGCATTTGTCGCGGGACTGAAACGTCCAGGTTCTCCCGTCGCTATTGGCTACTGGATCACATCCGCAGGCGGCGGGTTCGCGCTCTCCGGGTCGTAGTCATAAACCTCTAATATGGATGCAGACGAGAACTCTAGCGGCTTATCATAGTGGCGCACCGTTCGCAGCAACCTTCCATGCTCAGTCGAAATCCAGATTTCCATGTTGGCTGTGAAGGGAAATTGGTGCCATTTTGTAGAGATATATTTTGCTCGGACGCCATCTAACACGACATCGCCACGATGCCAGCAATCAGTGAACTTGGGATTATCTCGATCCTTAACGGTCCATAGGCTCGCGTCAAAACGTTTCCATTTTTTTGAGAACACATATCTCTCAAACCCTAGGTTGCCGCTGACCATTGATACGATAAATGGTTTCAAGGCCCCGTTAGCTTCAAGTTTTTGAAGACTGACACTGTAGGTATAGGTGCTGTGAGTTTTGATGTAGGCTTCATTGACATCAGCACACGACGGATCGAGCCGCCCGTAATCGACGGATGGCTTTTCGGCCTCATAGCTAACACCATCGATAGCGTTCGTACGACAGGTTGCCTCCCCGACTGCGCCAACCAATGCACCAATAGTCACAGCTAAACCTAATAGTTGATATTTCATGGTCCACTCTACCTTCGAGGGATATTTGTTCGAACGCGAAGATCTGTCAACTGCTATGCCGGCCCTATGGTCGTGAGCGGTAACGCCCACCGCTTCATTGCGGATGATCAAAACCGGCGGCGGAAGCGATTAATAGCCCGGATTTCAAAGCGACCGCACTGAAAGTGCCCCTAATTGACAGAGCGTCGACCTATCGCATACATCCCTCAAGTAGAGGGGTGGGAACTGTTTCAACCGAAAATTATTCTGACTGCAGCCATGTTGCTTTCGGCATTGCCGGCCTCGGCACATGGGGCATCAGGAGACACCCCATCGATCTACAACAAGCTGATCACAAAAGCTGCTTCAAGACCGCCAGCAAACTGGAGGACGTTAACTGATCAAGGCGACGCTCAGGTCATCGCTTGCTTCATGATCGATAGCTCAGGTAACCTCATAAACGGGCCAAGGATTGTATCCAGTGGCCAACCGGAAGCCTTGCGGAAAGCGCTTGAAGCAATGGTTAGGAACGATGTCATCAAAGCAGCACCGTTCAAGGGCGCCCCGAACAAAAAATATTCCGGGAAAGTGCTCAAGTTTCTCGCTACTACGTGCGTATTCGAGAAAGAACCTGGATGCGTCCTAACCCTGAGTGTTCGACTGCCAGACGATGTCCGCGCGTGGAAGGAGCAATAACATAGGCGGGAGCTGAAGATAATCTCAACGCTGGGCGATTGACGACCTCATGAGGCCCTTCCCCGACGAACTGATGAAGATGTGGCCGGTCGACAGAAAGGTCGGCTCGCCAAGGAACGATACGGCGGACATTATCGACGAGATCGACCCTAATCCCGAACCGACGATGATCTGATCGAGGCCAGGCCAGCGCCTAGTCGCAGACGTTCCTGTATCGCACGACGCGGTGGCCGTGGCGGTATCCGTAGTACCTCTGTGTCCAGCAGCGTTGGGCGTAGCGATATCCCGGGCCGTCATAGTCGTCATCGTACACGTCGCGTGGTGAATAACGATAGTAGCGCGGGGCTGGAGGATCATCGTAGTAGCGAGGTCCGGTGCCATACTCAAAGTAAATCTGTGCGAATGCCGGCGACGCCGACAACGCAGTCGCGAACGCCAGCGCTGCGATAGCGAGCTTCTTCATGTCTTAGTCCCATTCCGGTTTGCGCATAGACCTTGGCAAGGCGGTGTCTCATGCCTCGGGCCTTAATACGTCATTAATGTTGTTCCTGAACATCGGACCTAAGTCCGAGATGGATCGGACTCGAGTCTGGTGGCTTCAGGACCTTGGTCCGACTGTTCAAGCCACCCTGTCGCGCATAGCTTGTGCCGTCCAACCCCACCGGACACCGGAATGCTCCGGCGCGCTCCCTCGCGTGTAAACCCCTCGGAGCTTCCGGAACCCGCCCTTGTACAACCCTCAATCCTGGCGGTGGCACCATACGATCCGACAACGTGACCAAGCACTCACATCACAAGACCTGTCCATCTGTGAGGATGCCTTGAAAAGCGTCGCACAAAAGCATTCGATCGATCACCACCGCGATAGGCTCCATCTTGCGGCTACTGTCATTGAGATCTACCGCCAGGGGGTACACGGTCCGGAACAACTAGCTATGCTTGCTGAGGCGTCTTGCGAAGCGATGCTTGAAATGAAGCGTCTCGGTCCAACCTTGGATCAGGCGCCGTAGCTTGCAGCCGACTAATACTTTTGAATAATTAGACCACTTTTCCGAGTAAGTGTATATTAGGATCATCGCAACCTGGGATGCGACGAAGTGAAGGTTTCGACTCGCGGATCCCCGCCGCCAACGAGACTTCTTTTCAAGAATAATGGCAGGGAGGTTCGACCCTCTCATGAATCTCCCTGATTTAATCAGCGTCCCTGATGCGGCAAGACCCGACCGACTGAACGTCGCGCCGAGCACTCTCCTGAGTGCGGGGACGGTCCCGCTTGTGGGCAAGCTGTTTTCCTTATTGCGTGCCGGAGGCTTTGCGCCATAGCTTCGCAGCGTAATTGCGGGAGGGGTTAATGCGCCGAATAATTGCAGCAGCAGGATGGGTCTAGCTGCATGCCAGACAGGACCAGAATATGTAGCCTTCAAACCGGGCGCTACCCAGAGTACACGGCAACTGGCTTTCGATGAATGCAAGATAGCGCAAGGCCGCATCCGCGTTGCCGGTCCTTGTCATCGTAGGTTCCGATGAAAATCGTTAGGATCTCCGTGACGAAGGCGCATATGCCATAAGCAGCCGATACACGCTCAAGGACCTTCACGACTACACCAGCTTCCTCCAGCGCTTCGCGGCGGGCGCAGGTTTCAGGATCATCTTCATCTAGCAGGCCGGCGACCGCTTCGATCATGTATGGCTTGTCGCCTTCAACACCGCTATGGTGGGTATCTAACGCTTCCTTCGCCGAGCCTCAGCAACTTGCCCATGAAGGCCAGATGCAACGCTCCTTCCGCTCCGTCAGGCGGAAGGATGACGCCACGTCTGAAATGTAGAGGGCTTATCCCCGTCCGAACTCGTCGGAAACGCGGACGATATCGTCCTCCCCGAGATAGGAGCCGGTCTGAACCTCGATCATCTCCAGCATGATCCGTCCGGGGTTATAAAGCCGATGCAATTCGCCCTGCGGGATATAGACAGACTCGTTCTCACGCACGAACGTCACCTCGTCGCCGACAGTCACTTCCGCCGTGCCCTTGACGCAGACCCAATGTTCGGAACGGTGGAAATGCTTCTGCAGCGACAGCTTTTTGCCCGGCAAGACGAACAGCCGCTTCACCTGGAAACGATCGCCATTGAACAGCGACGTATAACCGCCCCAGGGACGGTAGGAGGTCGGGTGGGTCTCCGTCAGGCTCGATGTCTCCTTCGCCTTGGCGAGGTATTTCACGAGCTTGCCGACTTCCTGGGCTTCGTCGAGGCGACCGACATAGACGGCGTCCTCGCTGGCGATAACCGCCACATCCTTCAATCCTTGGACGGCGAGATGCGAGGCACGCGACAGGACCAACGAATTTTCGGTGTTCATGACGGTGGCATGGCCGATAACGACATTGCCGCTCTCGTCCTTTTCACCAAGCTTCCAGACGGCATCCCAGCTCCCGAGATCCGACCATGCGAAGGCCGAGGTGACCACGGCGGCATTGGTGGTCTTTTCCATCACGGCATAGTCGATCGAAATATCCGGGCTCGCCTGGAAACTGGCCTCATCGAGACGGACAAAATCAAGATCGACCGTGGCCTTGGCGACAGCGGCTTCCGCAGCCTCGTACACGGCGGGCGCATAGTTAGAAAGCTCGTTCAGGAGCAGGTCGACCCGGCACATGAAAATGCCGGAGTTCCAGAAAAAGCCGCCAGCGGCCAGCATCTCTTCTGCGGCGGCAAGCTGCGGCTTCTCGACGAAACGCTTAACCTTGTGTGCGCCGGTCGAAAGCGCATCGCCCTGTTCGATATAGCCGTAACCGGTGGCAGGCTCGGTCGGCTTGATGCCGAATGTGACGATCTTGCCCGATGCGGCGGTCTGGCGCGCTGTCGCGATCGCCTCGCTCCAATCCTTGCCTGCATCGATCTCGTGATCGGAGGCCAGGAGGTGGAGGATCGCATCCTCGCCGAACTTCTGCTTCAAGTGGAAAGCCGCGGCGGCGATGGCGGCAGCCGTGTTGCGGGCGACCGGCTCGAGGATGATTGCGGACAGATCAACGCCGACTTCGCGGGCCTGCTCGGCCACGGTGAATCGAAAATCCTGGTTGGTGATGACGACAGGTGCCTCGTAGGCCGCGGTGTCGGTCACGCGCTCAAGGGTTTCCTGGAACAACGTCTTTTCATCGACGACCTGGATGAACTGTTTTGGCGCGTTCGATCGCGACAATGGCCACAGGCGGGTGCCTTTACCGCCAGCCATGATGACGGGAATGATCTTCTGGGTCATAAGTAATCTCCGGGTACGCACGGACCGTGTTTGTATGGGTTCAACCTTCAATAGGCAATCGGGTCACTGCAATTTTGCCCAGTCGCGAACAAGCGAAAGGCCTTTTTCAAGCAGCGAGGAAGCAGCCGCCTCGTCTTCAGCTTCAACATAGCAGCGCATTTCCGGCGCATTCCCGGAAGGACGGAAGTGAATGATGGCGCGATCGGACAATGTAACGCGCAGGCCATCGATATCGCTGACGGAGCCAACGGCGCCAAGCGGTTTGAGGAAGGCCGCCAGGTTTGCAGGAGAAGAACGCAGATGCGCCATTAATGCAGCACTCGTCTCGACCGCAAAATTCTCGAGCCGGTCGGCGGCAGCTACCGGCAGGTGAAAATCGGCAGCGATCGCCGAAAGCGACTTGTCCAGCCGCTTGGCCAGAAACAACGTCGCCAGAACCGGCAAAAAGCTGTCGCGCGTCGGAAGAGCGGTGAGCGTACCGTTCGCCACCGCGAAATCCGACTGAGTCAGCACGCCACCGTTGGCCTCGAAGCCCATCACCGCCGTTTCGCCCGCAGCGGTCGCCTTGTTCATGCCTTCGATAACAAAGGGGGACCCGACTTTGGTGCGGGTGACGCGGTAGCTGCCGGCCGCCTCGATGCCGGAATTGGAGGTCACCGGGGTGACAACGACCTTTGCTTCAAGGAAGCGCGCAACGATGAGCCCGAGCAGGTCACCGCGCAGCGGTGTACCCGTCTCGTCGGCGACCAGCGGCCGGTCGCCGTCGCCATCGGCGGAAACGATAGCGTCGAGACCATACTCCCCAGCCCAACCACGCATAAATTCAATCGTCTGCGCCGACACGGCTTCTGTATCGACCGGGATGAAGTGATCGGACCGTCCGAGCGCCACGACGTCCGCACCATAACCGGCTATGACGTCGATCAGGCCATCGCGGGCAACCGTGCTGTGTTGGTAGACGCCGATTTTCAGGCCGGCAAGTGCGCCATCAGGCAGCAGCGCGCGGTTGCGCGACAGGAAAAGCTCAATGGCCTGGCGCTCTTCGTTCTGAGCGGCGCCGGGGGTCAGGTCAACGATCGTGTCGCCGATCTCGGCCGCGATACGGGTGATTGCCAGCTCATCCGCCTTGTCGATCTCGCCGTCCGGGCGATAGAATTTGATGCCGTTGCGATCTGCCGGGATATGCGAACCGGTGACCATCAGCGAGGCGCAGCCTTTCGACATGGCATAAAGCGCCAGCGCCGGCGTCGGGATCGCGCCGCAATCGATCGGCTGCAGGCCGGCGCGCGCCAGTGCTCCGATGCAGGTGGCAGCAATGTCAGGGCTTGAGGGACGATAGTCGCCAGCGACAAAAATGCGGTCTCCCGCCTTTGCTAAACCGGCATCCAGCAGGTGTCTTGCAAAAGCGGTTGCGTAGAGAGCCGATGCATGGCCCTGAAGATCGGTTACAAGGCCGCGAAGACCACTGGTGCCGAATTTCATGAAGTTCCCTAACATTCACTGACTTGGTGCCTATGTCGGTAAGCCGTCATGCGCGAGTGTCAATAGATTAGCGAAAGATATCGATAGTTTTCCAGCCGCTGACAGCACCTCAGGCTGTGTCGCGCGATCTTTCGCCCGTCAAGACAATCGATTTCTCTGCGGACGTCGATATAGAGAGGAGCGGCGCGTCACTCAGGGCCCTGCCGAGGCCCGGGCAATGGAGTGGGTGAGAGGTCTGGCGCAAAACCGGCAACGTGATCGGCCGGCCATGAAGACGCTCGACCCTTTGCTATCCGCCTAGTGGTGGCCGACGCGATCACAATTCAAAGTCGTATTTGGTTCTTGTCAGCTTCACCAGGTACTGGCCATAGGCGCTCTTGCCAAGTTCGTCGGCAAGCTTTTGCAGATGGTCCTCATCTATGTAACCCATGCGATATGCTACCTCTTCCGGGCAGGCGATCTTGAAGCCCTGGCGCTTTTCCAGGGTTCCGACGAAGTCGGATGCGTCCAACAGGCTATCCGGCGTGCCTGTATCAAGCCAGGCGTAGCCACGGCCCATCAATTCGACCGTCAATTGGCCGCGTTCAAGGTATGTGCGATTGACGTCGGTGATCTCCAGTTCGCCGCGCATCGACGGCTTCAGGTTTGCGGCAATGTCGATGACTTGCTTGTCGTAAAAATAGAGGCCAGTAACCGCCCAATTGCTCTTCGGCTTGGCCGGCTTTTCCTCGATCGAAAGAGCCTTCATGCTGTCATCGAACTCGACGACACCATAGCGCTCCGGATCCCTGACGTGATAGGCGAAAACGCGCGCACCCTCGACCGTGGAAGCACTGGGACGAAGAAGCTGCGGGAGACCGTGGCCATAATAGATATTGTCGCCAAGGATCAGCGCCGACGGGTTCGAACCGACAAAGTCGGCACCGATAATAAAAGCTTGCGCAAGGCCGTCAGGACTTGGCTGCACTGCGTATTCAATGGAGATCCCCCACTGGCTGCCGTCGCCGAGAAGTCGCTTGAACGCTTCGCTGTCGTGAGGCGTGGTGATGATCAATATCTCCTTGATCCCGGCCAGCATCAGCGTGGTCAGCGGATAGTAGATCATCGGCTTGTCGTAGACCGGCATGAGCTGCTTGGATACGGCTTTGGTGATCGGATAAAGGCGTGTGCCGGAGCCACCGGCGAGAATGATACCCTTCATGCTTTTTCCTTCCATGCGTAGGAGGAGCTCGAAAGCGCCGATCCCTAGAGCAGACGGTTTAAAACGACCCTTGTGGATTGCCTCCAGTCGGGCAACACGATTTTATAGACCTGTTTCAGTTTGTCGTTCGAAAGCCGAGAGTTGGCGGGACGTTTCGCCGGTGTCGGATAATCCTTCGCCGCAATGCGGCCAACGGATACTTCCCTGCCACTCCTGGCTTGCAGATCAGCGAAGATTGCTTCGGCAAAATCCGCCCAGGTCCCCTCGCCGCTTCCAGTCATGTTGAAGATGCCACGCAGCTTCGGGTCTGGATCGGCACAGAGACGCTTTGCCATGGCAATCACTGCATCGGCGATATCAAGCGCGCTGGTCGGCGTGCCGTGCTGGTCGGCCACCACATTAAGAGCATCGCGGGTTTCGGCCAGCCGCAGCATGGTCTTTAGGAAGTTGGTGCCAAAGGGCGAATAGACCCAGGAAGTGCGCAGAATCACATGGTTGGGATTGGCAGCGGTAACGCCCTCTTCGCCCGCCAGTTTCGAGCGACCATAGGCCGAGACCGGCCCAGTTGCATCCGTCTCGACATAGAGACCCTGCTTATCGCCGGAAAATACATAATCCGTCGACAGGTGCACGATCGGAACCCCGAGCTCCTTTGCCACTTCCGCTATTGCCGTTGGGCCCTCCGCATTGACGACGAAGGCCAGCTCCTCTTCACTTTCGGCCTTGTCGACGGCCGTATAGGCGGCAGCGGAGACGATCACGTCCGGCTTGATCTGCGAAAGGACTGCGCGGATCGACGCCCGGTCGACGAGATCGAGTTCCGGACGGCCTACGGCAACGATCTCGACACCGGCCACGGGACCGCGCTCCAGAAGGGCCGAGACGACCTGGCCCTGTTTTCCCGTCACGGCAATGCGCATGGCTCAGCCCCTGTTCAAGACACCAAGACGCTCGCCGGAATAGACGCGCTGCCGCAAAGGCTGCCACCACCACTCGTTCTCCAGGTACCAGCGAACCGTCCGCTCGATGCCGCTGTCGAAATCTTCCTGTGCCTTCCAGCCCAGTTCCGTTTCCAGCTTTGTGGCATCGATGGCGTAGCGCGCATCATGGCCGGGCCGGTCGGCGACAAAGGTGATCAGCTCGGCATGCGCCTTTGCCTGTGGGCGCAATTCGTCCATCAGCCCGCAGATCCGGGTGACGACGTCGATGTTGCGGCGCTCGTTACGGCCGCCGACATTGTACTTTTCACCGGGACGGCCGCGCGACGCAATCAGGTCGAGCGCGCGGGCATGATCCTCGACGTAGAGCCAGTCGCGAATGTTGACACCCTGGCCGTAGACCGGCAGCGGCTTTCCGTCCATGGCGTTGAGGATGATCAGCGGGATCAGTTTTTCCGGGAAGTGGTAAGGTCCGTAATTGTTCGAGCAGTTCGACACGACCACAGGCAGACCGTAAGTACGATGCCATGCAATCGCCAGGTGGTCGCTCGCTGCCTTCGAAGCCGAATAGGGCGATGACGGATCGTAAGCCGTAGCCTCCTCGAACAGTCCCTCGTCGCCGAGCGATCCGTAGACCTCGTCGGTCGAAACATGCAGAAAACGGAACGCCTCCTTGCGATCAGCGGCGAGCGCGTTCCAATAACGTCGTGCCGCTTCCAGCAGGGTGAACGTGCCCATGACATTGGTCTGCACGAAGTCGCCAGCACCACTGATCGAGCGATCGACATGGCTTTCGGCGGCAAGATGCATGATCCGGTCCGGCTGGAACCCATTCATCGCCTCCGACATTTTTGGAAGATCGCAAATGTCGGCCTTCAAGAACCGATAGTTCGACGCGCCTTCGATTTCCTTGAGTGAAGCAAGATTGCCGGCATAGGTAAGCTTGTCGACGTTGAGCACTTCGGCGCCGACCTTCTTCACCAGATGCCTGACGAGCGCCGAACCGATAAAGCCCGCTCCGCCGGTTACGAGAATACGCATGAATTATCTCCGCTCGTCATCCGTTTTGGTGCCTATCAGTATTTGAAAGACGGCGGCAAATCCGCCAGTTTTGGTTGTACCTTATCCTTGTCCGACAGGACCACACTGTCGACCGGTACAGGCCATTCGATACCGATCTCCGGATCGTTCCAGAAAAGACCGCGATCGCTGACAGCGCTGTAAGGAGCCGTCACCTTGTAGGAAATGACGCAGTCCGGAACGAGCGTCGCAAAACCGTGGGCAAAGCCTGTCGGGATCCACAGTTGTTCGCCGTTCTCCATCGAAAGCTCGCACCCATACCATTGGCCATAGGTCCGCGATCCCAGGCGGATGTCGACAGCGACGTCGAAAATACGGCCGGCGAGGCAGCGCACCAACTTTCCTTGAGCGAACGGATCAAGCTGGAAATGCAGGCCGCGTACCGTGCCAACGGTCCCAGAAAGAGATTCATTCTCCTGCACGAACGTCACGTCCGCGACATTTTCGCGAAACCAGCCGTCCTTGAATACTTCCGAAAAATATCCGCGATGATCACCCAGCCTTGTGGGAGTGATCTTGGTCAAACCGGCCAGTGGCAAAGCCCCGATTTTCATCATGTACCTGCCCGCTTCGTGGGGCCATTTCTCATCTGCTCACATCGGCCTGCAAGAGGCATCTCTTCACCGCCCAGATTTGTTCAAGCTTGGATTGTGCCATCGGCAGCTATTTCGCTTGAGACGTTATACCCATCACACTTTCCGAGGATATTGGCCTCGATCAGATTCAACAACTCGGCAAATTGATGGAAGCCGAAAACAGGTCGCCTTCGGCCACCAGACCTCCGAAGCGGCCACTCTTTCGCCAAACACTCTGGTGGGCATCGGATGGCGGCCGTGAAGGCACCGAACCTGAGAAACCAGCCGCAGGCTCAGGCTGACGGACCGAGGTGAGGACCTGACAGAATCCAGTCGGGCGCTTTGGATTTTCTGCCGTTTCGAAAACGAGGCTGAGATTGGATCTCCCGCGGTATCTGGTCAACTACCGCCTTGTGGAGGAAGAGGTCATGCCTTCACGGCTCGGGGTGCCTTCCGATTGGTAAGGTAAACCCCAGCGGCGACAATCACCGTGCCGACGATCAGTGGAGGGGTAAGTGGCTCGCCGAACGCGATGAGAGCCTGAACCGCTACCGTAGGCGGGCAGAGATAGATCAGGGACGCAGCGCGCGAGACCTGACCTCGGCGGATCAAATAAAGAAGCAGTGCAATACCTCCCACCGATATCCCGAGTACCGACCAGGCCAGAGCGGCGTAGGTCTCGAATGTGCCATCGAAGCGGAACGTCTCGAAGGCGAGCGCGAAGGGAGCGGTCAAGGCCAACGCACCAAGATATTGCAACGTCGCAATTGCGGTCAGGTCACCAGCTTGAAGGTGCTTCTTCTGATAAATCGTCCCGTAGGTGACAGCGAACATGGCCACCAGATTAACGGCGAGCGGAATGCCAGCGTGAAGGAGATCGGACGCATCGGGTTGCACGAGTTTCGGCGAAATGGCGACAGCGATGCCGACGAAGCCGAGTGCCAGGCCGGCCGTCTGTGAAGGGCGCAGCCGTTCGCCAATGATGACGCTGGCCGCCAGTGCCGTGAGAAGCGGCTGCATGGCGGCAACGATGCCGGAGATGCCGGCCGGCACCCCGTGCGCCACCGCCCACCAGACACCCCCAAGATAGAAGCCGTGCAGGAAAACACCCGAATAGACCGCCCGCCACGCCAAAGCGCCCTTGGGCCATTTTGCCCTGATGGCAAGGCAGATAGCGCAGAAGGCAACCGCCGAAAGCGCGTAGCGGATCACAAGGAACGAGAAGGGTTCGGAGTGCAAAGCCGCGTACTTCGCAATGATCCAGCCAGTTGACCAGAGAAATACAAAAATAGCGGGAGCGAAACGGTCGAGGGTCATGAATATCTCTAATGTTCGAGAGCTGTTAGCAATTGTAAATATTGTTATTTTCGGATTCAGGCCGACGTTTTGACGCTCAGTTCAACGCGGTTGGTGCGCATGCCTTTGTGCCTCGAGCAATGAGGCCGCGGCGGTATAGCCGCCCCCCATCCCATCCAGGAAATGCAGATGGGACCCTCGAGCACCGACTGGCACGAGGCAGGTCATCAGCGCATGAGATTGGCGATGCATGCCGAAGTAGACTTCGCCACGATCGTGCGCCGACGTCAGGAGCGCTTCGACGTTCTTGATCTGCTCCGGCATACAGTCCAGGGTCAGGCGAAGGACATCGTCGTACCTCCTGTAGTCGGAATTCAGAACGACGTCCGTCCACCCCTTGCCGCCGAGATAATCCGCAACGGAGTTGGTGATCACGACATCCTCGGGAACGGGACGTGATGAGCCATCCTCTACACCGAGTAAGGCAAGCAATCGCCTTGCCAGCAAGGTGAAGGCCTCGGGGCTGATGTTGTCCTGGGGCTCAACCAGAAGGGAGAGGATATCGCCACGCCGACTGGGGATCGGTGCCCACTCGCAAGTCAGCCCTCTCAGATCAGGCGTTGCGTATTCCTCGCAGGGCAGGAGCGCGTGATTTCCCGCTTTGATCTCCCGGTCGGCCCAGTTCAGCCCGCCGCCGGCGAACATGGCGTATGTTGCCGTCTCCGACGCGGCGTAACGCGCGACTTTCACATCGCTTCCGGCGGCACGGATGTCTTTCACGGCAACCAGGCCGATCCTGAGTTTGAGCTGCAAATGGTCGCGGGCGTAGCCTGCGACGCGCCGCAGGACCCCGACCGCTGTTTCTCGAACATCGGGATCGAAGGCAAATGCAGCGCCGTCACCGCGAAACACGAATGGAAAATCGAAGTTGCCGAAAGCGTTGCCCAGCGCCGCAATTGCCGAAGCGCCCGCGTAATTGACATCCTTGAACTGCCCTCGGGCAATAGCCGAGGTTGAATCGACGACGTCGGTGATGCCAATCAGCCAGTCGTCGGGCAACGGTGAGTAGTTTGTCGTGTCCAGCAGTTCGCCGAAATCGCTGCTGGCGTCGAGGTGTCGGAATGCCTTGTCCATTGAAGCCTCCTACATCAAAGATTTGCTTGCCTGACCTGCCATCGTGGCAGGCCAGGCCAGGGGCTTCCGTTAGATGAGGGTTGTCACAACATCGACGTTGCCATGCGTTGCCTTCGAGTACGGGCAGATGTTGTGGGCCTCATGCAACAACTCGGTTGCTACCGCGGGATCGATGCCAGGTACGCTGACGTTCAATCGAGCGCTGAGGAAGTACGAGCCCTCCTCCAGGTTCAGGTCGATCTCGGCGTCGACCGCGACGCCGGCCGGAAGCTTGATATGCTTCAGCGATGCCGCATACTCGATGGCACCCATGTAGCAGGCCGACCAGGCGGCACCGAACAGGTTTTCTGCGGCTGGATGAGGCTGTGTCATCTTGATGTCCAGGTGGCCATCACTGCTGCGTGCGCCGCCATCGCGGCCGTTTGTGTTGTGCGTCTTACCCGTGAACAGAACCTTGTGTGTCATGGCGAAACTCCTCTGTGTTGGTTGAGTGTCTGCACCGTTGTGCTGCCAACAGAAGTACTTCCGCACGACCGAAATCGCACGTTAGGCGTTGTTAGACGTTGATTGCCGCAGCCCTCCAACAAACAAGGATTAACAACGCCTAACGTGAGCTTCGGACCTCCTCGGCGTAGCTTTTCGGGCAGCACAACGGTGCAGACTCTCAACCGCCATTCTCGAGGAGAGAGACCATGACCACCACCAAAACCGAAATTATCGACCTCGATCGACGCCGACTTTTGGGTGCCGCTGCAACCGGCATCGCCGCGCTCGGTATCGCAAACGTGTTTCCTGGGCGTTCAATCGCGTCGACCGATCCCGAAGCAATCCGCCCGTTCCGGGTCAACGTTCCGGAAGCTGATCTTGATGATCTGCGTTACCGGCTTGCCCATACCCGCTTGCCGGAGAAAGAAACGGTAAGCGATTTCTCGCAAGGCGTACCGCTCAAGACCATCAAGCAGGTACTGCGCCACTGGCAGACCGGCTACGACTGGCGCAAGGTCGAGGCCCGGATCAACAGCTATCCGAACTTCATCACGCAGATCGACGGCCTGGATATCCACTTCATCCACGTTCGTTCAAAGCATGAAAATGCGCTGCCGCTCATCGTCACGCATGGTTGGCCGGGCTCGATCGTCGAGCAACTGAAGATTATTGGCCCTCTCACCGACCCGACTGCCCATGGGGGCGATGCCTCTGACGCGTTCCACGTCGTCATCCCGTCCATGCCCGGCTATGGCTTTTCCGGAAAGCCCGAGGCCACCGGTTGGGGGCCGGAACGCATTGCGGCCGCATGGACGACCCTGATGCGGCGGCTGGGATACAAGAACTTTGTCGCCCAGGGCGGCGACTGGGGTGCGGTGGTCACCGACATGATCGGCGTGCAAGCGCCACCCGAACTGCTCGGCATCCATACGAACATGCCCGGAGCAATTCCCGTGGAGATCAACAACGCATCCTTTGCCGGTGCTCCCGCTCCGGAAGGCTTGTCGGACGAAGAGCGGAGGTCCTACGACCAGCTCGTCTTCTTCTACAAGCACGTCTATTACGCCTTCCTGATGGGAACACGACCGCAGACGCTGACCGGGTTGGCCGACTCGCCGATCGCGCTTGCGACCTATATGCTCGACCACGACGCCCGAAGCCTTGAATTGATCGCCCGTTCCTTCGACGGTCAGAAGGAGGGTCTCAGCCCGGACGACGTGCTCGACAACGTCACGCTTTTCTGGCTCACCAACACAGGCGTATCAGCAGCCCGCCTCTATTGGGAAAACAAGCTCGCTTTCTTTGCGCCCAAGGGCGTCAAGGTGCCAGTCGCGGTGAGTGTCTTCCCGGATGAGCTTTACCAGACGCCGCGCAAGTGGGCCGAAGCCGCCTACCCCAACCTCATCCACTACAACAAGGTGGCAAAGGGCGGTCACTTCGCTGCCTGGGAACAACCCAAGCTGTTCGTCGATGAAGTGCGGGCCGGGTTCCGCAGTCTGCGGAAGTCTGGCTGACCTTTCCGGCGCGCGCATATGCGCGCGCCTCCCTCCTTCACCCGGGGTACGATCATGCAACATGTGCATACCGCCAGGACAGAGACGATTGGCAGCCGAGAGAATGGCTTCGCGCGCAGTTCGGACGGGGCTCTCGATATCAGGCTTTCAAACCCTGCCGGCAATCGGCTAGGCACGAACCCGGAGCAGCTTGTCGCAATTGCCTGGTCGGCGAGTTTCGCAAGTTCATTGAAACATGTCGCCGACATCAGGCGGATCAAGCTTCACGCGGATGTCAGGATATATGCCAATGTGGAGTTATCCTCCGACGACCAGGGATACGTCGTCGGCGTTCGCCTGGATATCTACCTGCCCGGCCTGGATCGGGAAATTGCATCTGCTTTGGTTGAAGCTGCCCGACTTGAATGCCCATACAGCCGGGCAACGCACGGCAACATCCATGCCTTCTACAATCTCGTCTAAGTCCCGAAGTGCGCAAACCGAATGTTGAGCCACCATGGCTCCGAAAAAGAGGTTGGAGTATAAACAGCACGGTGGAGTTAGTCAGGGGGAATGAAATGACGCGGGCGACAGGCGATGCTGCAGGTGACCTGTCCTTCGGTCCTTTTTGTCTGAATGTGGGTCAGCGCCTCCTTGCGAAGGATGGGGTTCCTGTCGAGCTTGGCGCACGCGCCCTGGACCTTTTGATCGCGCTCGTATCCGCTCCGAACACTCTTCTGAGCAAGCATGATCTCATGTCGCAGATTTGGCCGGACGTTGTCGTTGAAGAAGGTAACCTGCGCTTTCACATGACCGGGCTGCGTAAAGCCCTTGGCGATGGGCGGGACGGTGCACGCTACATCACCACCATCCCCGGCCGCGGCTACTGCTTCGTTGCCCCGATTTCAGGCTCGTCCGCTGCGCTGGTCCCCGGTGATGACGCGGTGAAATTCAGGCATGCCAATCTTCCCAACCGCTTGGAACGTATGGTCGGACGCGAGAGTGATATCCTTGACCTTTCCGAGAGGCTGTCGCGATTTCCTGTCGTTTCCATCGTGGGAGGTGGAGGCGTCGGGAAGACTACCGTCGCAATAGCATTGGCCAATCAACTGGCGGGAGCGTTCGATGGCGCTGCGGTGCTTGCTGATTTCGGGACGCTAAGCGATCCATCGCTCGTTTCGCCTGCCCTCGCGTCCATGCTCGGAATACCGGTCGGCTCCGATGACGTGCGCCCCAGTTTGCTCGCCTACCTCAGAGACAAGCGTATCCTCCTTGTGTTCGATACCTGCGAGCATCTGGTCGATACGGTAGCAGACCTCACGGCGAGCATCATCGATGCCGCGCCGCACGTCCGCATTCTGGTCACGAGCCGCGAAGCCCTCAGGATTGAAGGCGAAAGTATCTACAAGCTCGACACGCTGGCCTGCGCGCCGGTCGATCCGGAAATGACTGCCGAGAAAATTCTTTCCTATCCGGCTTCCCAGATGTTCGCCGAGCGCATCGCCGCGAGCGGCGTGCCGTTGTCCCTCACCGACGACGATGCTCGCATCATTGCGGCGATTTGCAGAAAACTCGATGGCATGGCGCTTGCGCTGGAACTGGCCGCAAGACGGGTCGAGGCCTATGGCCTCTCCCAGACGGCTGCCCTGCTCGATCAGCATCTTGCCCTGGCATGGGTGGGATCGCGCAACGCGCCGCCACGTCAGAAGACCCTGCAGGCGACGCTCGACTGGAGTTTCGGGCTGTTGTCCGACCTCGATCGCACCGTTCTTCGGAGACTGGCCATCTTCGTTGGCGATTTCACGCTTGATGCCGCCTGGGAGGTGATCGCAACACCGTCTCTTGACCGGCCTGCACTCTTTGGTGCCATCGACAGTCTTGTTGCGAAGTCTCTGCTGAGCGCCAACTCGTTCGGCGCGATGATGCGCTATCGATTGCTCGATACAACGCGCGCCTACGCACTCAATAGCCAGATTGAAGACGAGCTTGCCGACCTGGCTGCCAGCCACGCCTCCTACTACCGACGTTGGTTGGAGCAGTTTGGCCCGGATTGGCCAACGCTCTCGAGCGGGCCCGAACGGCTGCCCTATTTCCTTGGCATCAATAACGTCCGGGCGGCCCTGGAATGGGCGTTCGGCGACAGCGGCAATGTCGATGTCGGTATCGGCTTGGCTGCCGCGGCTGTTCCGGTATTTCAGGCGATGTCGCTCTTTCCGGAATGCCAGCGCTGGTCCGAACGCGCTCTTTCTGCAATGGGCGACCATTATCGGGAAAGCCGTGAGGAGATGCATCTTCAGGCTGGCCTTGGAATCTCCCGCATGTATCTCCACGGCGGCCGTGACGCGCTCCCCGCGCTCACAAGGGGTCTGGAGATTGCCGAAGGTCGAGGGAATGCGGTCGATCAGCTGAAGGTCCTCGGCCCATTGAACATGTTTCATCTCCGAACGGGAGATTTCAGATCGGCGCTCCAGTGTGCCTATCGCTGTTCTTCCGTCGCTGAGGCGACCGAAGAGCCGTCCGCGATTTCGCTTGGGCACTTCTTTCTGGGCAATTCATTGCACTTCGGCGGCGAACTTGGCCGCGCCAGGCTCGAACTGGAGGCTGCGTTAGCGAGCGATCCGCTCCCCAGCCGCGCGCCGGGAAGCTATGTCGGTTTCCGGGGACGCGGGCTAGCAGGCGGAATCCTTGCCAGGAATCTCTGGCTTCAAGGCTTCCCTGACCAGGCGGCCGTCCGGGCGCGGCAAGCGATCAAGGAAGCGGCGGAGGCGGATCATTCGTTGACACTTTGCATCGCGCTACTCGGTGGCATCGCCGTTTTCCTCTGGCGCGGCGACCTGGAGAGTGCACAAGAGCACATTGATTGGCTGATTTCGCGTGCCGGGCTGCACTCTTTGTCGCCATACGTGTCAGTAGCGAGAGGCTTCGAGGCGGAAATAGCTATTCGCCGGGGAGACCCCAGCGCAGGCGTCGACAGCCTCCGCCGATGCGTTGAGCGGCTGCATGCCTCCACCTATGAGGTCTTCACCACCATGCTTGAAATCTCGCTGATAAAAGGGTTGGCGGCGCTCGGCAAAATCGACGAAGGGTTGGAGCGGGTCGAGAAAGCCATCCGATCGGTCGAAACCAATGGGGACCTCTGCTACGGCCCGGAGCTTCTGCGAATAAAGGGGAACCTTTTGGGATCGATTTCCACCTCGGATGAGGCACGCCATTGCATTGCAGGTGCCATCGCCGCCAGCAGAAAGATGTGCGCACGCGGTTGGGAACTGCGCGCCTCGTGCGATCTCGCTGCACTCGAAGCGGACCCGGGAAAGAAAACCGAAGCCGCAATGATCCTCCGGCTAGTCCTTGATGAGTTCGACGAGGGCCACGACACCGACGATCTGCGGGCAGCCAAAGACATGTCGATGCACGACGGTGATGTGCCGATCGTTATCGAGGCATCGCACGAGCGGCCAACACGTCGCCCATAAATCCGCGCGCTGAGCGGCGGCGGGAGGTTTCGCGCACCGCGCCACCTCCTCTCCAACTGCTCGACGAAGGCATACTGATTCAGCGGGGAAGATTGCCGTCTGTGGTTATAGGGTGGCAAAGCATCCTCGTCGAGCAGTCTTGAGACGTGACGAGCATCCATCCGGAATCGGGGACTCTGAAATATTGAGAAAAATTCGAGATGCGTCTGATCAAAGGAGTAGATTCTGAAAGATCGTCCGGAAGCAAAATGTGAAACTGAAATGTGCCCGGCTCGCTAGCTAGGTTCCGGTTGCGGTATGCAACGACCAGAGGGATGACTTTGCTGCGGTCTACACTGGGGGCGAGTTCAAGTTCAGCGACGAGAGCGATCTCTCCCACGTTTCCTTTCCTATCATATGGCTTTAAGGCGCTGCGTGGCCAGCGGGAACTGCCGACGTGCGTGTTCACCAGTTCACGCGGACCCCGACCTTCCCGGTCCACGCATAGTTGTCACCATCGAAGGTGGTGCTGAAGTTGACGTTGCCATAGAGCGACGTGTTCTGAGAAACCTGCCGCGTGCCGCCAATCCCGAACTCGATCCACGTTTCATCGAGGTTATAAGAGAACGGGACAAATCCGGAGGCTGAGGAAATATCCGTTTGGGCCTTTGCCGTGAACTCGTGCCACAGGTTAATCCGGCCCCACACCGTCGCGAGCCGCGCAGGTGCGCTGGCCGTTGCCTCCTCCAACTCCCACGTCCGTGCTACGCGGGTACCAACGCGTCCCGCAGTCGAATTGAGGTTATCGTAGCGTATGTCGGCTGCACCGTCGTTAAAGTCGTCGAAGTTGATAGTCTGCCAGACAAGCTGCCCTTGGGGCTCCACTTGCCAGCCGTTGCCCAAGTTGAAGGGATAGCCGCTCTCCAAGGATGCTGCAAAACCGAAACCATCGACATCCTGATCGGGAAAGCCGATCTCGGTCGCATGGTTCGACGTAGTCGTCACATCATACCACGTGCTTTGTAGGACGCCGTCGATATACCAGCCGCTTTCACCGAAGCGTGTCCAATATCCGCCGACTGAATAGGCGTTGAAGTCATTGTGCCCCGCGTCTCGTGTTTCGATCAGCCTGTTCTGCGTGACGTCCACCCGACCGTGACCATAGGCAAGATACATACCCGCGTGGTCGGCAATTCCGTCCTTTTCCCTCCTGTAGAAGTCGATGCCGCCCTGGATCGCGCCAAAGCGATAGTCGTATTCCGGTGCTCCGCTATAGATGCCATTGGCATCGCCGTCGCGGTGTCCCCAATGGCCGAGGCCCCTTATCCAGTAGCCGTTGAATGTGTCGTCCCCACCGACCCCACTACGTCCCTTGAGCTGTTCTTCCTCGCCCACACGCTCATGCAAGTTGTCGATGAGGTGCCTGCCGTAGATGGCTCCCATTGAAGGAATGGAAGCGTAGAGAGACACCTCAGGGCGATAATCGGGAGTGGGGTCGGGGCCCGGACCGGGAGGCACAGGGACAAGTGATGAACGCAGATACCAGCTCTGCGGAGCCGAACCGTCAACGCTGCTTCTGTAGAGCGAATATTCGTAAGGCCCGGCGACCGCTGGTGCCGCCAGCCGGAAGGCGGCTGGGTCGGTAATGCCGCCGTTGATCGTATCGACTACAAGTATCCCGTTGCCGAGCGTGAGCGCACCGGGACCACTAACATTGTTGACGGCGAGGCCGGAGGCTCCCGTTGCGGAGCCACCATCGATGACGATCATATCCGAGGGTGAGCCATCCGTACCCAGATAGGAATTCAACACGACATTGCCGTCTGATCCGACGTAGGTGTTCGCCGTCAACGTCTTGTAGGTCGCTGGCGACAGCGGATTGCCGACGTGCGGACCAAACTCAACGCGGCTGGAGTTATTCACGAGCGCGGTGACGTTGGAAGTACCCGTTAGCGTCCAAGCCGAGTCCTCCAAGGTTATTGAGGTTTGCGACCCAATCTCCGTCGTGACCTGCCCGGCCAGGTTGGACCCGTCATGGGCTTCGATGTTGAGTATTCCACCACCGAGCGTGGCCGCGAGCCCCGCGCCGCCGCCAATTGACGATCCGGTGAGGTTGACCTCCAGATTGGAGCCGGTAGTGGTGATGCCCACCCCCTGGGCCGAGGAAAAGACACTGTTGCTCGCGGTCACGGAACTGGCTCCGAGAGGCCCACCAGAAATCGCATGTGCGCCGCTGCCATTGACGATGACGCTACTTCCCACGATTGTGACCGTGCCGTCAGACAATTGAACGCCGTGAGACGCGATGCCTGAAGCGGAAAGCGAACTGTTGATCACCGTTAATTGTCCGCCGGATTCAGCTTGGGCTCCCGGCGCTCCGCTGCCCGTTGTCTCAACTTCCACGCCATCGGCAGTCAAGCTTCCAGTGGAATAAAGTCCTGCTGCGGTATCGCCGGATGTGCCAATGATGCTGTCATCAATTACGAGCGTCCCCGAAATAGCAGCCGCCGCGTGGGACAGCGCCCCGGCAGTATTAATCAGCATTCCCCTTGAGGTGATCACCCCATCAGTGTTGGCGTAGAGTCCATATGCCCCAGTACCTGTCGTCTGGATGGTCGTGTTTGACAAGTCGATGCTGCCGTCGATTGCCTCAGCGCCCCAAGCCGAATCTCCGGCCGTAAGGATGGTTGTATCGCTCACGACGACGCGGCTGTCGCCGAAGCTTGCATATACGCCAAACGAGGCGAAATCAGATGTGATGATGGTTGATCCCGTGAGCGAGACAAACCCGCCAAATTCGGCAACTCCACCGCAACCATTGAACCGTTCGCATGTGATCGTCAGCCCGTTGGCAGTTATACTCGAACCGGGCCCGTTGCTCAGTAGAACCGCGCCGAAAGGGTTTGCGTAGGTTGTTTCGGGGTAGGTCGTGTTCGGCAGGGCAAGCACCTCACCGCCCGTGGCCGTGCAAAAGACGCCTGGTACGCAGGCCGCATCAGCTTGGTCACCCGCGCTTAAAAAGAATACGGCCACGATGGCGAACGACAAAAATCGGAGGACCCCGCCGAACCCACGCCCCTGCGGGCGATAGTCTTCACGCGCCAGATTCAAAAGAAACATCATAGGCACCTATGGTCTCCCAAACCACGGGGGGCCTTATCGAACTCTTCTCGATCCAAAGGCATCGAGGTTCGATTCCCCGAGCAATTCCCCTCAACGAGAGTCACATAATGCACGAAATGCGGGCATTAGGAAGAACTGATCCTTAAGCAGACAATGTGCCGCGAAGTCAGGTCGACCCCCACCGATCAGGCGGTCTGAGTTAAAAAGGGACAAGCTCGCTGTATTGCCGAAGCAGCCAGTGTTTCGACAAATACCTTGGTACGCTTCGAACGCGGTGATGAACTCAAGCCGCGCACAATAGCCGCTATCCGATCCGTATTGGAGAATTGGGGTATTGTTTTCATCGACGGAGACTATTCGGGCTCGGGAGGTCCGGGCATCCGGCTCTTGCACGATGAAGGAAACCTTCCGCAAAAATAACGCAAATTCCGCTATCAAATCTCGTCGCCCACTGGAGGCTTGCGCCATTTCGAAGTCGAGGGAGAGGTCGTACCTCCAGCGGTATTTATAGCAACCTATGGAAATCACACGACCGAGCTGCCTCCGCCCCAAGGAGTCTTCACTCGAGCCGCCTTCTTTAAGTATTACTTTCAGCGGAACGGAGCCAACTTAAATAAAAGCCGTTCAATAGCTTACCGATAATCCTATCGGGGTATGCCCTACGATACTACTTACCGCAGATTACTGTCGTTCTCTCTCGCCGCAAACATGACAGGATAATTACCTGAACGTGTGCCGCAGTTTTAGTGAGGGCGTCTGTCATGCTGAGGATCAACATCAAGGACCGCGACTATTTGAGCGCGTACGGTGGCACCTCAACTGTTTACAGCGCAGCGGCAACAGGCAGCGCCCTTTTCGTCAACGCAACAGTGAGTTCGTCAGCCAGCGACGGCGCAATTGCCGATTTGAGTGCCGTCAGCTCTGTAAACTCGCTCACGGGATCGTCGACCACAGCAAGTCCTTTGACAAATGCAGCGGCGTCACAAACGTCAGGAGCTTCAACCGCCTCCCCCACAGGCGATACGACGGGCGGAACGAGCTTGGCGCTTACTACCGCCACAACGCAGACCGCAGATTCTTCGACTTCCGACCCGCAAACGCCGAAACCACGCACCGTGCTGCCTCCAGATCCTTCCACGCTTATCGTCACGACGACGCTGGAGCCGGCGCTGTCGGCTGCCCCGGAGGTTACCCTGCAGGGCTCAAGCGTGAGCGATACATCGAGTGCTCCGGTCCTGAGATTCTCGGTAGCAAGTGCGGTGACGGCTGAGGATACGTCATCTGCGTCAGCAGCGGCGACTTTGGATGCGCCGGCGACCCTCGCCGCAACAGCTTCGACGACGACGGTTGTGACCGTCACAGCGCCAGTAACGGCCGCTCCTACGCTGAACATCATCACCCTCGAAAACCTGAAACAGGGCAACCCCAGAAGCGAATGGGGTCTCGACGGTGACGGCGGCGGGACCATTCAGGGCTTCGCAACCGAAATCAGCACCAATATCGGTCAGACCGTCGACTTCAAGATAGCGACGGACTCGACCCACTACCGCATCGATATCTATCGCCTCGGCTATTACGGCGGGGATGGTGCGCGCAAGGTCGCGTCGATCGACAAGTCACTGACGACAGCGCAAATCCAGCCGCATCCGATCGTCGACATGTCTCTTGGCCTGATCGACTGCGGCAACTGGTCGGTTTCGGCGAGCTGGGAGATCCCGGCGGACGCCGTGTCCGGTGTCTATTTTGCCAAATTGGTTCGCGAGGACGGCGTCGAGGACGCAAGCATCATTCCGTTTGTCGTGCGTGACGACGCCTCGACGAGCGACATCGTCTTCCAGACATCCGATACGACCTGGCAGGCCTACAATGCCTGGGGTGGGGCGAGCCTCTACTACGGAGAGGTTCCAGTCGATCCGGCAGACATGATCGGCTACCTGCCTCCGAACTGCAGTTGCGGCCTGACGGCAATTGGGCGTGCATCGGCAATCAGCTACAACCGGCCGATCATCACCAATACCAGCCCGGTTGGCGGAACCTGGGACTACATTTTCGGCGCCGAGCATTCGGCCATCCAATGGCTGGAACAGAACGGTTACGACGTATCCTACATCTCAGGCGTCGACGCCTCCCGAAATGGCAACCTGCTGCTCAACCACCAGGCCTATCTGTCGGTCGGCCACGACGAGTACTGGTCTGGCGAACAGCGCGCCAATGTCGAGGCCGCACGTGACAGCGGTGTCAATCTCGCATTCTGGAGCGGCAACGAGTGCTACTGGAAGGTCCGTTGGGAAAGCAGCATCGACGGAAATGGCCAGGCCTACCGCACGATGGTCTGTTACAAGGAGACCTGGGGAACCAGCACGGATCCGAGCGATACCGGCACAGGAACGTGGCGCGATCCACGCTATGCCGACCCCGGACAGGAGCCAGAAAACTCGCTGACCGGAACCATGTTCACGGTCGACAGCTATCGCGCTGATACCATTTCCATACCCTACGACTATTCAAACCTGCGCTTCTGGCGGAACACCGACGTTGCCAATCTGCAGCCTGGGGAAACGTACAACCTGGTTCAGAACCTGTTGGGATACGAATGGGACTCCGACGTCGAGAATGGCTTCCGGCCGGACGGGCTGATCAACCTCTCTCTCTCCACCGTGGCAGTGAATACCTACCTCCGGGACTATGGAACTAGCGTTGGCGATGCCGTCGTAAACCACAGCCTGACGATGTACAGAGCCGAAAGTGGAGCTCTGGTGTTCGGCGCCGGCACCGTTTTCTGGTCCTGGGGTCTGAACGATCAGCATGAGGGGACCTACACGCCAACTGATCCGAACGTACAGCAGGCCATGGTCAACATGTTCGCGGACATGGGGATTCAGCCAACGACTCTGGATGCCAGCCTGATCCTGGCGACGCAGTCGACTGATACATTGAAGCCGACGTCGACAATCACCTCGCCCATCATTGGTGCAAGCTTTCTCGAGGGACAGCACGTGACCATCACCGGCACGGCACAGGATTTCGGGGGCGGCATCATCGCTGGCATCGAAGTCTCCACGGACGGCGGACAGCACTGGTTCAAGGCAACCGGGCGCGAGAACTGGAGCTACAACTGGGTCGTTCAGGCCAGTGGCACCTACACAATCATGTCACGCGCCGTGGACGACAGCGTCAACTTGGAGGCGCCATCATCAGGCAAGCAGGTCACGGTCGCCCTGCCAGCGACTTCAAGTCTCTGGACACTCGCATCAAAGCCGACGGTGGAAACCGCGATCGATCGCGATCCCGTGGAGCTTGGGGTGCGCTTCCAGGCCACAACGGGAGGGTTTGTCGAGGGGATCCGCTTCTACAAGGGCTTCTACAACACCGGCGAACATGTTGTCAGTCTCTGGACCAGCACTGGAACCCTGATTGCGACCGGCGTCTCGGTCAACGAGTCGCTGTCGGGTTGGCAGACCGTGATGTTCTCCAGCCCGATCGCCATCTCCGCCGGGACGACCTATGTCGCATCCTATCACAGCAACGGGTTCTTCTCCGTCACGGAGAACTATTTCGGTTCGACGTATGCCAACGGCGCGCTGAAGGCCGTTGATGGTGGCGGTGTCTATGCGTACGGCTCGACCAGCACTTTTCCCGGCAACAACCCAGGCGGCTCGAACTACTGGGTTGACGTCATCTTTGACGCTGGGCCGAACAGCGTTCCTGTTGCCAGCGATGACAGCGGCTTCTCGGTCTCACGCAATGGCACATTGACGATTTCGATAGCGTCGCTCGTTGCCAATGACAGCGATCCGAACGGTGACGCCCTAACCATCTCCGCTGTGAGCAATGCCCTGAACGGAACGGTTTCGCTGGATACCCAGACCGGAAACGTCATCTTCACGCCCAATGCGAACTACACCGGGCCAGCAAGCTTCAGCTACACGCTGTCCGACGGTCGCGGCGGCACTGATCAAGGCGGTGTCAGCCTGACCGTCGAGGAAGGGCCGGTCGGCCAATCACTGTTCCAGGCCGGCGAAGGCCCTGGAAATAGCGGCTACAACGACAATGCCCCACTTGAGTTGGGCATGAAATTTTCCGCCTCGACAAGCGGAACGCTCACCGGCATTCGCTTCTACAAGGCGACAGGCGATACTGGGTCGCATACCGGTTCAATATGGACGGCCGACGGGACACTGATCGCCACTGTAACATTCACAAATGAGTCCCTGAGCGGTTGGCAGACGGCCAAGTTTTCCTCGCCAATCCAGATTACAGCCGGAACGACCTACGTTGCTTCCTATCATACGACAGGCAGCTATGTCTCAACTGCCGACTATTTCTCGACGGCTCACACAAGTGGCGCGCTGACTGGCCTGTCGAGCGCTACCAGTGGCGGCAACGGCGTCTTCTCCTATGGGGCAAACTCGACGTTCCCAACCTCCAGCTACCAGGCGTCGAACTACTGGGTGGACGTCGTCTTCAACCAATCAACTGTTAACAGCGCGCCGGTTGCGGCCAACGATAACGGATTTACCACCTACTCGAACACAGCCTTGTCAATCGCGGCAGCAAGCCTGCTCGCCAATGACACGGATCCTGACGGCGACGCCTTGACGATCACCGGGGCAAATGGCGCAACGAATGGGACGGTGACATTTGATAGCCAAACCAACGCCGTCATTTTCACACCGACGACGGGCTACGTGGGTGCTGCAAGCTTTAGCTACTCCATCTCTGACGGTCGCGGCGGAACATCAACCGCCACTGTCTCTCTGAACGTCGGGGCTCAACCCACCACTACGGGTCTGTTCGCCACATCGGAAACGCCAAGTGTTCCCGCTGCGAATGACCCCTCCTCTGTTGAATTGGGCGTCAAGTTCATGGCGTCGGCGAGCGGGCAAATTACCGGCTTGCGCTACTATAAGAGCGCTCAGGATGTGGGCACGCATGTCGGCTCATTGTGGAGCAGCACCGGCCAACTTCTCGGAACGGCGACGTTTACCAACGAAACCGCGAGCGGCTGGCAGACGGTGAGCTTCTCACAGCCGATCACCATTTCTGCCGGTGTGACCTATGTCGCAAGCTATCATTCCAACGGCTTCTATGTGGCAACCCCCAATTACTTCACGACCGATCATAGCAACGGAGTACTGACGGCGCCCTCCAGTTCGACGAGCGGTGGTAACGGCGTCTATGCTTACGGGACCGGAACGCTGTTTCCATCAGCCTCCTACAGTTCGGCCAATTACTGGGTTGATGTCATCTACCAACAGTCGACGCAGAACAGTGCACCTGTCGCTGTCAATGACAATGGCGTGTCTACAGGCATCGGAACGCCGATTGTCCTGCAGGCATCGAGCCTCCTTGCCAACGACAGCGATCCGGACGGTGACCAGATCTCGGTGGCAAGCGTCAGCAATGCGATCAACGGCACGGTAGCATTCAATAGCCAGGCGGGCACAATCACCTTCACGCCGCTCGCAGGCTATACCGGCGCGGCGAGCTTCGACTACACGATCCAGGACACACAGGGGCAAACATCAACGGCCAATGTCGCGGTGAACGTGACCAATCAGGGCAGCGAGCAGAACGTCTTTGCTGCCGGCACCACGCCCGACATCGCGTCGGTCAATGACAACAGCCCGGTCAATCTCGGCATGAAGTTCCAGTCGGATGCAGCTGGGTGGATCACCGGCATTCGTTTCTACAAGAGCGCGGAGAATACCGGACCCCATACAGGCTATCTCTGGACGGCAAGCGGCACGTTGCTGGCGAGCGCGACCTTCACCAACGAGAGCGCAAGCGGCTGGCAGTCCGTCAATCTTTCGCAGCAGGTCGCAATCGATGCCGACACGACATACGTCGTCTCCTACAGCACGAACGGCAATTATTCGGCGACGGGCAACTACTTCAGCGACACGACGACCAACGGCAATCTGCAGGCCATGTCCTCGGCGTTGAGCGGTGGAAACGGCCTCTATGCATATGGCTCCAGCGGGCTCTTCCCGACGAGTTCATACAACAGCACCAACTACTATGTGGACGTGGCATTCAGGCAGCAGCTCGCAGCGTAACAGCGAGTGGGGGAGTATCAATGACAGGTGGCGACAAGCGCCTCCCAGTAACGGTTTTGGCGGGTTTCCTCGGCGCGGGAAAGACAACCATCCTCAACCATGTCTTGCGTAACCGGGAAGGACGCCGGGTCGCCGTCATCGTCAATGACATGAGCGAGATCAACATCGATGCCGAGCTCGTTCGTGGGGGCGGAGCCGACCTGTCGCGCACCAATGAAACACTCGTGGAACTGACAAACGGCTGCATCTGTTGCACGCTGCGCGACGATCTCCTGAGCGAAGTGCGCCGGCTTGCTGCCGACGAACGCTTCGACTACCTGCTGATCGAGGGTACCGGGATTGCCGAACCTCTGCCGATCGCCGCCACATTCTCCTTCCGGGACGAAAACGGCAGCGCGCTTTGCGATGTTGCGAGGCTCGATACGATGGTTTCCGTCGTCGATGCGGCCAACCTTCTGGCGGATTACTCGAGCGCCGATTTCCTGAGCGACCGTGGAGAAACCCGGGACACCGACGACGAACGGACACTCGTTGACCTTCTGGTAGAGCAGATCGAATTTGCCGATGTCGTCGTGATCAACAAGGTCTCGGAGGTCGCCTCTGAAACACGCTCGATGGTGCGCCAGGTCGTTGCGGCACTCAATCCCGATGCGCGCGTCATCGAGACGGACTTCGGTCACCTGCCGCTTTCCACCATTCTCGACACCGGGCTTTTCAGCGAGGCGAAGTCCGCCCGGCACCCGTACTGGCACAAGGAGCTCTACGGCTGGGGCGACCATGTTCCGGAAACTGAAGAATACGGCATTTCGAGCTTCGTCTATCGCGCGCGCCGCCCCTTTGATCCTGCTGCGCTCGATCGCTTTCTTGCGCAGCAATGGCCGGGCCTCATCCGCGCCAAGGGGCACTTCTGGCTGGCAACACGGCCAAACGAAATCGGACTGCTTTCGATTGCCGGCACGCAGCGGCGGATGGACACCAAGGGCTTCTGGTGGGCGAGCGTATCCAGGGCGCATTGGCCGCGCTACCCGCAGTTCCGCCAGTTGCTCGACCGGTATTGGGATGCCGTGTGGGGCGACCGCCGCCAGGAACTCGTGTTCATCGGCGCGGGCTTTGATCAAAAGGCGATCAGCGCAGCGCTCGACGACTGCCTGATCGGAGACGAGGCAAGCTTCGACCCGGATCTCGGCAGACATCTGACGGATCCGTTCCCGGCCTGGCAACATGCACAGCATCACCATCCATGACCACTCATCAAAACGAGGAGACGACAATGAGCAATGAACTCTATGCAGACGGAATTGGCGAAATCACTGTCACCGGCACCATCGTGCGCATCGATCTGATGTCGCTGTCGGCCACCGAGCGCGATCAGAACAACAACCCGAAGCCGGTCTTCCGCCAGCGGATCATCATGCCGGTCGACGCTTTCGCGAATGCCGTCGACCTGATGCAGAAGGCCCTTGGTGGATTGGTCGAAGCCGGTGCGGTGCGCCGTATCAACGATCTGCCATCAAGCGCGAAGGCTGAAATCATCCAGCCGTCGGGCAGCTCGGCAAACGCATCGCCGAACTTCAACTGACCAACGCCACTTCTTCAACCCAGACACCCGGGTGGGCCATGAGTACGTTTTTGCACACCAATCTACACTGCCTTGCTCTCGTTGCACGCCATCACGGCGTCGATCTGTCGCCCGAGCGCCTGCAGCACGACTATGCAGTCGACGAACGCCCGGTCGAAATCCGGCAGTTGCTGCGCATGGCCAAGGATGCGGGACTGCGCGCAAGGCAGATCAAGCTCTCCTGGACATCGCTGCTCCAGTTGGGCGAAGCCTTCCCGGTTCTGGCGGAACTCGAAAACGGCAACTGGGTCGTCATTGCCGGCCCCGCCATGGGTGAGGAAGAGGCAAAGATCAGGGTTCTCGACCCGCTCGCCGAGCGCCCTGACTTCATTCTCCTGAACCAGGAGCAGTTCATCCGGTCCTGGAGTGGATCTGTGGTGATGATGAAGCGGAACTTCGGCATCAATGATGCCGACCAGCCCTTCGGCTTCCGCTGGTTCATTCCTGAGATCATCAAGCAGCGCAGTTTCTTCCGCGATGTCGCTCTTGCCGCCATCGTTCTATACGGCCTTGGCCTGATGACGCCGATCTTCTTCCAGCTCGTCATCGACAAGGTGCTGGTCCATCAAAGCTACGCGACGCTGACGGTGCTGACCATCGGCATCGCCATTGCGCTTGTCTTCGATGCGGCCTTCAGTTTCCTGCGCCGATACCTGTTGCTCTATGCCACGAACAGGATCGATATCCGCGTTGCGACGCGCACGTTCGGCCATCTGCTCAATCTTCCCATTGCCTTGTTCGAGCAGGCATCGGCAGGCGTTCTCGTCAAGCATATGCAGCAGACCGGCAGGATCCGCGAATTTCTGACCGGTCGCTTGTTTCTGACACTGCTCGACGGCGTATCGTTGCTGGTCTTCATTCCGATCCTGCTTCTCTACAGCGTCAAGCTGACGCTCGTCGTCATCGGCTTCGCAGCCCTTGTCGGCCTCGTCGTCATGCTGCTTGTCGGCCCCTTCCAGCGCCGCCTTCAGGCACTCTACAAGGCCGAAGGCGACCGACAGGCCTTGCTCGTTGAAACCGTCCACGGCATGCGAACCGTCAAGTCGCTGGCGCTTGAACCCCGCCAGCGTCGCGCCTGGGACGACTATTCGGCGCAATCGATCTCCGTCCGGTTCCGGGTCGAGAAGATCTCGACGGCCGCTCAATCGATGACCGGGTTGCTTGAGAAGCTGATGAGTGTCGCCATCATCGGGCTTGGCGCGCTCGATGTCTTCAATGGCGCGATGACGATTGGTGCGCTGGTTGCATTCAACATGCTGGCTGGTCGCGTCTCTGGCCCGCTTGTCCAGATCGTGACGATGGTACACGAATACCAGGAGGTCGCGCTTTCCGTGCGCATGCTCGGCGAGATCATGAACCAGCGCCCGGAACAGGCCGGTCGCGGTCGCGGCATCCGCCCGCACCTTCGAGGCAACATCGAATTCGACAAGGTGACGTTCCGCTACGGGCCGGACGGCCCGCCGGCGCTCGACGACGTCTCCTTCAGCATTCCGGCCGGCTCCGTCTTCGGTGTCGTTGGCAAGAGCGGTTCGGGCAAGACGACGATCACCAGGCTGATCCAGGGTCTCTACCAGAACCAGCAGGGCATCGTGCGGATGGACGGCTATGACAGCCGCGAGATCGACCTCGTGCATCTGAGGACGAGTACTGGTGTCGTGCTGCAGGACAACTTCCTCTTCCGCGGCACCGTTCGCGAAAACATCGCGGCGGCAAAGCCCGATGCAAGCATCGAGGAAATCATGGAAGCGGCACGCATTGCGGGCGCTGAGGAGTTCATCGAGCGGCTTCCGCGTGGTTTCGACACGATGCTGGAAGAAAACGCCTCGAACCTGTCGGGCGGTCAGAAACAGCGCCTGGCAATCGCCAGAGCACTTATCACCGACCCGAAGCTTTTGATTCTCGATGAGGCCACCAGCGCGCTCGACCCTGACAGCGAGACGATCATTCGTCAGAACCTCAGCCAGATTGCGGCAGGAAGAACGGTAGTCATCGTGTCTCACCGGCTCTCCACGCTCGTCGACGCCGATGCCATTCTCGTCGTCGAACGCGGCAAGATCGCCGATATCGGCAGGCATGATCAGCTGGTCACACGCTGCATGACATATCGTCACCTTTGGTCACAGCAGATGAGGCAGGTAGCATGAACGCGCGCGCTCAAAAACCAGGAGAGAACCTGCCTGTTCCAACGACCGCCCCGGTCACCCAGCCAGCCCTCAGACGCTCGCTGCCATCAGCGATTGCGGAATTCCAGTCGGACGCCGTGGAACTGGAAGAGCGCGCTCCGCCAAGGGTCGCCCGCATGACGCTCTACGGCATCACCGCGATGATTGCAGCGGCCATCACCTGGGCGTCGGTGTCATCGATCGACGAGGTCGTCGTTGCCCCGGGCAAGCTGATCACGACTGAGCCGACCATCGTCGTGCAGCCGCTTGAAACGTCGATCATCCGAACGATCAATGTGACTGCCGGCGCGATCGTGCAGAAAGGCCAGGTGCTTGCCACGCTTGACGCGACGTTCAGCCAGGCTGACGCCGATCAGCAGCGGGCAAAATTTGTTGCACTCGACGCCCAGGTGAAGCGTCTGGAAGCCGAGCTTGCCGGTGCGGACTACACCCAGACGGCGGGCGGATCACGCGACGAGCTGCTTCAGATGCAGCTGTTCGGGCAGCGCCGCGCCTATTATATGGCACAGTTGCAGAACTACGATCAGCAGATCGCGGCCCAGGCGGCGACGATTGCTTCGAGCCGAAACCAGGAGGCAGTCCTCACCAGTCGACGCGAAACGCTGTCTCAGATCGAGGGCGCGAGGGAGCGGCTGTACAATCGTGAGAGCGGATCCCTGATAACGCTTCTGGGGTCGCGTGACGCCCGCCTTGACGTCGAGACCAGTCTGTCTGCTGTCCAGGGAAGGGCCGATGAGGCCGAGCATACCTTCGCCAAGCTCAAGGCAGACCGACAGGCATTTATCGAAGACTTCAGGCGCGCAGCCATGGAGCAGCTCGTCGACCTGCGCAGCCAACGCGACACTGCAGCCGAAGAACTGAAGAAGATGGAGCTTCGCCGCGACATGGTGGTTTTGTCGGCACCGGCTGATGCCGTCGTGCTTGACCTTGCGGCGCGCTCGGTTGGCTCGGTGGTTCGGGAGGCAGAGCCGATCCTGACGCTTGTTCCACTCAACGTCCCGCTTGAGGCAGAGGTCAACGTCAATACGCGCGATATCGGTCGTATCACGGCGGGCAAGGATGCACGGATCAAATTTGACGCCTATCCGTTCCAGAAGTTCGGCACCGCATCCGGAACGGTCAGGACGGTGAGCCGTGACGCGTTCACCCCATCGCAGCAGGAGGCAGCGACCCAGTCGCCAGCGCCTTACTTCAAGGCACGCATACCGCTTGCAGATCCAAGGCTCAAAGGTTCGGACGAGCCCGTGCGACTGCTTCCCGGCATGACCGTTTCAGCCGAGATCATGGTGGGGCGTCGCACCGTCATCTCCTACTTCCTCTATCCCATCTTGCGAGGGCTCGACAGCGCGATCAGAGAACCCTGATACGACAGGGGTCTCCCTGGAAGCGGATGCCTGATGGCTCCGCCTCAGCGCCTCGCGTCAAGCGGGGATGCAGCGGCCTCGACAATATGTTAGTCGCACTGTCACCATCCAGGGAGGAATCGGTGACGGCAGCGACCAATCCGGCAGATGCTCGGGCAAGCGAGTTGATTCGACGCATTCTGGATGAATGCCCGCTGAAGGCGGCGAGCTTCATCGTGACCATCTACGGCGATGTCGTCGAGCCGCGCGGCGGCATTGCCTGGATCGGCAACCTGATCGAGACCTGCGCCGACGTTGGTATCAGCGAGACGCTGGTGCGCACCGCCGTCTCCCGGCTTGTTGCCGCCGGCCAGCTTACGGGAGAAAGAGAAGGACGGCGCAGCTATTACCGGCTGTCACGGTCGGCCGGCAACGAGTTCGCGGCAGCGGCCCGCGTGCTGTTTTCTGCTCCCGAGGAGAGCGGATGGCAGTTTGTCCATGTAACGGGGCCAACGGTCGAAGACGCCATGCAGGCGCTGAAGCGCGCTGGCCACGCGCGTCTCAACGACCGCCTGGCGGTCGGCCCGGCAAGGGCGGTGACCGCGACAGTGCCTGCCCTGGTTTTCCGCGCAGAACCGCCACAAGATCCAAAAGCCCTGCAAGAATTCGCCTCCGAGTACTGGGATCTGACAGTGCATGCGGAAGCCTATGCGGTTTTTCTGGCGCAGTTCGGCGCTCTGCTCAGCCCGGCTGCCTCCGTCAGTTTTTCGCCTTCCATGGCGCTGACCATCCGCCTCCTCCTCGTGCATCGCTTCCGCGCCGTTCGTCTACACGATCCGAGATTGCCCTCAGGCGCACTCCCCGACGACTGGCCGGGAAAGGCTGCGCGGCAGCTGTTTGCGCGGGCCTACAGGCAACTTTCTCCGGCCGCCGATGCCCACGTGGCCCGCACCTTCGTCACGGCGTCCGGTCCGTTGCCGGCCGCGACCGCAGCCACGGACCTACGGCTGGAAATGCTGGCCCACGAGGCTTTCTAGCAATTTTACGAACAGCTTTTCGGCCGCCGGCGCGGCTTTCGTGCTAAGGTTTTTCCTGCAGAATATTAAATATCACAAACTTTCCACAAAAATGCATTGCTCTGTGACATATCGCATGCTAATAACATGACCGATCGGTCGGTTAATCAATACTGAATTGATCGGCTTTGCGAGAGCAGGAGGAAATCGCGCATGTCGGAAGCATTCATCTGTGATGCCGTTCGCACACCCATCGGTCGCTATGGCGGCGCGCTGGCAACGGTTCGCGCAGACGATCTGGCCGCCCTCCCCCTCACTGCTCTGATGGAACGCAATCCTGACGTCGACTGGAGCAAGGTCGATGATCTGATCTATGGCTGCGCCAACCAGGCGGGCGAAGACAATCGCAATGTCGGCCGCATGGCAGTGCTCTTGTCGGGCATGCCGATCAGTGTCCCTGCAACAACCGTCAACCGCCTGTGCGGCTCCGGCATGGATGCCGTCGGCATGGCAGCAAGAGCAATCCGCGCCGGCGACTGTGACCTGGTGATTGCCGGCGGCGTTGAAAGCATGAGCCGGGCGCCTTTCGTCATGCCGAAGGCAGACAGCGCCTTTTCCCGCGCCAACGCCATCTACGACACGACGATCGGCTGGCGCTTCGTCAATCCGAAGATGAAGGCAGGGTTCGGCGTCGATTCGATGCCTCAGACGGCCGACAATGTGGCAGCCGATTTCGGCGTCAGCCGCTCCGATCAGGACGCCTTCGCGGCCCGCAGCCAGGCCCGCTGGGCGGCTGCTCAGGAGGCCGGCCTCTTCGCCGACGAACTGGTCGCCGTCAAGGTCGCGCAAAAGAAGGGCGACCCCATCATTGTCGATCGCGACGAGCACCCGCGTCCAGGCACGACGATCGACCAGCTTTCCAGATTGAAGGGCGTCAATGGCCCTGATCTTAGTGTTACGGCCGGCAATGCATCGGGCGTCAATGACGGTGCAGCCGCTCTTGTCGTTGCAAGCGAAGCGGCCGCGAAGGCACAAGGGCTGACGCCGAAGGCGCGTATCGTGGCAATGGCGGCAGCCGGCGTCGAACCGCGCATCATGGGCGTTGGCCCGGCACCGGCCGCGCGGCGGGTACTCGAGCGCGCCGGTCTTTCGATCGGCCAGATGGACGTGATCGAGTTGAACGAGGCTTTCGCCGCCCAGGCGCTCGCCGTGTTGCGCGATCTGGACCTCCCCGATGATGCGCCCCATGTCAATCCGAATGGCGGCGCCATCGCGATGGGCCATCCGCTCGGCATGAGCGGTGCCCGGCTGGTCACGACGGCAACCTACCAATTGCATCGCCAGGGCGGTCGCTACGCGCTTTGCACCATGTGCATCGGCGTCGGCCAGGGCATCGCGATCATTCTCGAGCGCGTCTGACGCGCCAAGGCAAAGGAGACGAACCATGTACGCACAGATGGTCAAGACCGACAGCGCCCGCGTCAAGACGCTCGATGAAATGGATCCGGTCGAACGCGCATTTCAGGAGCGCATCGACGCCGGTCAGAAGATCGAGCCGAAGGAATGGATGCCCGAAGGCTATCGCAAGACACTGATGCGCCAGATCAGCCAGCATGCGCATTCCGAAATCGTCGGCCAACTGCCCGAAGGCAACTGGATCACCCGTGCCCCGACGCTCGAGCGCAAGGCGATCCTGCTCGCCAAGGTTCAGGACGAAGCAGGACATGGGCTCTACCTCTACTGTGCGGCCGAAACGCTCGGCATCACCAGGGACGAGATGTACGAGCAGCTGCACAGTGGCAAGGCGAAATACTCCTCGATCTTCAACTACCCGACGCTGAGCTGGGCCGACATCGGTGCGATCGGCTGGCTGGTCGATGGCGCGGCGATCATGAACCAGGTGCCGCTGCAACGCTGTTCCTACGGGCCGTACGCCCGCGCCATGGTCCGCATCTGCAAGGAAGAAAGCTTCCATCAGCGCCAGGGCTTCGACATTCTGATGAAGATGGTCAAGGGCACGCCCGCCCAGAAGGAAATGGTCCAGGACGCCTTGAACCGCTGGTGGTGGCCATCGCTGATGATGTTTGGCCCGTCAGACGACGCATCCGTGCATTCGGCCCAGTCCATGTCCTGGAAGATCAAGCAGAATTCGAATGACGAGCTGCGCCAGAAGTTCGTCGACCAGACCGTGCCGCAGGCGGAATATCTCGGCCTGACGGTTCCGGACCCGGATCTGAAGTGGAACGAGGAAAAGGGCGGCTACGATTTCGGTGAGCCCGACTGGACCGAGTTCTTCGCCGTCATCGCCGGCAACGGCCCGTGCAACGCCGAACGCCTCGGCGCCCGGCAGAAAGCATGGAACGATGGCGCCTGGTTCCGGGATGGTCTCGTTGCCCACGCCGAGAAGATGACATCGCGTCGCGCAGCTCAGCGCACCGCAGCCGAATAATGCGTCCGGACGCCTCGGCGTCCGCTCCAAGCAGTCGCAAGTCTTAACAATACGCGATTTCCGGGCCACGGCCCGTGAGAAACGCAAGACGGGAGAAATGTCCATGTCCAGCGAATGGCCTCTTTGGGAAGTCTTCATCCGCGGCCAGCACGGCCTCAATCACCGGCATGTCGGCAGCCTGCATGCGCCCGATGCCGAAATGGCCGTCAACAACGCACGTGATGTCTACACCCGCCGAAACGAAGGCGTGAGCATCTGGGTGGTGCGTTCGAGCGATATCACGGCCAGCGCGCCTTCGGACAAGGGACCACTCTTTGATCCTTCGAATTCGAAGGTCTATCGTCATCCGACGTTCTTCGACGTTCCCGAAGAAGTGGGGCATATGTGATGAGTGCTGCCTCCAACACGGCCGTCAGCCAGGCGGCACTTTTCGAGTTTCTGACACGCATGGGCGACAATGCGCTGATCCTCGGTCATCGCGCCTCCGAATGGTGCGGGCATTCACCCGCGCTCGAGGAAGATATTGCGCTTTCCAATACCGCGCTCGATCTGATCGGCCAGACACAACTCTGGCTCGGCCTTGCTGGCGAAGTCGAAGGCCGGGGCCGCAGTGCCGACAATCTCGCTTATCTGCGTGATGCCCGCGACTTCCGCAACGTCCTGCTGGTCGAGCGTCCGAATGGCGATTTTGGCAAGACGCTGATGCGTCAGTTTCTGTTCGACGCCTGGCATTTCCTGATGCTGAAGGCGCTTTGCGGTTCTACCGACAAGCGCATTGCCGAAATCGCGGAAAAGGCCACGAAGGAAGTTGCCTATCACCTCGATCGCAGCCGCGATCTGATCATCCGCCTTGGCGACGGCACCGCCGAAAGCCATCGTCGCATGCAGGACGCGCTTGACGATCTCTGGGCCTATACCGGCGAACTCTTCATCGGCGATGCGTCCGACGCGGAGCTTGTCGCTGCCGGCATTGCACCGGAACCGGAAAGCCTGAAGGCCGCCTGGGATGAGCTTGTCGGCGAGGCCCTGTCCGAGGCAACGCTCAAGAAGCCTTCCGATGGCTTCATGCACAAGGGCGGCAAGCGCGGCCTTCATACCGAACATATGGGCTTCATCCTGGCCGATCTGCAATTCCTGCAGCGCGCTTATCCGGGCGCGACCTGGTAACGGAAGGAGGCGGTCATGACGGCCGTAACTTTGCCTTCGACATCAGACGTCTGGCAGTGGCTTGCAGAGGTTCCGGATCCCGAGATTCCGGTGATCTCCCTGGTCGATCTCGGCATTATCAGGGATGTCGCCTTCGATGACGACACGCTGGTTGTGACGGTAACGCCGACCTATTCGGGCTGTCCGGCAACCGCGATCATCAATCTCGATATCGAGCGGGCGCTGCATGAGAAAGGCATCGAAAAGCTGCGGCTGGAACGCCAGCTTTCGCCGGCCTGGACGACGGACTGGATCAGTGCCGCAGGTCGCGAAAAGCTCAGGGCCTATGGCATTGCGCCGCCTGTCGATGGCACCGCGATCGACGGGATCCTGCGCCAGCGCGTCGATCGGCTCTCTGGTCGCTCCAATCTGACGATCGCCTGTCCGCGCTGCGGATCGGCAAACACCGAAAAGATCAGCCAGTTCGGCTCGACGCCCTGCAAGGCGAGCTATCGCTGCACCGACTGTCTGGAACCATTCGATTATTTCAAGTGCATCTGACCCTTTGCCTAGTGAGGTCCGCAATATGGCACGTTTCCATTCCCTTCAGGTCACCGACGTCAAGCGCGAGACGCGCGATGCCGTGGTCGTCACCCTTGCTCCGCTGGACGAGGATCGCGGTGCGTTCGATTTCACGCAAGGGCAGTATCTGACGTTTCGGCGCAAGTTCGATGGCGAGGAACTGCGCCGCTCCTACTCGATCTGTGCCGGGCGCGACGAAGGTATCTTGAGGGTCGGCATCAAGCGGGTCGACGGCGGCTGCTTTTCGACCTGGGCCAATGAAGAGCTCAAGATTGGCGACACGATGGAAGCGATGCCGCCGATGGGCGCGTTCTTCACGGCGATCGAGCCCGAAGTTTCCAAGAACTACATCGGCTTTGCAGCCGGCAGCGGCATCACGCCGGTGCTCTCCATCATCAAGACCACCTTGGCGCGTGAGCCCCATTCGCGCTTCACGCTCGTCTACGCAAACCGGCAGATCAGCTCGATCATGTTCCGCGAGGAGCTGGACGATCTGAAGAATAGCTATCTCGGTCGCCTGTCCATCCTGCACGTGCTGGAAAGCGAAGCCCAGGATATCGACCTCTTCACGGGGCGCATTGATACCGAAAAGTGCGCAGCATTGTTCAGGCACTGGATCGACCTGAAATCCGTCGACACCGCTTTCATCTGCGGTCCGGAACCGATGATGTTGACGATCGCCGCTGCCCTTCGCGACCACGGAATGCGCGAAGAGCAGATCAAGTTCGAGCTCTTTGCGTCCTCGCAGCCAGGCCGGGCGCGCCGCAAGAGCGAAAGCGCTGCCTCTGCGGATCGCCACGCGGCGTGCGAGGCAACCGTCACCCTCGACGGTGCAACCCGTGTCTTCAAGATGCCGAAGCAAGGGCAAACCCTGCTCGAAGCCGCGCTCGAAAACAACATGGACGCGCCCTACGCCTGCAAGGCAGGTGTCTGTTCCACGTGTCGGGCCAAGGTGATCGAGGGCGAGACCGAGATGGAGGTCAACCATGCGCTCGAGGATTACGAAGTGCGCCAGGGCTATGTTCTGACCTGCCAATGTTATCCGCTGAGCGACCGGGTCGTGGTCAGCTACGATCAATAAGGCGCGAAAGCGAGGGAGGAATAACCCATGTCCGATACGATGCCGATCGAGGAATACCTGCTGAAGGGTGGCGTGCTGACGTCGCCTGACAATGTGACCCCACGCTATCGCGGCGAGCTTTTGCGCCTGATGGCAAGTTTCGTCGATAGCGAGCTTGCGGGTGCAGCCGGCTTTGCCGACACGATCAACGACGCGCCCGGGATCAAGGAGCGCATCGCCTCTGCCAAGATCGTGCTTGAAAAAACCGACCATGCCGGTCGGGTCCTCGAGATCATGGGCAGCTTTGGCGCCGACACCGGCCGTTACGCCGTCCATCATCCCTGGGACGCCCGGCTGGGGCGCGACGCCGATATCGGCGCGGCGCGTCAGGGCGGCGACATGCGCCTTTCGGTCTTCCACTATCCCCTGCATGGCTGGATCGACGCGGTTGTCATGAACGTGCTGATGGGCACCGCAAGCACCATCCAGCTGCGCGAGCTTGCCCGCGTTTCCTACCAGCCACTTGCCGAAGTGTTCCGCGCCATTCTACCCAGTGAGGCGCATCACACCGAACTCGGCATCGAGGGACTGAAGAAAATTGCCGAAACTGAAGACGGAGCAACGGCAGCGCGCAAGGCAATCGCCTATTGGCGCCCGCGCGTTGCGGCAAGCTTCGGGCTCTCCGGCTCGGCGCGCTACGAAACGCTGGCTCGCTTCGGCCTTCGCCACACACCAAACGAGGCGCTGCTATCCGAATGGCAGGCGGCCGTTGATGCGCAGCTTGCTGCGCGCAATCTGAACTGACCGGAAGGATAAGACGATGAACGTCCTGGTAAACCCGCCGCGCCGCCTCGAAAGCTATGTTTATGGCCGCTGGGTTCCCGGCACGAAGGATGGCGCCGAACTCCTCGACGCTTCGACAGGCGTACCGGTTGCATTGATCGATTCCACCGGTGTCGACTTCGCCGCATCTCTGGCCTACGGCCGTAAGATGGCTGGCCCGGCCCTGCGTCGAATGTCGTTTCATGAGCGTGCCGCCATGCTGAAGGCACTTGGCCAGGCGCTGATGGAGAGGAAGGAAGAATTCTACGCCCTTTCCTCGGCCACCGGTGCGACCAAGGCAGACAGCTGGATCGATATCGATGGCGGCATTGGCACTCTCTTGTCCTATGCCTCAAAGGGACGGCGCGAGTTGCCGAATACGCGCGTGCTCGTTGACGGCGACGTGGAAAACCTGTCGCGCGACGGCACGTTTGCCGCCCGGCACATCCTGTCGCCGCTGCAGGGCGTCGCCATTCACATCAATGCCTTCAACTTTCCGGTCTGGGGCATGCTGGAAAAGCTGGCGCCGACCCTGCTTGCCGGCATGCCGGCTATCGTCAAGCCGGCGAGCCAGACGGCCTATCTGACCGAACTGGTCGTGCGCCGCATGGTCGAGACGGGCCTGCTTCCCGAAGGCGCCGTGCAACTTGTCTGCGGTTCCGTCGGCGATCTTCTTGATCATGTCGACGGACAGGATGCCGTCACCTTTACCGGTTCGGCCTGGACCGGCCGCAAGCTGAAGACGCATCCGGCGATCATCGAGAATTCGGTCCGCTTCACCATGGAGGCCGACAGTCTCAATGCCTCTGTCCTCGGTCTCGATGCGGCCCCTGGCACCGAGGAGTTCGACCTTTTCGTCAAGGAAGTCTCCCGCGAGATGACGGCGAAGGCCGGCCAGAAGTGCACGGCGATCCGTCGTGTCATCGCACCCCGCGCCTATTGCGACGCTCTTGTCGCCGCTCTTGGCGATCGTCTTGGCAAGACGGCGCTCGGCAATGCCGCCGATGAAAACGTCCGCATGGGCCCGCTCGCAAGCCTTGCCCAGCGCGACGAGGTCCGCGCCCGCATCCGCGATCTTCTTGCCGATGCCGAGATCGTTGCCGGTGATCCGGACAATCCCCGCGTTGTCTCCGGAGACGCTGAGGCTGGAGCCTTCCTCAATCCAGTGCTGCTATACTGCGACAAGCCTTGGGACGCCCGGGCTGTTCACGACGTCGAAGCCTTCGGCCCGGTCAGCACGGTCATGCCCTATGACAGCGCCGAGGAGGCTGTCGACCTTGCCCGTCGCGGCAAGGGAAGCCTGGTATCGTCGGTCTTCACCAATGATCCGGCCTTTGCCGAAGAGGTTGTTCTCGGCATGGCGCCCTTCCACGGCCGCGTGCTGATCGGCAATCGTGTCAGCGCCAAGACCTCGACCGGCCATGGCTCACCGCTGCCGGGTCTCGTGCACGGCGGCCCGGGACGCGCCGGCGGCGGCGAGGAGTTGGGCGGACTTCGTGGGGTCAAGCATTACATGCAGCGCACCGCGGTCCAAGGCTCGCCAACGCTTCTTTCGGCGGTCACCGGCCGCTGGGTTGCGGATGCCGAGGTCCGCAAGGATGGCGAACATCCCTTCCGCAAGTCGCTCGCCGAACTTGAAATCGGCGACCAGCTTGTCACCGGAACACGCACCGTCACGCTTGAGGATATCGAGCACTTCGCCAACTTCACCGGCGACACCTTCTACGCCCATATGGACGAGGAAGCCGCCCGCGCCAATCCGTTCTTCGATGGTCGCGTTGCCCATGGCTACCTGATCGTCTCATTTGCTGCCGGCCTCTTCGTCGACCCGGCCCCCGGCCCGGTTCTCGCCAATTACGGCGTCGACAACCTGCGCTTCCTCACGCCGGTCAATCCGGGCGATACGTTGCAGGTGAAATTGACCTGCAAGGAGATCAATCCGCGCATCGGCGCCGAGCACGGCGAAGTGCGCTGGGACTGCAATGTGACCAATCAGAACGGTGCGACGGTCGCCCAATACGATGTCTTGACGATGGTCGCCAAGACGAGAGACTAAGACAAGAGACTAAGACAAGGGACTGATCAGATGGCTATGGTCTATTCCTATGATGGCGTCGTGCCTGTGATCCATCCGGCGGCCTTCGTCCATCCGGCCGCGGTGATCATCGGCGACGTCATCATCGGACCAGCCTGCTATGTCGGGCCTTGCGCCGTGCTGCGCGGGGATTTCGGGCGCATTGTCATGGAACGCGGTTCGAACGTCCAGGAGACCTGCGTCGTGCACAGTTTCCCCAATGTCGAGGTGGTGATCGGCGAGGAAGGCCACATCGGGCACGGCGCCGTGCTGCACGGCTGCCGGATCGGTCGCAATGCCATGGTGGGGATGAATGCGGTCGTCATGGACGAGGCTGTCATCGGCGAAAATTCGATCGTTGCCGCCATGGCTTTCGTCAAGGCAGGGGCCGACATCCCGGCAAACAGCCTGGCGGTCGGCTCGCCGGCCAGGGTCATCCGCGAGCTCAGTGAAAAGGAAATCGCCTGGAAGCGCCAGGGCACTGGCGTTTACCAACGCCTCGCCCTGGAGGCCAGGGAAAAGCTTCAACCAGCCGAACCGCTTAGCGAGCCGGAGGAAGACCGGCGACGGATCCAGGCACCCGAATATGATCCATTGATCCTGGAACGTCTGAAATTCGGCGATTGAGGCAAAGCACGCTTCACCCAAAAAGGGCGACGGATACTCGAGTGTCAGAAGCTTTTAGGATTGTCTTTGGCAGCGGGCAAGACATTGATTTCGCTTACTGCGCCGGGATAATCCTTGGCACCCTTCCAGATGCGTCCTATGCGTGATCGACACCATCCGTTGGATCGCCACCATGAGGAAGCTCAGAAGACATTGGCCAACATGAGCGCAATACTCACGACACCAGGCTCCAAAATCCCGACTTCCTTCCGTAGTCGCGCTTGATGTCCACCATATACACCTCATGTGGCCGAACGCTGCCGAAATCCTCGATCTGACTCGCCAGGGACCGGCATTCTGCAAGGTGTCGTGCCGCGTGCTTGTAACGGCTCGATCGGCCGCTCTCCAAAGTAAAGTCGATCATTGATCGCAGCACGATCGTCGCGGCCAGTGGTTGTTTCGTCGAAAGCGCTTCCGCAGCCGGCGTCATCAACTCATAGAGGTCGCCATCCAGTTCCGCCGCCCGCTTCGTAACGAGCTTTGACGCTTCCGCCAATGAAGGCCAGCGCAGGAAGAAGTAGAGAGCGCGATGAACGTCCGGGAACGCTTGGGCGTAGGCGAACGCCCTCTCCTCCGCTTCCAGATCGTCGAAGTCCGGCAGGCGGCGCGCATAGGCGCGCAGGTGGCCGTCGTTCAGGGACTGCTCGAAGCACTCCCAGCGAAACGCCTGGGCTTCGTCGTTGCGCCCCAGGACTTCCAGTGCCTCGGCGCGGGCAAGCTGCCATTCGAAGGGGACATCCGCCCGGCCTTTCGCATCAACCTTCTCGAGGGCTTTCAGTGCTTCCTCAGCCCGTCCCGCCGAGACCAGACGGTTGGCGATGTCAGCCGCGACCATCGGCGCTCCATGTGTCCTTTCCGGCTGCTGCGCAATATAGGCATCCACATCACCCTGGGCGTCGGCTATTTCCTGCAGCGCGATACGAATGGTCAGATCCTGGTGATTGCCGTAAACCTCGTCCTCGTAGATCGGGCCAGCGCTGCTCCAGCCGATGACCTTCTGATCTTTCTTGGCCGGCTTCTCCTTGGGCTCGTTCGACCAGCCGACAAAGAGAGCCTTGAGACGCTCCAATCCTTCATTCGCCAGCGCCGCCACCATTGCAGTAATCAGCCGGTCGAACTGGCCGTAATCATTGCTTTGAACTGCCTTGAATATCTTCTCGGCCAGGACATCGGCATCGATATTCGCCGCCTTGGCGATCGCGCCGGCGTCGGTGCAGGCTTGATGGAAGCTCTGGATCAACGAGCCGCTGCCATCGTCCGATCGCTGAAATAGAGGATCCGCAACCGCTAAAAACTGCCAGATTAGCTCAAACGCTCCTGCGGGATCGTTGGGCGCGACGGTTTCGACGATCGACTTGCGCTGGGTCTCCAGGTCGGTCCTGGTCGCCTTCACCTTTCGCCAATCAACGAAGGTCTTGGCGCGTGCAATGCTGGAAAGCCTCTTGCGAACCTCCCTGGCAACTTCGGCGCTGCTATGGTTGCCAGCAAGCTCCATACGAAGCCGACGCTTGTGCGCAGCGCTGCCGGTGCTGATTTCCATGAGAAGCTCGGCGAGGCGTTGTACGCCGAGAGCTTCAAGGTTCTTCGCATTAAGTGTCGTCTTGGCTGCCATGGGTCTTTGATGATTTGTGTCGCGCGGACGTTACCCCAGCGCACCACGAAGTCCAAGACGAGAGTGCCGGGATAGTCCTTGGTTTCCCTCCTGGAGCTATCCTTTGATAGGTGATAGTCGGCTGACGACCCCATTACAGTCTCTTGCCGCAACAGCGACCGTACCGTCTCATTTTCGGAAGAATCGGCAGTTCGTCCAGGATGCGCTCCAGTGTCGTCGCATCCGGCACGGGCTGCAGATGAATGCCCGGCTTACGGGGCGCACCAATCGACAATGCACCCGCCGTGTCCCGCCCGATGTGGCTGAGCAGACCAACGATGTCCTGGGGCGAGACCTTCAGCCGCTGGCCGATTTCGGCGAGGTGCGTTTCCGGGAGCAGATATGCAAGCCAGGGCAGGAGCCGTTCAACACCGACTGGGCCTGAACGGAGCGACATGGTCAGCGACACTGGGAAGGCCGAGCGGCGCGCTTCCCAGCTCGGGTCATAGTCCAGTCGCCAGTCGCCATCGAAGGTCAGGTGGGCGACGGGAGGGCTTCGTAGAAGATCGTCGTCATCGACCGTCACCGAAGGTCGGCAGGAAGTCCAGGTCATCGTCAGGCGAGGCCGGGGCGGCTTGGGCTGTCCTGAGATCGCCGATCTCGATGCCGACAGTGCGCGCCACGATCAAGGTCTTTTCAAGCTGGCAGCTTGGCTTGCCGGATTCGAGCTCGACGATGAAGCGCTCGCCGGTGCCGGACCGGGCGGCAAGCTCGGTCTGTGTCCAGCCAAGCGCCTTCCGATTTTCCCGGATGGCGGCGCCGAAATCGCGTGCGAACCTGAACATCGAGCATCTCCTGAGGTGGCTTACCGTACAGGAAGATTTCGTTAGATCAACGCAATCCTTACCGATCGGGAAGCGCATGTCCGAAGGCATAGAAATCACCCCGATCGGGAAGTTTTGCGCATCCGGATACCCTTGAAAATCGAGGTCCTTAAGATCCGGGTATCGCGTGTGGTACAAGCCGAGGATGCGATCAAGCTCGCAGTGATAGAAGCCTTCAACGAGGCGAATATCTCGAAGCGAGAACTGGCCCGCCGCCTCGGCAAGACCGAAAATGAAGCCAGACGGATCTTGGATCCTGACCATCATTCCAAGCTTGGTCAGCTGCAGGATGCGATGCAGGCGCTCGGCAAAACCATCGTCGTTTCGGTTCTCGAAGCGGCTTGAAACAGAGAAAGGCGCGGACCGGGAGCCGAGCCTTTTTTTCTCACGAGGCCTAATTATCAATATCCGCCACCACTGCCTCTGGGAAAGAGTTCCTCAGGCGGCATCGTCCGACCGGCATTCCCCGCTATCGACGCCGCAAACTGGTCGCCAGCTGCACAAGTTTCGCTGCCAGCGCATTACCTGCTTTTGATCCGGATGCTCGATCGCACTCCCAGCCTCGCGACCGCCTTAAACAAAACGATCCTCGATACCCTCGAAGACATTCAAGCTGTTTGCCCCGGACTGCGACGCTTTTCTCTCTCTTTGTGATTTCTGGCTCTTTGTGATTTCTGGGATATACTGGAAAATCATGAGCGTTCCGCATGTGGTAGCGCTGAGCTTGAAGCGTTGGCGGTGGGTGCCGCCAATCCTGATCTCGTTGTTCTTGCTGCTCTTAGCTCCAGGCATCTTCACGCTGTCGGCGTCGGCGCAATCCAATCGCGCTGCGGTCGTCCTCAAGGTGAACGGCGCCATCGGACCTGCAACGGCAGATTATGTCATACGGGGCCTTCAGCGTGCCGGCGGACATGCCAGCCTGATTATCCTTGAGATGGACACACCCGGTGGCCTCGACACGTCCATGCGGGACATCATTCGCGCCATCCTTGCCTCGCCCGTCCCAGTCGCCGGCTTCGTCGCACCGAGCGGCGCAAGGGCTGCCAGCGCCGGCACCTATATTCTCTATGCAAGCCACATTGCGGCGATGGCGCCAGGCACGAATCTGGGAGCAGCCACACCGATCGCGCTCGGCGTAAACCCTTTTGGCGGCGATGCAAAACCCGGGAAAGAACCGGACAAGCAAAATGACAAGCAAGTCGAGCCTCCAGCCAGTGCCAGCGAAAAGAAGATCATCAACGACGCGGTGGCGTATATTCGCGGGCTTGCGGAATTGCGCAATCGCAACGCCGACTGGGCAGAGCGGGCCGTGCGGGAAGGCGCGAGCCTTTCATCGACCGCAGCCGTGCGCGAACATGTCATTGATTTCACGGCAGTGGATGTCAACGATCTCCTTGCGCAGGCACAGGGGCGCGTGGTGCGGGTCGGTCAGACAGACATGCGAATTGATACCGCCGGTTTGACGGTACAGGAATTCGAGCCGGACTGGCGAACACGCCTGCTTTCGGTGATTACCGATCCAAACATCGCAATCATCCTGATGATGGTTGGTATCTATGGCCTTATCTTCGAGTTTCTTGCGCCCGGGACGATGTTTCCCGGAACGATCGGCGGCATCTCACTCCTTCTTGGTCTCTATGCCCTGGCATTGCTTCCGGTGAGTTTTGCCGGCATCGGGCTCATTATCCTCGGCGTCGGATTGACGGTGGCCGAAATGCATTCGCCAAGCTTCGGCGCTCTGGGCATCGGCGGCGGGGTAGCCATAATCCTCGGCGCAACCATTCTGTTTGATACGGATATGCCGGGCCTTCAGGTTTCGCGCCCTGTACTTGGCGCAATCGCCCTTGCTTGCCTCGCTTTCAGCCTCCTCGTTGCACGCCTGGCATTTGCCTCGCGGTGGCGTGAGGTCGCGACGGGCGCTGAGCAGATGATCGGTATTTCAGGCCAGGTCGAGAGTTGGGCCGGGCCTACAGGCTATGTCATCACGCATGGCGAGCGCTGGAAGGCGATTTCCACCGAGGCGCTCGCCGCCGGGGACGCTGTCGAGGTGATCGCCCGCAACGGTCTGACGCTCGAGGTCGAGAGACGCCCCGACAAGAGCTAGCGGCCTTAAGAGAGCAGGAGAACGTCATGGCTATGTTTACAGATCTTGCCTTTTATCTTGTCGCGATCCTTATCTTGCTCGTGATCATTGCATCCGCGATCAAGATCCTGCGGGAATACGAACGCGGCGTCGTTTTCACGCTTGGCCGCTTCACAGGCGTCAAGGGACCCGGCCTGATACTCCTGATCCCCTACGTCCAGCAAATGATCCGGGTCGACTTGCGCACGCGGGTACTCGATGTGCCGAGCCAGGATGTCATTTCTCATGACAATGTCTCGGTCCGTGTCAGCGCGGTGATCTACTTCAGGGTCATTGATCCCGGAAAGTCGACGATACAGGTCGAGGACTTCATGATGGCGACAAGCCAGCTTGCCCAGACGACATTGCGCTCGGTCCTCGGCAAGCATGACCTAGACGAGATGCTGGCGGAACGTGACCGGCTCAACCTGGACATTCAGGAAATCCTTGACGCTCAGACGGATGCCTGGGGCATCAAGGTCGCCACTGTCGAGATCAAGCATGTCGACATCAACGAATCGATGATCCGCGCGATTGCCCGCCAGGCGGAAGCCGAGCGCGAGCGCCGCGCAAAAGTCATCAATGCCGAGGGTGAACAGCAGGCCGCTGCAAAGCTCCTCGAAGCGGCCCAAGTGCTTGCCAGGCAGCCAGAGGCCATGCAGCTGCGCTATCTGAACACCTTGAACGTCATCGCAAGCGAGAAGAGCTCGACGATCCTGTTCCCCTTTCCGATGGAGTTCGGCAATCTCATGGCTACCAAACCGAAATGATCAAGCTTCAGGCTCGGCCCGCCGGTCATGATCATCTCAAGGGGCCTTATGCGCGATCGAAGCGCAATAGGCGAAACGCCGCGGGCCCTAGCGGACCGCCTTGACGCCCTCGAGGATCAGGGTCGTGGCGATATCTGCATACTCGTCACGGCTGACCTGGCCGCCTGGGCGAAACCACATGTAGACCCAGTTCATCATGCCGAAGAGCGACATCGTCACTGGCATCAGCAGAGGCTTGCTGGCGTTGAGGTCGGGGTTGATCTCGATGATGGTATTGGAGAAGCGCTTGACGATCCGGCGCTCGATGGCGCGCAACTCGTCCAGCTGTTCTTGCGACAGCGCACTCGTGCCGTTCAGCTGCACCTTGTGCTCGTTGTCCGCATCGCGATAATTCTCAAGGACTTGCCGGACCAGCAGCCGAAGTCGCTCCTGAGGCGTCACACTGGGTTCGTCTGCGGCCGCAACCGCAGCTTCCAGTTCCTCGAGATGGTTGCGGATGATATCGAAAATCAACGCGTCCTTGCTCGGGTAATAGTGATAGAGGAGGGCTTTGGAAACATTGCTGCGCGAGGCAATGTGGGCCATGGAGGCTTTCTCCATTCCCATTTCCGCAAAGACGGCAGCGGCGCTGCTCAAGAGGCTGCGTTGTTTCTCTTCAAAATCGATCGCGCGCGTTCGTGCCATATTATCCTGCGTTCCTGTTTTTCCTCCGCGCCCCCACGCGATGAGCCGAAGGGCTCGTGATTTGCGCTTCCCGGAATGATCATCACGCCGGGAAGCAGTAGCCTTATTCCTTTGGCCTGTTGTCGACGACCCGCTTGGCCTTGCCCTCGGATCGTGCGACTCCACCCGGGTCGCGAATCTCGATCTTCGTGGTAACACCAACGACACTCTTGATGTAGTGGGCAAGGGATTTTGCCGAGGACGCGCGTGCAATTTCGTCCGCAGCCTCGGGCGTGCACTCGACGTGAACCGTCATCTGGTCCATGCGGCCGGCGCGGCTGAGCTCGATCTGGAAATGCGGAGCAAGCCCCTGACACTTCAGAATCTGCTCCTCGATCTGGGTCGGGAAGACGTTGACACCGCGAAGGATCATCATGTCGTCGGAGCGGCCGGTAATCTTTTCGATGCGGCGCATGGAGCGGGCCGTGCCGGGCAGCAGACGCGTCAGGTCGCGCGTGCGGTAGCGGATGATCGGCAGGCCTTCCTTCGTCAGCGTCGTGAAGACAAGCTCGCCCATTTCGCCATCGGGAAGGACCTCGCCCGTCGCCGGGTCGATGATTTCAGGATAGAAATGGTCTTCCCAGATGTGCAGCCCGTCCTTGGTCTCGACGCACTCACTGGCAACGCCGGGACCCATGACTTCGGAGAGGCCATAGATATCGACCGCATGCATGTCGAACGACTGCTCGATTTCCTGGCGCATCGCGTTCGTCCAGGGTTCGGCGCCGAAGATGCCGACCGCCAGCGAGCTCTCGCGCGGGTCGATGCCCTGTCTGTGGAACTCGTCGAGGATCGAAAGCATATAGGATGGCGTCACCATGATGATGCGCGGCCGGAAATCCTGTATCAACGTGACCTGACGCTCTGTCATGCCGCCCGACATCGGCACGACGGTACAGCCAAGCCGTTCGGCGCCGTAGTGGGCGCCAAGGCCACCCGTGAAGAGCCCGTAGCCGTAGGCGACGTGGACCATGTCTCCGGGCCGGCCACCGGCAGCACGGATCGAGCGCGCCACCATATCCGCCCAGACGTCGATGTCCTTCTGCGTATAGCCGACGACCGTCGGCTTGCCTGTGGTGCCCGAAGATCCATGGATGCGCGTCAGCTTCTCGCGCGGCACGGCAAACATGCCAAAGGGATAGGTATCGCGAAGATCCTTCTTGGTCGTGAAGGGGAACTTTGCGAGATCGGCCAGCGACTTCAGATCCGAGGGATGGACGCCCGCTTCGTCGAAACGCGCACGGTAGAAGGGCGAATTCTCATAGGCATGGCTCAGTGACCATTTCATCCGGTCAAGCTGAAGTGCTGCAATCTCGTCACGCGATGCTGTTTCAATCGCGTCGAGGTCGCCAGGGCGGGGTGAAAGGTCTTCCATGTCTGTCTCTCCTCCGAGATGAATGACCGGCGGCTTTACGCCTCTTCCGGCAAAAGGGTGCCCTTGACGGTGCGCGAATGGCCACGGAACTCGGCAATGTGCTCGCCGTTCTGATTGGTCACGTTGATATCGTAAATGCCGCCACGTCCGCGCCGTGAAACCTCCCGCGCGGTTGCCGTCAAGCGATCGCCGGCAAAGGCCGGTGCAATGTAGGTAACCGAGCAATGCTGCGCGACGGCCCGCTGATTGTAGGTATTGCAGGCAAAGGCGAAGGCGGAATCGGCCAGCGTGAAGATGTATCCGCCGTGGCAGGTCCCATGGCCGTTGGTCATCTCCGGCTTGATGACCATCGAAATGACCGCCATGCCGGGTGCCACACGTTCCATCGCCATGCCAAGGCGACGGGAGGCATTGTCGTCGCGCCACATGGCGTCTGCGCAGGCGTTCGCAAGCTCCTGGGCCGTGAGAATGATCCTGTCGGTCATTGTCCCTTGAACTCCGGCTTGCGCTTTTCCAGGAAGGCGGCGACGCCCTCGGCATAGTCGGCACTGCGTCCAGCTTCGCGCTGCAGGTCGCGTTCAAGCTCAAGCTGCTCATCGAGCGAATTGGTTGCCGCTGCCTGGATCGCGCGCTTGGTCATGCCGAGACCCTTTGTCGGTCCGGCAGCGAGTTTTGTGGCAAGGGTCCTGGCTTCATCGAGGAGTGCCGCATCGTCGACCGTCTTCCAGATCAGCCCCCAGCTTGCCGCCGTTTCTGCGTCGAGCGGCTCCGCGGTCAGTGCCAGCGCCTTGGCGCGCGCTTCGCCAAGCAGCCGTGGCAGGCTCCAGGTGCCGCCGGAATCGGGTACGAGGCCGATCTTGGCGAAAGCCTGAATGAAACGCGCCGAGCGAGCCGCCAGAGTGATATCGCATGCAAGCGCGATATTGGCGCCCGCACCCGCCGCAACGCCGTTGACGGCACAGATGACGGGCTTTTCCAGTGTCCTGATCAGCCGGATCAGCGGATTGTAGAAAAGCTCGATCGTGCGTCCAAGGTCGGGGGCCGCCCCACCCTTGCGCGGATCGCGGTCGCCGAGGTCCTGCCCCGCGCAGAAGCCGCGACCGGCGCCGGTCAGAAGCACAGCGCGAACGGATGCATCCCGATGCGCACGTTCGAAGCCTGCCCTGAGCGCCAGGTGCATTTCTTCATTGAAGGCGTTGAGCTTGTCTGGACGGTTGAGCGTCAACGTAAGGACGCCATCGGCAAATGCCGATTGGACGGTGTCGGATTCGGACATGTTTCCTCCAGTTCCGCCAGGATCGGGCGGTTCATGAAAAAACTCTTGCATAAACCGACCGGCCGGTCAATTATAAATCCACAGCATGAGAGGAACATGTGAATGGATGCCCTTTTCGACCGCCACCAGCCAACCCTTGCCGCAGCCCTGAAGGCTGCGCAGGAACGCGGCTATTGGTCGGCCTATCCTGAAATCCCGAGCGGCAAGATCTATGGCGAAACCGCCAAGGACGATGGCCTGGCATCCTACAATGCCCGGCTCGGCAAGCCTTTTGCCTTGCCTGGCCATCCCGAGACGGCGAAGGTCGGCGCGGAAGTCTCGCCATTTGGCCCGACGCTCGCAATCACCTATCCGGCCGCAGCTGCAGACACGCTGATCGCCGCCTCGCAGGCTGCGGCACCCGCATGGGCGGATGCGGCGGTCAAGACCCGCGTCGGCATCTGCCTCGAAGTTCTGGCCCGCCTCAATCGCATCAGCTTCGAAATCGCCAATGCCGTCATGCACACGACGGGACAGGCCTTTGCCATGGCATTCCAGGCTGGCGGACCGCATGCGCAGGACCGCGGCCTCGAAGCCGTTGCCTACGCCTTCGCAGAGATGGCCCGCACGCCGGCTCAGGCCATCTGGACCAAACCGCAGGGCAAGGCCGAGCCGATCGTTCTGGAAAAACACTGGCGGATCGTGCCGCGCGGGATCTCGCTGGTGATCGGCTGCCAGACATTTCCGACCTGGAACAGCTATCCAGGCCTGTTTGCCAGCCTCGCGACCGGCAACACCGTCATCGTCAAGCCGCATCCGGGCGCAATCCTGCCATTGGCGATCACGGTTTCGGTCATTCGCCAGGTGCTTGCCGAAGAGGGATTTGACGCCAATATCGCACTGCTGGCCGCCGATGCGCCGGGCGCCGAAATCACCCGCGATCTCGTTGAGAACAATGCGGTGCAGCTCATCGACTACACCGGCTCGAACAACTTCGGCGATTGGGTGCGCAAGCATGCCGGAGACGCTCAAGTCTACACCGAAGAGGCTGGTGTCAATTCGATTGTCGTCGCCGGCACCGATGACTTTGCCGGCATGTGCGCCAACATCGCCTTTTCTCTCTCGCTCTACAGCGGCCAGATGTGCACCGCCCCCCAGAACATCTTCGTTCCAAGGAGCGGCATTAAGACCGATGAGGGCCACAAGAGCTTCGACGACGTGGCAAAGGCAATTGCCGCTGCCATCGACGACCTTCTTGCCGATGCGGCACGCGCCGCGGGAGTCTGTGGCGCGATAGCCAACCCGGCGACACTCAAGCGCATCGAGACCGCCCGCAGCCTCGGAACGCTCATTCGCGACTCTGCCCCGGTCACAACAGGCGATGCGCGCACGGCAACGCCCCTCGTCCTTGCCGTCGATGCCGACAAGACGGATGCGCATGAGGAAGAGCGCTTCGGTCCGATTGCCTTCATCGTCGCCGTTGCGGATGTTGCCGGGGGCATCGAAAAGGCAGCAAGCCTCGCCCGTCGCAAGGGTGCGATCACCGCAGCACTTTATGACACCGACAACAGCCGCATCGACGCTGCTGTCGACGCCTTCGCCAGGGCGGGCGTCAATCTCTCGATCAATCTGACCGGCGGCATCTTCGTCAATCAGAGTGCTGCGTTCAGTGATTTCCACGTCACCGGCGCCAACCCGGCCGGCAATGCCAGCCTGACAGACGCGGCCTTCGTGGCCAACCGCTTCCGCACCGTCATGTGGCGCCGTCCGAAGGCGGCGTGACGACTTTGACCTAACCTTTGTTCTCTTGGGAGGAGACTGACATGAAATTTGCGATGACCACCGCGCTCGCGGGTACGCTTGCGCTTGCGCTTGGCTTTGCCGGCGAAGCCCTTGCCGACATCCGCATCGGAGCGACTGTCTCGGAAACAGGACCCGCCTCGTTCCTTGGCGACCCTGAAGCCAAGACGCTGAAGCTCTTGGTCGACGAGATCAATGCGGCAGGCGGCGTTCTCGGTGAAAAGCTCGAGCTTGTCATCTACGACGACGGCGGCGATCCGAACAAGGCACGCACCTTCGCAACGCGTCTGGTCGAGGACGACGAAGTCACAGCGGTCATTGGCGGCACCACCACCGGCACCTCGATGGCGATCATCCCGGTTGCTGAAGATGCCGAGATCCCATTCATCTCGCTTGCTGGCGCCATCGAAATCGTAGACCCGGTAAAGCCCTATACCTTCAAGACGCCGCATACCGATCGCATGGCCTGCGCAAAGATCTTCGACGACATGAAGAAGAAGGGCTTCACGAAGATCGGCATGATCTCCGGTTCCGACGGCTTTGGCGCCTCCATGCACAAGCAGTGCCTGGCCATCGTTGGCGACTATGGCATTGAGGTCGTTGCAGACGAAACCTATGGGCCGAGCGATGCGGACATGACCCCGCAGCTCACCAACATCAAGAACACTTCAGGCGTGCAGGCAATCCTCAACCCCGGCTTCGGCCAGGGTCCGGCAATCGTCACCCGCAACTACGCACAGCTCGCCGTCGGCCTGCCGCTTTATCAGTCGCATGGTGTCGCCTCCAACGGCTTCATCGATCTGGCTGGCGCAAGTGCGGCCGAAGGCATTCGCCTGCCGGGTACTGCCCTGCTGGTGGCCGACCTCCTGCCGGAAAACGATCCGCAGCGCGCGGTCGTTGCCGCTTACAAGAAGAGCTTCGAAACAGCGACGGGCAAGCCGGTATCGACCTTTGGTGGCTATGCGCATGACGCGCTGCGCATCCTCGTCGACGCGATCAACCGTGCGGGCAAAGCCGATCCCGCAGCTATTCGCGAAGCCATCGAGCAGACGAAGGGCCTCGTCGGAACGACCGGAACCGTCACCATGACGGCGGACGATCACCTCGGCCTCGATCTCACGGCCTTCCGCATGCTGGAGATCCGTGACGGTAGCTGGAAGATCGTCGACTAAGTGCTGAGCCGTGCCCTCGGGAGCGCGTGGCGCTCCCGATCAGGCGCGGTGCAAAGGGAGGCAGCCAATGGCCGAGTTCATGCAATTTCTGCTGTCCGGGGTGACGGTCGGTGCGGTTTACGCGCTGGTGGCCCTCGGCTTCACCATCATCTACAACGCATCCGATGTCGTGAACTTCGCCCAGGGCGAATTCGTCATGCTCGGCGGCATGATCACCGTCTTTTCCTATCAGGCGGGCATTCCTCTGCCGCTGGCGGCGATCCTTGCCATTCTCGTGACGGCGGCGATCGGGGTCGCGCTCAACAAGCTCGCCATCGAGCCCGCGGGCGGTGCCCCCGTGGTGTCCCTGATCATCATCACGATTGGCGCCTCGATCTTCATCCGCGGCCTGACGCAGATCGCCTTCGACAAGCAATTGCATCGCTTCCCCGCCTTCTCGGGCGATACGCCGATCGCAATCGGCGGAGCGACCATCCTGCCGCAGAGCCTGTGGGTCGTTGCCGGCGCGCTGGCAGTCTTCATTGGCCTCTGGCTGTTCTTCACCAAGACGCTCACCGGCCGCGCGGTGCTGGCGACCGCCAATAACCGCATTGCCGCGCAACTGGTCGGCATCAACACGCGCTACATCATGACGCTGAGCTTCGCGCTTTCGGCCGCAATCGGCGCCTTGGCAGGTGTGCTCGTCACGCCGATCACGCTGACCAGCTATGATGTCGGCATCTCGCTGGCGCTCAAGGGCTTTGCCGCTGCCATGCTGGGCGGGATGGGCAACCCCAAGGGAGCACTCGTGGGCGGCCTGCTTCTCGGTGTCCTCGAGGCAATGACCGCCGGCTACATAAGCTCCCAATACAAGGACGCGGCTGCCTTCATCGTGATCCTTGCCGTCCTCTTCGCCATGCCGCAGGGCATCTTTGGCCGCAAAGTCACGGATCGGGTATGACGATGAAGCTCTCCTCGAAAACCATCACGCTGCTTGTGCTGACGCTCGTCGTCGTCGCCCTGCCCTTCCTGTTTCCCTCCTCCTACTATTTCCGCGTCGGCTCGCTGATCTTCGTCAACGGACTTGCGGTGACGGGTCTTGTCATCCTCACCGGATATGCCGGCCAGATCAGCCTCGGCCATGCCGGCTTCGTCGGGATCGGCGGCTACAGCTGTGCGCTTGCGCCTCTTCACATCGGCCTGCATCCAGCCCTCGCCGTCATCCTTGGCGCCGTGCTTTCCGCCCTTGTCGCCTGGCTGGTCGGACGGCCTATCCTCCGGCTGAAGGGATACTACCTGGCCGTCGCAAGTCTCGGACTTGGTGCCTTGGTTGCCATGGTGCTTGCCAATGAAGCGGGATGGACCGGTGGTCCTGACGGCATTGCCGTTGCCGACCTCGGATTGCGGCCGCTCCTGAAGTCACTCGGTCTCGACATGTCGAACCCGGTCTTCTGGTATGCCTTTACCGGTTTCATCATGCTGATCGGCGCCTGGCTCGCACTCAACCTCTTTCACAGCCCGACCGGGCGGGCGTTGCGGGCCCTTCATGGCTCGGAGGTCGCTGCCCGCACCGTCGGCGTCGATGTCGCCAAATACAAGCTGAGAGCCTTCGTGATTTCCGCGGTCTACGCGTCGGTTGCCGGTTCCCTGCTGGCGCTGCAGAACAAGTTCATCACCCCGGATGTTGCCGGCTACATGCATTCGATCGAGCTCGTCACCATGGCGGTTCTTGGTGGTGCGGGTTCTGTTGTCGGGGCGATCCTCGGGGCCGCCATCCTGACGACGCTGCCTCAGGTTTTGACCGTCTTTCAGGAATATGAGCAGCTCGTGCTCGGCCTCATCATGATGCTCGTGATGATCTTCATGCGCGACGGCCTGCTTCCTAGCCTTGCGCGCCTGATCAGAGGGAGGGGAGAATGAGCCTGCTTCAAGTCGAAGGTATCGGGATCGACTTTGGCGGCCTGCGCGCCGTCAATGATGTGAGCTTTTCCCTGAAGGCTGGCGAAATCGTCTCGGTGATCGGACCGAACGGCGCCGGCAAGACGACCCTCTTCAACATGATTTCGGGCGTCTACCTGCCCGGCCGCGGGCGTATCCTGCTCGCAGGGGAGGATGTCACTGGCCTTGGGCCGCATCTGCTCGCCGAACGGGGTCTCTCCCGCACGTTCCAGAACCTGCAGATATTCCAGACGATGACGGTGCTGGAGAATGTCACCGTCGGTCATCACCTGCACGAACGGGGATCAATTCTCGCCGATCTCCTCGGGCTCCCGGGCTCGCGCCTGAGAAGCCAGGCCTCGGAAGCCGGCGCCCGCGAACTGCTTAAGCGTGTTGGCCTTGCCCAGGCAGCCGAGAGAACTGCGGGCTCCTTGTCCTACGGTGCGCTGAAACGGCTGGAGATCGCCCGCGCGCTTGCCCTGCAACCACGTGTGCTGCTTCTCGACGAGCCGGCTGCCGGCTGCAACGCGGTCGAGACGGAGGAGATCGATCACCTGATCGCCGAGGTCGCGGCAGAGGGCGTTTCCATTCTGCTTGTGGAGCACGACATGAAGATGGTGATGCGCATTTCGAACCATATCGTGGTGCTCGATCACGGCGAGAAGATCGCAGAAGGAGAACCGGCATCGGTCGCCCGCAACCCGCGGGTCATCGAAGCCTATCTTGGCGCGCAAGCGGTGGAGGCGGCTGATGTTGACGGTTGAAGGATTGCGCTCTCGCTATGGCCGCATCGAGGTTCTGCACGGCGTTGATCTTGAGGTCGGCTCCGGCGAAATCGTCACCGTGGTGGGTGCGAACGGCGCTGGCAAGACGACGCTTTTGCGTTGCCTTTCCGGCATACAGCCGGTGTCGTCAGGTTCCATTGTGTTTCGCGGCGAGAGCCTGAACAGTGTTCCAGCCTATCGCCGCCCGGCGCGCGGTCTTGCGCAATCGCCCGAGGGGCGGCAGATCTTCACGAACCTCTCCGTCGAGGAAAATCTGCGCCTCGGCGCCTTCCTGTTCTCCGACGACAAGGTCGAACGGGACATGGAGGAGGCATTCGTCATGTTCCCGGTGCTTCGCGAAAAACGCAATCTGGCGGCCGGGGGCCTGTCCGGCGGCCAGCAGCAGATGCTTGCGATTGCCCGTGCCCTGATGGCCCGCCCCTCCTGCCTGCTTCTCGACGAGCCAAGCATGGGACTGGCGCCGATCCTCGTCGCCCAGATCTTCGAGGTGGTGAAGGGCCTGCGTGCGCTCAACGTCACCGTGCTGCTCGTCGAACAGAACGCCTTTGGCGCACTGTCGATTGCCGACCGCGGCTATGTGATGGAGACCGGCCGTATTACAATGTCGGGACCAGCTCAGGACCTGATTGCCGACGAACGAATTCGCGAAGCCTACCTGGGAATTTGACATTATGACCGTGACCATCGAACGAAACGGCGACATTGCCATCGTCACCATCGACAACCCGCCCGTGAACGCCTTGTCGCAGGCAGTGCGGCAGGACCTGTGGAATGCGGCCGAGACGCTGGACGCCGACCCTTCGGTGCGCGCAGTGGTGCTGATCTGCGACGGACGGACGTTCATTGCCGGCGCCGATGTCAACGAATTCGGCAAGCCGCCGATGCCCCCTCACCTTCCCGACCTCGTCGCTCGTATCGAAACAGCAGCCAAGCCGTGGGTTGCCGCAATTCATGGCAGCGCGCTCGGTGGTGGCTTCGAAGTGGCGCTCGGCTGCCGCTTTCGCATAGCCGTGCCGTCGGCAAGCGTCGGGTTGCCCGAAGTCCGCCTCGGCATTGTTCCGGGTGCCGGGGGTACAGTGCGCCTGCCACGGCTGATCGGACCGGCGCTTGCAACCGAGATGATCACAACAGGTACGCCCGTGGCAGCGCCGAAGGCGCGGTCTCAAGGGCTGATCGATGCCGTTGTCGAGGGTGACCTGGAAAAGGGGGCGATCGACTTCGCGCGTTCTGCCGTGGATCAGTCCCTGCCACTTCCGCTCCGCCAGCGCGGCGTGCCGGCCGTCGACGCGACGTTCTGGGAAACGACCTCAAAGGCGGTTGCCAGCCGCGCCAGGCGCGAGGAAGCACCGCTTCGTGCGCTCGCCTGCGTGAGGAAGGCGGCGGAGGCCGATTTCGACACTGCTATGGCCTTCGAGCGCCAGACATTTCTCGAATTGCGCGGCTCACCCCAGGCTGCAGCCTTGCGCCACGTTTTCTTCACCGAGCGGGCAGCACCCCGGCCGCCTGAGCTTGCAGGGGTCGAGCCCCGGAAGATCCGTTCTGCCGCTGTCATCGGCGGCGGCACGATGGGCGCGGGTATCGCGGCTGCACTTCGCGATGCGGGCCTGCCTGTGACGCTTGTGGAACGCGACGAGGCTGCGGTCGAACGCGGCCTCTCCAACCTGCGTTCGATCTTCGAAGGCGCGGCCAAACGCGGCAAGATCAGTCCAGACGTTGCGGCCGAGCGTCTGGCCGGCGTAACAGGAACGACCGACTACAGCCAGCTTTCTGCAACCGACCTGGTCATCGAAGCAGTGTTTGAGGATCTCGACGTGAAGCGCGAGGTCTTCAGCAAGCTTTCGACGGTTTGCCGCGCCGATGCGGTGCTTGCCACCAATACGTCCTACCTCGATCCAGAGCAGATCGCGGCAGGCATCAGGCACCCGGAGCGCTTCCTCGGGTTGCACTTCTTCAGCCCGGCACATGTCATGAAGCTGCTGGAGATCGTACCGACCGCTCATACCGCGCCCGCAACCCTTGCAACGGGCTTTGCACTTGCGAGGATGCTGAACAAGATCCCTGTGCGCGCCGGCATCTGCGATGGCTTTATCGGCAACCGGATCCTGAAAGTCACCCGCGCCCAGGCCGAACGGCTGTTACTGGCGGGCGCGACACCACAGGCGGTCGATGCAGCGATGCGCAGCTTCGGGCTGCCCATGGGGCCCTTCGAGGCCCAGGACCTCGGCGGACTCGACATTGCCGCTTTCCAACGCAAGGCGGCGCGTGCCCGTGGCGAGACCCCCTTCGCTCCAATCGCGGAACGGCTTTGCGCATTGGAACGCTTTGGCCAGAAAAGCGGCGGCGGCTGGTACGACTACGCGAAGGGCGATCGCACGCCCAGACACTCGGAAATCGTCGCCGACATTATTGCCGGGGAAGCACGGGAAACGCCGCAGCGAGGGTGGGATGAAGCCAGCATCACCGACTGCATCGTCCTGCCGATGGTCAACGAGGCCACAAAGATCGTCAAGGAAAAGGTGGCGTTAAGAGCTGAGGACATCGACCTTGTGGAAATCCACGGATATGGCTTCCCGCGCTGGCGCGGCGGTTTGATGCATTATGCTGAACGGCGCGGACTTGCCGAAATCGCCGCAAAACTCGAGGGACTCGCCGCAGAGGGCCTTGCCGAACCGCCGTCTGATCTGCTGCGCAGATACGCTGAAAATGGTCAGTTCGTGTCCACAGACTAATGCCCAGACACCATAGCGCGTAGATATGTCTCGAATCTACGCGATTTCCTTGGGGGAATACCCTCGTTTGCATTGATAGGGCGAAAACGAAACCTTGGTGAGGCCCCAGGGCTCATAGGTCAGTTCAGCCGGTTCGTTCGCGAGGTTCAGGATGATCTTGTATTCGCCGCGATCGGTTTTTATCGAGCAGGCTTCGAAGGGATACGGCAAAGACGCTGGGTCATTGGCCTCGCCACGTACCGACTTCAGGAGAACCCAGGGACGGCGACCGCCTTTGTCTTTATCCATCAGGATGGGTTCAATCTCGTCGATCTGGGCGTGAAGCATCTTGATTTCGCCAACGAGGTTTTCCGGCGTCGCGTCATAGGAAAACTGAGGCGAGAACATGAAGGAGAAGTAGATGAGGCCTGTCGCACCGTGAATGATCGATGACCACGCCTGCAGGCGAAACTCCTCCGGCGTCGTGTCTCTGCCGGAGTCGGCGCTGAATTTAGTGACACCGACGAACGAGAATTGTGGCCGCCCATCGCTCCACCTTAGTAACCGATCGATCGAATGGCCCTGCGGTGTGGAAGTGTAGTCGTCACGATCGATAGTTATATCCTCACCGGTTGCAACAGGATAACTGTCCTGCGCGAGCCAATCGACATAAGGACTGTCAGCGTAGTCACTCATGATTTTTTCGAGGTAAACATTGTTGATGTGGTTTCCGATATGGTTGATCCAGAGGGGCTTTCCACCACTGGACAACTCCCGGGCAACTGCATCGACCTCGGCAGGTGGCACCATCACGTCATAATAGGTAATGCCTGCGCCACCAGGCTTCAGATTTGAGGGCTCGTCGACGAGGGCAATTGCCAGAAGAAAGGGATTGCGAACATCTTGCTCGAATGCCGCGCGATCAATGACTCGGTATTGTTCGTCAACACCTGCTGGAGCACGAACGAAGTAAAGTCCCTGCTTCATTGCCTCGTTCGTCCATGTGATGAAGTTTGCGCCGCCGTTTACCGTGAAGATGGTGTTTACCCCACGGTCGCGCCATTCCCCCATCTTCTCAATGGGTTGCTGGTAGACACCTTTCACAAAAAAAGAAGGTCCAGGRAAAAGTGGGCGCTCATTTGCGCTTGTCGACCTGGTTCTTGTGAATGCCAACGCACCCGTCGCCACCGAAGCCAATGCTGCAAGCTTGAGAGCATCGCGCCGGCCGAGCGAGTTCCAAGATCGTTTCATGCGCATCGATCTTTCCTCCAGTCGACCTGTATCCACCAGCCCCAAAACTGCCTCTTGCGAGCAGCAGGATGGAGCAGGCAAGAACCATTGAGAAGTGCGTCTCTTGAAACGAAGCGTAAGCTTTCCGGCTGACCGCCCAAAGAGGTACCGGCTCCGGCTGCTATAATGAGCGAAAGCGCCAGGCAGGCAATGCGTGCAATCGGTAGCCTGTCTCGGTCAGGGCGTGCCGAAGCCACCTGCGGTGGGTGTCGTAACTGATACGGCCTCGCCCACGTCCAAGACCGTCTGATCGCTAGCCTTCAGCGTGTCAACACGCCCATCCAGACGTCGAACTGTCGTGGATCCAACCTCCCCTTCGCAGCCACCATTGCTACCCTTTGGCGGCCGGTTGCGATGAGACGACAGGATTGCGCATTCCATGCGTTCGAGAAAGCGGATCGTCCGTTTCGTGCCGTCTCCAGCGTTCCATTTTCCCCTACCTCCCGATCCTTGCCTGATATGGAAGTCTTCAAGCAGGACCGGAAAACGGAGTTCAAGTATTTCGGGATCCGTCAGCCGGGAATTGGTCATGTGGGTATGAACACCGGACGTGCCAGCAAATGCGCGCCCATTGTTCATCTGGCCCGCCGGCGACCCCGAGCAGATCGTTTCGTAATACTGATAGCGTTCATTGCCGAAGGTCAGATTGTTCATGGTTCCCTGAGCGTTGGCCATTGCTCCCATGGCCCCGAAAAGCGCATTCGTCACGTGCTGCGAGGTCTCGACGTTGCCGGCCACGACAGCGGCAGGATAAGCGGGCTTCAACATACAGCCGTCTGGAATGACGATTCTGATCGGCCTCAGGCAGCCGGCATTCATCGGGATATTGTCCTCGACCATCACGCGAAAGGCATAGAGCACGGCGGCTCGTGTTACGGGTTCCGGGGCATTGAAATTGTTCTTTTGAACTTTTGACGTGCCGGTGAAATCGACCGTCGCCTCACGCTTGGTCCGGTCAATGGTAATCTTGACCTTGATGATCTGACCGGTGTCAGTGGGATATTCATACTCGGAGGCATCGGGCAGACGTTCGAGGACCCGGCGCACGCTTTCGGCGGCGTTGTCCTGGACATGCCCCATATATGCCTCGACGACCGACAGCCCGAAATGCACAACCATCTTGCGCAACTCCGCCACACCCTTTTCGTTCGATGCTATCTGCGCCTTGATATCACCGATGTTCTGTTGCGGATTGCGGGCAGGATAAGGGTGTCGGGTCAGAAGATCGTAGAGTTCTGTCTCGCGAAACTCCCCCCGATCGACGAGTTTGAAGTTATCGAATAGAATTCCCTCTTCGTCCACCGTTGTAGCAAGCGGCGTCATGGACCCGGGCGCGGTTCCCCCGATGTCTGCATGGTGCCCCCGAGACGCGACATAGAACAGAATGTCCTGTCCGATCTCATCGAAAACAGGCGTCACGACCGTTATGTCAGGCAGGTGGGTGCCACCGTTGTAAGGTGCATTCAATGCGAAAACGTCGCCGGGACGGATCTTGCCCCGGTTCAAATGAATGATGGTCTCGACCGAACGGTCCATTGACCCGAGATGCACTGGCATATGGGGGGCGTTGGCGACGAGCGCCCCGGTACGGTCAAAAACCGCACAAGAGAAATCGAGCCGCTCCTTTATGTTCACCGAGTAAGCGGTGTTCTGCAGCGTCACGCCCATCTGCTCTGCGATCGACATGAAGAGATTGTTGAAGATCTCCAGCATGATCGGATCCGCATCGGTTCCCAATGCCGCGGCGTTTTGCTTCTTCTCGGTCCTTCGCAACAGCACATGATCCTTGGACGTGATCTGCGCTTGCCAGCCCGGCTCTACGACGATGGTCTGATTGGCTTCGATGATTAGCGCCGGGCCGGCGATCGACGCTCCAGGGGTTAGATCAACACGTCGGAAAACACCCGCATCCTGCCATGAACCTTCAACGAAGACATTCCGGGTTTCGCGCGGAGCGGCAACTCGGCTGTCTACTGTTCTGTCGCTCTCATCATGCGTGGCACTGCTCCTGTCACTTCCTTCAACGCCCACCGAGTCCACGACAATTGTCTTTGCGTCATAGATGAAACCGAACTGCGCCTTGTGAGCTCCTTCAAAATCGCTCTTTGCGCGGTCAACCGATCCTTCTTCGAAATTCACCGGCAGCGTCGTATCGGTTCCGTCATAGCGTATGTGCAAGACGGACCTGAAATCGATCGCGTTTTCTGCAACCCCTTGAGCCATTAGTTCCCCAGCGACCTCACGGCTAAGGGAAGCGATCAACGCGTTAATCTCGGTTTTGACTTGTTCGGCCAACGGCTGCAGGAATGCTTGCTGGCGGGAGGCAAACACGGTCGAAAGCCCCATACCGTATGCCGACAAGAGGCCCGAATACGGGTGGATGAGGACGGCCGACATGCCAAGCGCATCTGCCACAAGACAGGCATGTTGGCCGCCGGCGCCACCGAAGCAGTTCAACAGGTAGCCAGTGACGTCATAGCCACGCTGGACCGAAATCTTCTTGATCGCATTCGCCATGTTCTCGACGGCGATCTTGACGAACCCTTCAGCCACGCTTTCAGGGGTAAGCTCGCTGCCCGCCTCGGCGGCAAGGATCTCAAATTTCTCGCGGACAACTGCCACATCGAGCGGCTCGTCCTGGTTCGGGCCGAAAATCGCCGGGAACAGGTCCGGCTGCAACTTTCCCAACATGACGTTTGCGTCGGTCACCGCCAGATCACCACCCCGGCGATAGCAGGCCGGGCCAGGATTGGCACCCGCAGAGTCCGGGCCGACGCGAAAGCGACCGGCCTCAAAGTGAAGGATCGAGCCACCACCTGCCGCGACGGTATGGATTCGCATCATCGGCGCACGGACACGCACGCCCGCAACTTCGGTGTCAAACGCACGCTCATACTCGCCGTCGTAGTGAGCAACATCGGTTGACGTACCGCCCATGTCGAAACCAATGACCTTGTCGAAGCCTGCCAGTTTGGCGGTTTCCACCATTCCGACCACGCCACCCGCCGGCCCTGACAGAAGCGCGTCCTTGCCCTGAAACAGGTCAGCCGCGGTTAATCCGCCGGATGACATCATGAACTTTAGTCGCGGCGCGCTGTCGTTTGACTTGTCGATGCCGAGTTCGGCAGCGACCTGCTGTACGTAGCGCGACAGAATCGGAGAAAGATAGGCGTCAACGACGGTCGTATCCCCTCGTCCAACGAGCTTGACCAGGGGAGAGACCTGATGGCTGACGGAGATTTGTCGAAATCCAATTGCTTTGCAGAGGTCGGCAATCGCTTCCTCGTGCCGTGGATACCTCCAGGAGTGCATGAAGACGATAGCGACCGCATCGATCCCGTCGGATTTGGCCCTTTCGATCTTGTCCTTCACTGTCGCGAGGTCGAGTTCAGCCTCGATGGAGCCGTCCGCGCGAACTCGCTCGTCAACCTCAATGACCCGTTCATAGAGCTGCTCAGGAAGAATGATCTCCTTTGCGAAAATATCGGGTCGCGCCTGATAGGCGATCTGCAGGGCATCGCGAAACCCTTTGGTGATGAGAAGGAGAACCCTGTCCCCCTTGCGTTCAAGAAGGGCGTTCGTGGCAACTGTCGTACCCATTCGAATATCGCCAATGCGCTGGAACGGGATTGCTGCTTCCTTCCGGATGCCCAAAAGATCGCGAATGCCTTGAATGGCCGCATCGCGATATGCTTCCGGGTTTTCCGACAGTAGCTTGCGGGCGTGGAGACTGCCATCGTCAGCGCGCCCGATTACGTCCGTAAAGGTGCCGCCACGATCGATCCAGAAATCCCAGGCTCCATCACTCATTGCCACCACCTTTGCAGCTCTTTCTAAACAATCCAATTTGCTGTAATTTGCCGATAAAATATCGATAAATCGTGAGTGACGCAAATATGAAAAGTGGCAAGCATTCCATCGGGCCAGTCGTGTCGGCGTCTCATCTTGCAGAGGGGGCGATGCCGTCGCTGTCGGAGATGGAATTTGCACTGACTGTTGCCGGGAATGCCTTTCAGCGGTGGATCATCAGATGCATGGCCGCAGCAGGCGCGCCGGGCCTTCAGTCCACCGACGTCCTCATCCTGCATGCCGCCAATCATCGCAGCCGCGAGAAAACCCTCGCCGACATCGCCGTCATGTTCAACATAGAAGACACGCATGTCGTGACCTATGCGGTCAAGAAGCTGCAATCCCTTGGCCTGGTCGAAAGCGGCCGCCGCGGCAAGGAAAAGACCATACGTGTCACCGACGAGGGAGAAAGGATCTGCCGGCGTTACCATGAAGTGCGCGAAGCACTTCTGGTCTCTGCAGTGACGTCGTTGGCACTCGATGAAGACGCTGTCAGCCAGTTCGCGGCGCTGATGCGGCTCCTTTCCGGTCAGTACGATCAAGCTGCGCGTAGTGCCGTCAGTCTATAAGACGATGTGCGATAACGATGGTCAGCCTGTATGGTCCCGTTTTTCCCGGTCGGTCCGCACCCAGACGTCGTTTCTGACCGCCATGTTGGGATAGAGCCTGATCTTTGACATGGCATAGAGTGGCACCTGCACCAGGTTCCGCAACGGAAGAACGGAACGGCCATGTACGGCCCACGCAAGGCCAGCAGAACACAAGAGCATCATCGAACTTAATAGCGCAACCGCAAAGGGTAGCGTTGGACCACCGATCAAGGCCAGCAAGCCTGAGGTCAACGTCATTGCAAACGTCGCAACACCGAGAAGCGTGAGGGGTGGCACAAGAATATCGAGGAGCAGGACCATATAGCCGAACTTCGTCCAGTTTGCTGGCTGTATGACAGCTTTGCTCGCATGGAATATCATCGAAAGATGGCCACTCTCCCACCGCCTGCGCTGCGTCTCCGTGCCTTCTTTTGAGTGAGGGAAGTAACTCGTTACCAGCGCCTGCGGGCAGAACCGTGCGGTATGCCCCTGTCGTGCCAGGTCGAGGCTGAACTTCACGTCTTCAACCTGATGGCTGCTTGCCAGCCTCGCATCCTCGAGCAGCGACCAGGGCAGTGCCATGCCGGTTCCCATGAGTGGACAGGGCAAACCAAGTCGCAAGAGTCCGAGAGGACGAACATGATTCTTGACCAGATAGGCAAATTCCGCGGCCGCGAGTTTGTGACCTGAACCCTGAGGGGCAATTTGAAGGTTGAGAGCTTGTGCGGGACGTCTATTTGTCGCGACAGAGCTCACCAGATGATCCAATGCTCCACTGCCAATGCGGCAATCGGCGTCTATGACGACGACAATTTTCGGTGGCGTTTGGCTTAAATATCGAATGCCCGCGTCCAGGGCGTACCCCTTCCCCCGCTCAAGCCGGTTTTGCCGCTCGACAACCTCTGCTCCCTCGGTGCGGGCGATATCAGCCGTATTGTCGCTGCAGTTATCGGCAACGACGACGAGCCGATCGCCCTGCCTCATTTCCCGCCTGATATTGCGAACAGTCTCGGCGATGCCGGAACTTTCGTCATGTGCCGGGACAAGAACCGCTACTGCGGGTCGGATCGCTATGGCCGCTGCCGAGGCTTTGCCTGCAAACAAGCTTCCAGCCAGGCATTCGATCGCAAACACCATGATCGGAACAGCAAGCAGGAAAGACAAGATCGCGGCGGCGAACAGTATTGCCATATACAACAAAGTATTCCCCTTTACGCGCCATCATGTTCTCCAACATTATCACGTATTGCTCCATTTACCCCACCGTCACGACGTAGTTCTTTCTGCGTAATTCTTTCTGGTGACATCCGATCCGCCGCCTCCTCGCGAATACGCCCAATTGCTGAACGCGGGAGAATTGCGCCCATACGGCGATCTCGTAGTCTGCAAATCGAGCACAAAATCAAATGCTTGGCTCACACGCTACCGCAATCGGAAAAGCACTCTTTCGCCAACTCAATGTGTACGGGGAAGATCATGCCGATATTGGACAGTCCTCTCACTCGAAATGTTCCTGTCGGTCGACGGAATCGTCATTACTTTCTTGGCGCGCCGTTCGATAACATCGGTCAGGATGCGGCCGTCAGGCTTGTCACGGATAGCGATGGCTCGACTAGATTCCGCTACATCGTGACACCCAACGTTGATCACGTGGTTCGCCTTAGCGGAAACCGCAAGCTTGCTCCATACTACGACGAAGCCTGGATGTCGCTCTGCGACAGCAGGCCGATTTCGACCCTGTCGCGCGCCGTTTCGCTCGGCCTGCCTCTTGTCACAGGCTCGGACCTGACCGCGCGACTGTTCAAAACGGTGATCAAGGACGGCGACCTGATAACCTTGATCGCTGCCAACCCTCAGATCGTGCGCGACATGGAGAGCGCCTATCCAAGAGTTCGCTTCAGAAGCATGGTGCCTCCACCGGGCGTCTTGCATAATCCCCCTGCGCTGCAGGCATGCGTCGACTTCGTTGCCGCAGAGAAGGCTCGATTCGTGTTCATCGCGATCGGGTGCCCGCAATCGGAAAAAATCGCTCACGCCCTCGCTCAGCGACCGGACGCGTGTGGGGTTGGATTATGCATCGGAGCCTCATTGGAATTTCTCGTTGGTGCACAAAGGCGTGCGCCTCTATGGATGCGCCGCGCGGGGATGGAATGGGCACACCGGCTGGCGTCCGACCCCAAGAGGCTCTGGCGGCGATACGCGTTTGCGGTGGCGCCGCTCACCCAGCTCTTTGTGAGGGAACTCGTTACCCGCGCCCGGAAGCATCCTTCATAATTCGGCAAAAGGACGGCGGCATTCAACGACGCCCGCCCCGGCAACTCCGGTTTCCTGCGCCCTACACTGCCGGCCAATTGCCGCATTGAGGTTTGCGAGAATCTGCCGTAGAGCTTCTTGCCAACTGGAGGAGCATGGCTCAGGTGAGTGTCGCCGGTTCGAGATTGACGGAGTGGCTCGTGCGGGTGATCTGCGCGATAGCATTGCTGTTTTCCGGCTTTGCCTATCAAGCTCCGGGCATCACGATTGGCGCCGCAGCCGCGGCGGAGTTCTCCGAATACGTTCTGCCGGACGGCACACTGCCGGTAATCTGCGCCGACGGCAGCAAAGGTGCCGCCGGTCAACATGACAAGTCGCATGTCCCTGGCTGCGAGGTGTGTCGGATCAGCCCGTCGATCCTTCTGCCTTTGCCCGACGCGATCAAGATCGCATTCCTTCGCATCGATACCCGCATCATCGCGCCGACGATGGTTGAGGGAAGGCGCGAGGAGCCGTTTCCGCCCAATAAGGGCCCAAGAGCGCCACCCCACCTTCCTGTCCTCGGATAATCCGCCTTGCGGTCGACGCCGTAGCGCCAGTGCAGTTGTCGGTTGCCCGTCACCAGCATGCAGGCCGACCGGGGTCACGGCGTAATTTTCGTTCTTTTTACACCCAGGCACGTTGCAAGATCGGTACAATCGTAATCAGCCACAACGCGACGGCCAAACCGAGAATCGCACTATGAAAAAGCTCATGATCCTCCTCACCGGCCTGATCTTTGCCGGTTTTTTTGCTGCAATCGCTACAGCCAATGACGTCAAGGTTGGCGCCATCGATATCGGCCACCCCCGCACTCGCGCCATGGTGCCGGGTGCCAAGGTCGGCGGCGGCTACTTGAACCTGACCAACACCGGGTCAGCCGATGACAAACTCGTCAGTATTACGTCCGATCGGGCAGCAAAAACTGAAGTGCATCAGATGAGCGTCAACAACGGCGTCATGACCATGCGCCCCGTCACCGGCGGCCTCGTCATTCCCGCTGGTCAAACAGTTGAGCTGAAGCCAGGCGGCTTCCACATCATGTTCATGGATGTTGCGCAGCCATTCAAGCAAGGGGAAACGATCAAGGCCACCCTGAGCTTCGAGAAGGCGGGATCGGTGGACGTCGAGTTTGCAGTCGGCGGTGCTGGCGGCGCGAATGCAGCCGCAAAGGACGGCCACTCGGACATGGGCGGGATGGACATGTCCAAGCCGCAGTAAAGGCGGCGACCACCAGGCTTGCTTGCGCTGCCGCATCAGAACCGTGACCAGAATATGAGATAGAAACATGTCCAAACATTCACGCTTTGCCGCACTGTCGGCGATTGCACTCGCCATTTTTGCCGGGCAGGCTTTTGCACATGCTCATCTGACCAAGAGCGTGCCCGCCGACAAGGCAACGGTCGCAGTCTCTCCCGACGAGCTCGACCTGCACTTTTCCGAAGAGCTGGATCTCAAGTTTTCCGGCGCGAAAGTCATCGGCCCGGACAAGGCCTCAGTGAAGACCGGTGATGCCATGCTGATGGATGAAGGAAAGACCCTGATGGTTCCTCTTCCGGAAAAGCTCGATCCCGGCGCCTATGAAGTGGAATGGCACGTTCTTTCGACAGACGGCCATAAGACCACGGGCGCATACGGATTCACGGTCAAGCCGTGACACCAGACGCCGCGCTCGTCCTGTGCCGCTTCCTGTTCTATGGTTCCGCCATATTTTTGTGGGGCGCATCAGCTTACATCTGCTGGATTGCGCCAGCAGATCTGGCGGCGCAGGTGAGTCGACGGCTCCGTCATTGCTATGGCCTCTCAACGCTTCTGATCATCGGCACGACGGCGTCCCTGCTCCCGCTGCGGGCGGCTGCGATCGGCGAGGGCTGGGCCGACGCGTTCGCGCCGCAAATGCTATCCTCCGTCCTTACAGGGACCAATGTCGGGCAGGCCTGGATTGCCCAGGCTGGTGCCGCCGCTCTCCTCATCGCATCTTGCATGGTAACCGGCCGTTTCAAACACAGCGCGCGCGTGGTGAGCGCCGGCTTCCTGCTCGTCAGCCTCACGCTCAGCGGCCATGCCGCGATGCACAGCGGCTGGTTACGCATGATGCATCGCCTCAACGATGGGGTTCATCTCCTGTCGGGCGGCGCCTGGCTTGGCGCCTTGGTCCCCATCGTCGTCACCTTGCCGTTGTTGAGAGATGCCCGATGGCAGAAGGACGCACGAACGGCGTTGATGCGGTTTTCAACCGCGGGTCATGTTGCCGTGGCACTCGTCATCACGACCGGCATCATCAATACGGCCCTGATCGTCGGAACTCTCCCGCTGGACTGGCAGCTCGAGTATCAGCTTCTGCTCAGCATCAAGATCCTGATCGTATTCGCCCTGATTGCGCTTGCGATAGGCAATCGCTACCTTCTTGTTCCAAGGCTTGCCCGCAACCCGTCGCTCGAGCCCCTCAAGTGGACGACTGGCGCCGAAATAGCCCTGGGGTTTGCCGTGCTTGGCCTTGTCGCCGTGTTTGGCATGCTGCAGCCGACTTGAGCGGCTCGATGTCGAGCCGACCTACGTCAAATGACGGTGTCGCTGATTTTTTTGCTTTATCCCCCTGATCCAGCGTGCCATTTTCGGGACAACGTGGACAAAGTAGGGGCCAGTCATGTTTTCAAAGATTTCCAGATTTAACGCCGCGTTCGCGGCTTGCGTCCTTGCTCCATCGCTCGCCTTCGCCCACACCGGCACTGGCCAGACAATTGGGTTCGCCCACGGCTTCACGCATCCCGTCTCCGGGCTCGATCACGTTCTCGCGATGATCCTCGTCGGCGTTCTTGCCTGGCAGCTCGGCGGCCGTGCGCTGTGGCTCGTGCCGACCACCTTTGTCTCGGTCATGGCGATCGGCGGCGCACTCGGGATGATGGGAATTTCCGTTCCATTTGTCGAAGCCGGCATTGCTTTTTCCGTGATCGTCCTTGGTGCCGTCGTCGCGCTGAGTATCCGCGCTCCCCTCGCCATCGCAGCCGGTGTCGTCGGCCTTTTTGCTATCTTTCACGGACATGCGCACGGCTCCGAAATGCCCGCGGCTGCAGGTGGCGTTGCCTATGCGGCAGGCTTCATGCTGGCAACGGCGGCACTGCACATTGCCGGCATAGCCCTCGGCTATCTGCTCGCCAAAATGAGCGAACGGCAGGGTTCAATCGTCATGCGCTCGGTTGGCGGCACTGCAGCACTCGCCGGCATCGGGCTGTTTACCGGCCTCATCTAGCAAATCGGCTGCCCGGCCAAGACGGGGCACGCCCTCAGCGCACCCCGATACCGGCCGTCAGACCGCCGTCGATACGGTGATCCGATCCGGTAATGAACGCGGCCTTGTCCGACGCCAGGAAGGCCGCAAGTGCGGCCACCTCTTCGGGTTCGGCAATGCGGCCAAGCGGATGCGCCTTTCCGAAACGCCGAAACACCGCATCGATATCGGCATCCTTTCCTTCGAATGTGCGTGCCGCCAGCTCCAGGATAGGTGTGCGCACCGAACCGGGGCTGATCGACACCACGCGTATATTGTCTCCCGCAAAGTCGATCGCCATCGCCCGCGTCAAAGCGTGTATCGCCCCTTTCGAAGCGACGTAGGCAGAAACACCAGGCTGGCAGGCAAAGCCTTGCACACTTGAAATATTGACGATCACGCCACCGCCGCGCTTGCGCATCTCGGGCACGCCATGCTCGGCCGTCAAATGGATCGAGCCGACATTCACCGCCATGCAGCGCATGAACGTCTCGAAGGGTGTATCGGTGGCGTTGCCGTAAGGGTGCACCGCCGCCGAATTGACGATGATATCCACGCCACCGAACGCTGCGACAGATTCGGCAAAGGCGTCAGCCACGCTTGCCGGGATGGAAACATCCGTTCGGATAACGCGCAGGGCCAGACCGTCCTCCGCACCGATCTCCGCAAGCTTGGTATTCGCCTCTTCATCGATGCCAAGGCAGGCAACGGCCGCGCCCTCGCGCGCCAGGTGCAATGCGATCGCGCGTCCGATTCCGGTTGTCCCAGTAACGATTGCGATCTTGCCGGCATATTCTCCCATCAGCCTCTCCTCCTGTTCCGCATGCTCATTCAGCAATGAACTCAAGACCGGCACTGAGGTGCCGATCCATGTGATAGACAAAGGCAATCCGGTCGCGATCGCGAAGGGCCCGAAGGATGTCGCGATGCTCGGCCACAACCGCCTCCAAAGTCAGTCGATGCGATTTTCCGGCGAGCATCAATCGCTGTATGACAGGCTTCAGCATTCCATAGGTTTCCGACAATGTGCGATTGCCGGCAGCTTCCACAAGCAAGCGGTGAAACTCGAAATCGAGCTCGGAGGCACGCTCGGCGTCCTCCGCCATCAGGATGGCTGCGTTGACTGCTTCCATCTCGGCAAGAGCCTGTTCCGTCAGACGCTCGGCAAGCAGATCGAACAGGTTCATTTCCGTCAGTCGCCGATAGCCCTGGATGTCGCGGAAGGCATCGACGGAAATCTCCATGGCAAAGGAAAAGAGATCGCGCATGGCGTTCTGATGCTGGTCTGTCAGGACGGCGCCGACTTTTTGTCTGGATTCGGCGACCCCATAGGCCTTCAAGGTGCGGAAGGCTTCACGCACCGTATTTCGGCTGGAATCGAACATCGCGGCAAGCTCGACTTCGCTCGGCAGGACATCGCCCACACCGAGCCCCCGCTCGCGGATCAGACGCCGGATCTGCCGGACGACGTCATCGACCGCCGAAGCACGATTCCCTAACTCCACAGTGCGTACCTCCGCTTTCGAGAAAGCCTAATATGTTGGCCTTATCTTGACAACCGCCGCTTTTGTCTTGCGTCAGGCAGAAAAAACGAGCCTAATTGTCCAACATTTTAGGGAGGCCTTGTCATGCTGGAAAGTTGGCGCTGGTTCGGACCGCAGGATCCTGTCACATTGTCCCATGCTCGTCAGGCCGGCGCGCACGGCATCGTAACCGCGCTCCACCACATCTATGACGGCCGGGTCTGGACGCCGGACGACGTTGCCGAACGCAAGGCCCTGGTAAGAAATGCCGGCATGGTCTGGTCGGTATGCGAGTCCATCCCAGTCAATTCGGCGATCAAACTGCGAAACGCGAACTGGCGTCGTTATGTCGATGCGTGGAAGCAGAGCCTGGCCAATCTCGGCAAAGGCGGCGTACCTGTGGTCTGCTACAATTTCATGCCCGTCGTGGACTGGACACGTACCAACCTGCTCTATCCGACGCCCGTTGGCGGCCTGGCGCTTCGCTTCGACATGATCGATTTCATCGCCTATGACGTCTTTGTCTTGAAGCGGACTGCAGCCGAAGAGAACTACAACGCTCCGCTCGTTGAAGCGGCGCGAGTTCGATTGGCAGGCATGAGCGAGGAGGATGTGGATACCCTCGAGAGGAATATTATTGCCGGCCTTCCAGGCGGCGAGGACAGCCACACGCGGGAAAGCATCCGCGGGCATATCGCGGCATTCGACGAGCTCTCGGACGACGACATGCGCAGCAATCTCGTCGAGTTTCTCAAAGAGGTCGTGCCGGTAGCCGTCGAAAACGATGTACGTCTTGCAATTCACCCGGACGACCCGCCCTTCTCGCTGTTCGGATTGCCGCGTGTCGTCTCGAAGTCGGAAGATATCGAGACCATCCTTGCAGCGGTCGATCACGCTGCCAACGGCATAACCCTGTGTGCCGGATCCTACGGCTCGCGCCACGGCAACGACGTCGTCGGCATGGCGAGCCGCTTTGCCGAGCGCATCCATTTCGCGCACCTGCGAAATGTCAGCAAGGAACCGGATGGATCGTTCATCGAATCCGAGCACCTGGGCGGTGACGTTAACATGGTCTCGCTTATTTCCGCGCTGCGTCGCGAGGAGCGCCGTCGGGCCGCGTCCGGCAGAGCAGACAGCGTCATTCCGATGCGCCCCGACCACGGCCATCTGCTGATTGACGACCAGACAAAGAAGGTCAACCCGGGCTATTCCTGCATCGGCCGGCTGAAGGGCCTGGCGGAGCTTCGAGGCGTGATTGCAGCGGTGGATCAGTTGGACGTTCAGACGGTATAGCTCTGGCCGCATGGCGACGCGGATAGCTGGCGCGTTTCGCGCATTTTCGACTTACAGCCTCGTCACGCGCTCCGGCGCGCGTCGAGAGCATGGCGCAGGGAGTTCTGCACGATCGATGGCGTTGCCGGCTTGCTGAGGACCCCAAGCGCCCCGTGCACGCGGCCAACGACCGCCGCGGGGTTGCTGGTCATAAAAATCACCGTGATGCCAAATTCATCTACGAGACGTCGTCCGATCTCTGGGCCAGTCGCGCCGTCGGCCAAGTTGACGTCGACAAATGCTATGTCGGCCTGCGGGGCCAGCGCCAGAGCCTGCCTTGTGTCAGTCGCGACACCGACCACATCAAGGCCTATGTCCATGACTGTCGTTTCAAGGTCCAGCGCAACGAGGAATTCATCTTCGACGATCAAAACGCTTTCACGCGTAGCGTCGCCGGTCCGCCGCTGTGTTTCGACATCGCTGCCCATGATTGCCCCTTGCTTCTGCTTATTTTGCAACACTGGCTACGCTTAACTGTATGTTGGCGAGCGGATAACGGCGTTGGCGATGATATGTTCCGCGATGAGGCGGAATAGTTCAGGGGCAAATAGCTATTAACGCTAACAAATCGTAACGAAGCCGGTCCCATCAAGGCGAGCTTGGCCAAAATATCAAACCATTCCGCAAGGAGCGTCGCCACGACGGTGGGACGGTAGATGGACGTGAATGACTGCTGCCGCCAGCAGCCCTGCACTTAAGCAAGCCACTCAGTCGCCTGCGCCAACGGATCCTGCCATCGCAGCGTGGATTATCACCTGGATCCCGCTGTTGCTTCTGGCGCCCGGTGACAAACATGTCGAGGCTAAGCAATGCTAGCGGTCTCAACCAAGATTCCAATCCTTGCCAGGGCGCGTGTTCGCACTTCAAGAGGGGTGCCTGACTTCGCCGAGATCATGACCGCGACATCGCTTGACGATGCGTTCGACATGAAGGTCGCAAGGGCGTTCTCATCGAACGGAGATTCGTCCCAGTAATTCATGCACAGCATTGTATCGGCCGAATAGGGCGTTCCTCCCAAGACCTCATCGACATAGACGCCATAGAGGATTCCCTCGGAAAAATGCAGTTGAGCTGCAATTGCCGACTGCCACGTCTTGCCGGTCGTCTCCTGGATGCGCTGCAGCATCGAACGTACGATCTGAGGATCCCAAGACATCGGCCAGCAAATATAGTCGTGCAACGGAATCCGATCTGAGGCTGGCAATCCGAGCAATTTCCGCGCTACGCGATGCCAAAGGATATGCCTTTCCATTCCAATGTGGATAGCATTTGCTGCACGGAAGAACCGAGTTTGACCGTTCCTGTAAAAGGTATCCACCGAAAATGGACGTATGAACACAATATCGGAATCGACCAAGAGAACGACACTTGAGTGCGATTGAGCCGCTGATGCCAATTTGATCACCTGCTGCGCAATCCAACCTCTGATTGGAGGGATCGGGTGCCGCAAATTAATCCATAAGTTTCGCGGAATGGGTACGAAGCTTCTGGGCAGGTATTGGCTGGCATCCTGCACATCACCAATTCCCGCAAACAAATCCAAGTCTACCGTTGGGACAATAATCCTATGCGTTAGATCCGCCGGTCCAAATTTTTGAAGCGATTGGTTCAATTGACGACATAATTCAAGATCTGGCCGGTAGCTCGGCGTAACGACTGACAACGATGCCACTGCATTCTTCCTTTCTGATGCGCAATGTTGCGCGTCGCGCATGAAGGTTTGGCACTCTTTAAAGATATGGCGAGATCGAACCTATGGACTTCATCTGGGTTTCAGAGGCTTACTCCAGCAATGATTTCTCCAACCGTCTCACCCGATTGGTTCTTCTCCCACCTCCAAATTCTGCGTGAACCGGCAGGGCCCGCGTTTTCTGCAATCTTGACCTCGGCAGGTTTGCTTCCCCCGTTGCGAGGGCAGCATCAGGCTTGCTGTCCCTGATCCAAAGGCCACTTCCAAGAAGCAGCAGAAAGAGCACGTAAGCGGCGTCCCAGTAATAGACGGTCATTCCAACCAGGCACCAGTTTAGAACCGCGATGATATAAGCCGTGCGGCACGCTTCCTGCTTCTCGTCGAGGCCGCTTTTCCAACCGGTTGATACAACGCAAAATAGAACTGCCAGGGCGAGCAGTAGCGCCGATGGGATCCCGTTCATGACCGCAAAAGCAAGCCAGAAATTATCGATGCTGGCGGGCATCCAAAGAGGCCTGTCCCACCGACCCATTGCCGTTCCGAACAGAGGGTGATTTGCAACCGAGTGCCACGCATACTCAAAGATTAGATTCCGCGACCAGTATGACATCGGATCAAACGTTAGCCTACCGACCACGAATTCGATCATCGATCGGTTTGCTACCCAGAAAATCCCTTGCACAACCAAGTAGGAGGTGATCGTGACAATGCTGAGAAGTTTCATCCCGATAGCATCAGCCAGTCGCTTCCAGGCGATTAACATGCACTGAATTGCGATCCCCAAAACGGGACCGGCGGAAAGCGAAAGCGCAGCGGTGAATGCCACAATGCCAGCCTTCCCGTACCTTTCGATAAAGCGATTTCGGAAGCCCACGACCAGAAAAGTGAGCGCAAATCCGGTGCTACAAAATGCCCCAAAGAGTATGGAGTGGTCGAATGGCCCCTGTACCCTTACCAAACCGGCTCGGAATTCCATTCCAAAATCTTGGTAGGTGGGAAGAAGAGTACCAAAAACCTTTAAGATCACCCTCGAGCCGGTCGTTGCTTCAATGAGGGCGAACGGCATCATTACAGCAATCACAACAAAGAGTGTCTTTGCCATTGCTCGAAAATCATCGGCTGAACGGACACACGCCCGCGCGAGGAAATACGCGCCGAGCGTTTCCACAAAGGATATTCCAATCGTTTGAAGCGCGATCGACCCGTCCATGACGAAAAACGATGCGGCCCTCCAACAAGAAAAAAGAATGACTGCAAAATCCGCAATCCGCATTTTTCCAGTGCGGCCCGTTACCCAAAGAAAGGCGCAGGGAAGTATGGTGATGCACAGTGTCAAGCGATAGACGGACATCCGAGCCGGGCCGATGGAAAAAATCCAAGGAATCACCAGCGAAACGATGAATAGCGCAATGAGCCGTCGGCGCCATGTCGATCCGGAGTCGGAACTTCTACTTTCCGATTTTCGCGTTACTCGGCCCCCGTTCCGCAACGCATTTGGACATTCTGCTTTTTGAAGAGATGCCCCCGTCTTCAGGGGATCATCAAATGCTGAATGGTCGTCGATCTCATGTCGACCATCCACACGCCGGCCGGCCGGCATTGACAAGCCGCTTTTGCGGGATCGGGCGGTCTGAGTTGGTATTTCGCCGTACACTTTCACCTTGGAAGCGTTTCCACACTCTGGCTTGGATGGCTGCGGGTCCATCAAGAGTTCCTGATCCGACGGAATCCGACCAGCCGCTGGAATTTCAGAACCCCGATATTGAAGTTTGGCTCATCTAATAAGCCCGAATAGATTTGCGAGATAGAAACCCTTTCGACGTAGGCGCGCAATTGAATCGCCAGCCTGGCGTTCGCCGCTCTTCGAGCATGCATCAAACGGCCGGCCCAGTCGCCGCTGTTGACGCGAAAGGATCGCTAACCACAAAGGCGAGGAGCGAGCGAATTGGCTCACAGGAATACATCGGCCGCCCGGTAATCTGCCAGATAGAACAGCGCCCCCCAAACCGTTCTCGCCTACCCTTGGCTCATTCCGAAACAACGCTCTGGCCAAGTTGACAACCGGTTGTGGAGTGCGGAGAGTGCACTCTGGACCAGCGCCAGTCACCTTGGGGGGACCTATGTCTGTACGCGCGTTTTTCGCCTTCACCGCCGTTGCTCTTGCGTCTCTTACTGCAAGCCTTCCCGCATACGCGGCAGACACAAAACGCGAAATCCAGACAACACAGGATGCCGATTACTTCGGCTTCGATTTGCGGACCGAACAGAACCTTTCGCTGGATCAGTGCAAGGCGTCCTGCATCGGCGACAAGTCCTGCAAGGCCTTCACCTACAATCCGAAGGTGAAGTGGTGCTTCCTGAAGTCCGACTTCAAGACGATGAACGCATTCCCGGGCGCTGTCGCCGGCAAGATCGTCGAGACCGCCGCTGCGAAACCGGAGCCGGATATCGGTGCCGCCCCCCGGCTCAACTTTCTTTCCGGAGATGTGAGAGAGCAGGCGCGCGACGACAAGGCCAATCTTGAAGTGGCCGACGACCAGCAGGGCCAGAGCGCCGACAGCCTGATCGCCAACGGCCGTCTCGACCTGACGGCAGGCAATGTCATTGATGCCGTGAAATCCTTCCGAAGTGCGCTCGCACTTTCCCCCGACAATGCCGATCTTTGGCTGGAAACGGCGCGCGCCGGTGACAGCTTTACTAAGACCGACGACAACGATGGCAGCGAGATCTACGGACAGGCTGTGCTCGACGCGGTCAATGGCTATGAGTTGACACGAACAGCCTCGGCCCGTGCCGAGGCGCTCTCCGTGCTTGCCGCCGCGCTCGACAAGAACACCAACTATCGCGCCGCACTCAATGCCTACAAGGCAAGCCTGGCACTCGTGAACTCGAAGGAGGTCCAGGCGGCCTTCCTGCAGCTGAAAACGACGCAAGGATTTCGCATTACCGAGCATACCGTCGATGCCGACAGTGCAAATCCGCGTATCTGCGCGACATTCTCCGAAACCCTGGTCAAGACGCAGGACTATACGCCCTTCGTGACGCTGAATGGTTCCGCCCCGAAGGCGCTCGAAACCAAGGACAAGCAGGTCTGCATCGAGGGGCTGACCCACGGTGAAAACTACAAGATCACGTTCCGCACCGGCCTGCCCTCTTCGGTCGACGAGGTCCTCGAGGCCCCCGTCAGCCTCGATATCTACGTCAAGGACCGCACAGCCAGCGTACGCTTCACTGGCGACAGCTTCGTTCTGCCGTCGACGGCCCGCCGCGGGATCCCGATCGTTTCCGTCAACATGCCTTCCGCCAATCTGAAGCTCTATCGTATCGGCGATCGCGGCATCGCTCCGCTTTTGACGAGCTCGCAATTCCTGACCCAGCTCGACGGATACAGCGCACAGCGCATCGAAGACGAGAGCGGCGAACTGGTCTGGCAAGGCTCGATCGAGATGACCAACGACCTCAACAAGGATGTCGTCACCAGCTTCCCGGTTGATGAGGCGCTGCCCGAGCGCAAGCCTGGTGTCTATGTGCTGACGGCAACGGCGCCGAACGCCCCGGATCAGGATTGGAATGCCCAGGCGACACAATGGTTCGTGGTTTCCGATATCGGCATCACGACATACGCGGGTACCGATGGCCTCAACGTCTTCACCCGCTCGCTCGCCTCGGCAAAGCCGATCGCTGGCGTTGAGCTCCAGCTTCTGGCGAAGAACAATGAAGTACTCGGCACTGCAACGACCGATGAGAACGGTCGGGCGACGTTCACCGCCGGTCTGATGCGTGCGACGGCTGCCCTGACGCCCGCTGTCATCACCGCCCGGAAGGGTGGCGCCGACTATGTCTTCCTCGATATGACGCGCGCGGGCTTTGATCTCTCCGATCGTGGCGTCACCGGGCGTGCTTCTCCCGGCGCCATCGATGTCTTGAGCTGGACGGAGCGCGGCATCTACCGCGCTGGCGAGACAGTCCACGCGGCTGCCCTTGCCCGCGATACCGATGGCAAGGCCATCGAGAGCCTGCCGCTGACCTTCATTTTTCTGCGCCCCGATGGTGTCGAGGACCGGCGGATCGTCAGCCAGACCAGCAATGTCGGCGGTTATGCCATCGACCTGCCCGTTCAGGAAAATGCCATGCGCGGCACCTGGACGATGAACATTCACACCGACCCAAAAGGCTCGCCGATCGCGACAAAAACCTTCCTGGTCGATGACTTCGTGCCGGATCGCACCGACATGGAGATCAAGACAGAGGCGAAGGTTATCGGTCCGGAGACGTCAGCGACAATCAATATATCAGGCAAGTATCTCTATGGCGCACCTGCGGCAGGGCTGTCGCTCGAAGGCGATGTCGTGATCAAGCCGACCCGCCAGGCGGACGCCTTCCCGGGCTATTTCTTTGGGCTTGCCGACGAGGAAGCCAGCGAAGAGACGCGCCAGACGATAGAAGGCCTGCCCGACCTCGACGAAGATGGCGAAGGTATCACCGACCTGACTGTCGGCGATCTGCCGGCGACGACGCAGCTTCTGAACGCCACGGTCTATGTCCGCATGCAGGAAGCCGGTGGCCGCGCCATCGAGCGTTCGCTCGTGCTTCCCGTCAAGAACCAAAGCCCGATGATCGGCATCAAGCCGGAATTCTCCGGCGACCTTGGCGAGAATTCGATCGCGAACTTCACCATTATCGGCGTTGATGAAGACGGGGTGAAGCAGGCGATGAGCGGCCTGCGCTGGAAACTCTACAAGCTGAACCGCGATTATCAATGGTATCGCGACGGTACCGCCTGGAAATACGAGCCGATCTATACCGCCGAGCAGGTCGCCAACGGCAATCTCGATGCGTCCCTGGACGGAGCGAAGATATCGTCTCCCGTCGCCTGGGGGCGCTACCGCCTCGAAGTCGAAAGCACGCAGACCGACGGCCCTGCTTCGAGCGTGGAATTCGATGCGGGATGGTTCGTCCAGGCAACGTCGACGGAGACGCCTGACGGGCTTGAGATCGCGCTCGACAAGGAGAGCTACAGGATCGGCGAGACGGCGAAGCTGAAGGTCTCATCGCGCTACGCAGGCGAATTGATGATCGCGGCCGGTACGGAAACCCTCGTAGCCATCCAGAACGCATCCATTGGCGAGAACGGTGGCGAAGTCGATATTCCCGTCACTTCAGATTGGGGGGCTGGCGCCTATGTCACCGCGACATTGTTCCGCCCCGGCGATGCTCAGGACAGCCACATGCCGATGCGCGCGATCGGCGTGAAGTGGCTGAAGGTCGATCCCGCGGAGCGAGCATTGCAGGTAGCGATCGATGCGCCGGAGAAGATGCTGCCGCGCGCACCGCTGCCGATCACCCTTGCCGTTGCCGGCGCGGGCGCCAACGAGGACGCCTATGTGACGGTCGCGGCTGTTGATGTCGGCATTCTCAATCTGACCCGCTACGAGCCACCAAACCCAGAAGACTGGTATTTCGGCCAGCGCCAGCTCGGTCTCGAAATTCGAGACCTTTACGGACGGTTGATCGATGGTTCGCTCGGCACTGCCGGTAAGCTGAGGACCGGCGGCGACGGAGGCGCTGTGGCTCTTCAGGGAAGCCCGCCGACGCAAAAGTTGGTTGCCTTCTTCTCAGGCCCGATGAAACTGGATGCCCAAGGCAAGGCGAATGTCAGCTTCGACATTCCCCAGTTTAACGGCACTGCCCGCGTGATGGCGGTCGCCTGGTCGAAAGCCGGCCTTGGCCATGCGACGAAGGACGTCATCATTCGTGACCCTGTCGTGGTGACGGCGAGCCTGCCGGGCTTCCTCGCGCCCGGAGATACCTCCGAGCTTCGGCTCGATATCGCCAATACGGACGCGCCGGCAGGCGACTTCAAGCTGACCGTTGCTGGCAACGATGCCGTGCGCATTGGCGAGGCGTCGCAGACCATTCATCTCGAGGCCCGCGCCAGATCAGCCGTGACGCTCGCTGTTACCGGTACGCAACCGGGCCATGGCAGCGTTTCGATCAATCTCGCTGACGCGGCCGGCCTGTCGCTGGATCAGACGGTTGACGTTCCTGTTCGACCAGCTGTTCTGCCGATGACCGAACGCCGCGTTCTGGCGCTCAATCCAGCCACCAGGCTGACGGTCGACAAGGCATTGCTGGCAGACAGCGTTCTACAAGGCGCCTCCGTCAGCGTCAGCGTCACGCGTTCGGCCGCCTTCGACATACCGGCTCTGCTGATGTCGCTCGACCGTTACCCGTTCGGCTGCGCCGAGCAGACGACCAGCCGTGCCCTGCCGCTGCTCTATCTGAGCGAGCTTGCCCATGAGGCCGGTCTGGAGGATGACGCCGACGTCAAGAAGCGCGTTCAGGACGCAATCTACCGCGTGCTTTCCTATCAGGCGTCAGCCGGAAGCTTCGGCCTTTGGGGACCGGATAGCGGCGACCTCTGGCTCGATTCCTATGTCACCGATTTCCTGACCCGCGCACGCGAGCAGAAATACGACGTCCCGGATCGTGCATTCGCGCAAGCTCTGGAGAACCTTCAGAACGCGCTGAGCTATGATGTCAATGTCAAGGATCAGGGCGACCAGATTGCCTATGCGCTCTACGTTCTCGCCCGCAACAAGAAGGCAGCGATCAGCGACCTTCGCTATTATGCCGACACGATGATCAACGACTTCCCGACGCCGCTCGCCAAGGCACATATCGCGGCAGCACTGGCGCTTTATGGCGATGCGACGCGCTCGAAGAACATCTTCGTCGACGCATTGCAGATGTCTGAACAGTCCATGGTGACGCGCGTCAATCTTTCAAGAACGGACTATGGCTCGATCCTTCGCGATGGTGCCGCAATCCTTGCTCTTGCCGCCGAAAGCCGTCCGGTCCCGCCGGTGGTTTCGGAACTGGCCAAAGCGGTCGCCAAGGAATGGAACCGCAGCAAATACACGAGCACCCAGGAACAGGCCTGGATGCTGCTTGCCGCGCGCGCCATAAAGGGCGGTGATGACTCTATCAAGATCGACGTCAACGGTGCGCTGCACAATGGCGCCTACATGGCGAAGATGACCGGGGATGCCTTGATGGGCAATGCGCTCACGCTCACCAACCAGACCGGCGAGCCTGTCTCGGCGGTGGTGACGACATTTGCTGCACCTGTCGTGCCGCCGCCCGCCGGCGGTGACGGCTTTGCCATCGAGCGCACCTACTACACGATGGATGGCGAGCAGGCGAATGTGACCGAAGCCAGGCAGAACGAGCGCTATGTCGTTGTGCTGCACGTCACGGAAAGCAACAACTGGCCGTCGCGGATCGTCGTGACGGACCTGCTTCCGGCCGGTTTCCAGATCGACAATCCGAACCTGGTCGACAGCGCCCAACTGACGAACTTCGACTGGATCGGCGAGGTGACGGCGGCCCACACCGAATTCCGCAATGACCGCTTCGTGGCCGCGTTCAATCGGTCGGCGGACGACAATCGCGAAATCAATATCGCTTATGTCGTGCGCGCCGTGACCCCAGGCACCTACGATCATCCGGCCGCCGTCGTCGAGGACATGTATCGACCGCAGCTCTCCGCACGCACCGCGACTGGCAAGATGGAGGTTACCGCAGCGTCGAAATGAGACTTGCAACGAAGCTCGCGATCGGAAGCGCTGCCGGGATCATCCTTGCCGGCACCGGGTTGGTCTTGCTTGACATCGCCGACCGGGCCTATCCGCCGCCGCTCGACAAGGCGGAAACGGTCTCTGCGGAAATGGTCGATGCCGATGGTCAGTTGCTGCGTGCCTTTGCAACGCCTGAAGGCCTCTGGCGTCTGAAAACCACAGCCGCCGATGTCGATCCACAATTCCTCAAGATGCTGATCGCCTACGAGGACCGGCGTTTTTACAGCCATGCCGGTGTCGATCTTCAGGCAATGGCACGTGCCGCCCTGCAGTTCGTTACCAATGGCCGCATCGTCTCCGGTGCATCGACGCTGTCGATGCAGGTCGCCCGGCTGATCGAGCCGCGTCAGGGCCGCTCGCTGTTGGCGAAGCTCCTGCAGATGGCACGCGCCATCCAGATCGAGCGGCGGCTATCCAAGGCGCAGATCCTCGATCTCTACCTGACGCATGCGCCCTATGGCGGCAATCTCGAAGGTGTGCGGGCGGCGAGCCTCGCCTATTTCGGCAAGGAGCCACGGCGGCTGACGGTCGCGGAAGCCGCTCTCCTCGTCGCGCTGCCACAGCTGCCTGAAAAGCGTCGCCCGGACCGCAACCTCGCGACAGCCGAGGTGTCGCGCAAACGGGTGCTTGAGCGTGTCGCGGTCGCCGAGGCTGTCGGCGAGGGTGAGGCGGCGCGTGCCGAAATCGTGCCGGTGCCGTCTCAACGCATGCAGCTTCCGGCGCTTGCAGCCCATGTTGCCGAAGCGGCACGACGCAAGGATCCGAAAGCACGGCAATACGAGACGACCCTGAAGAAACAGGTGCAAGCAGGATTGGAGGCCGTTGCCCGTGCCTCCGCCTTGAAACTGGGTCCGAAGCTGTCAATTGCCATGGTCATGGCCGATGCACAAACGGGCGACATTCTCGGCGAGGTTGGCTCGGCCGACTACTTCGATGCCAGCCGTTCAGGCTGGATCGACATGACTCGCGCCAGCCGTTCGCCAGGCTCGACGCTGAAGCCATTCATCTATGGCCTCGCATTCGAAGAAGGCCTTGTCAGCCAGGAGACGATCATCGAGGACCGCCCCGCAGATTTCTTCGGCTACAGGCCGCGGAATTTCGATATGAGCTATCAGGGCGACGTTACGGTGCGCGAGGCGCTGCAATTGTCGCTGAACGTCCCGGCAGTCAAATTGCTTGATGCCGTCAATCCGGCCAAGCTGCTGATCCGTTTTCGCCGCGCCGAAGTGCGTCCCCTGCTGCCCCCGAACGAAACACCCGGGCTGGCAATCGGTCTCGGCGGCCTCGGCATCACGTTGAAGGATCTCGTCCAGCTCTACACCGCGCTTGCCAATCGTGGCCAGCCGGTCCGCATCGGCGATGGCGTCAACGACCGCCCCGGCAAGATCGATGGCGAGGGCATGCTTGATCCGGTGGCCGTCTGGAATGTCGCAGATATCCTCTCGGGCGTCATTCCACCGGCCGGCGCTCCGAAACGCGGGATCGCCTACAAGACCGGCACCAGCTACGGCTATCGCGATGCCTGGTCCGTCGGCTACGATGGGCGCTATGTGCTCGGCGTCTGGGTTGGGCGCCCTGACAATGGCGCTGTCCCGGGATTGACGGGTTACGGCACTGCCGCGCCGATCCTCTTTGAGAGTTTCGCAAAGTCAGAGATTGCGAGGACGCCCCTCCCGCGCCCGCCCTTGGGAGCAATACGGATCGCCCAACCAGAACTGCCGATCAGCCAGCGTCGCTTTGCCATCAATCCAAGCGGCCTGTTGGCGACCTCCGGCCGTGAACCGGCGCCGCAGATCGTCTATCCCCCGGAGGGCGCACATGTCGACCTTGGGGCGAAGAGCGGCGATCTCTCGCCGTTGATGCTGAAGCTGCAGGGCGGACGCGCGCCCTTCCGTTGGCTCGCCAATGGCAAGCCTTTGCCCGATATTTCCCGGCGCCGCACCAATCAGTGGATCCCGGACGGCGGCGGCTACTCAAAGCTCACGGTGATTGACGCCATGGGCCGGGCGGCAAGCGTCGGCGTCTTCATCGATTGATCGTCTGCAGCGATCAGTCATATTTTCTCTAGGTATGCCGGATCCAGAGCGCGTTGACCGGCTCCAGCGTGGTTCGCCGAACAATCTGGTGACCATCGCGATTCGTGGGACTAGTCCGCGCGCGGCCGGAGGACCCAGTTTGCCGCAAACCCCAGGCCCACGCCAATCGCTGCACCGACAGCCTTTACAGCAGCGTCCTCAAGCCGCGCATGCCGGGTTGGTGAAAGATACTGAAGGAGTTCTATTGCGGCCGCTCCGAATACGACCAGGACAGCGCAAACCCAAAACCGGCGGGGATAGGCTACGACGAACAGGAAAGCCATTGTCGTGAAGGCGAGCGCCCGGTCATCGCGCACGGACATGACGTCGTGCGGTCGCAGACCGATCGGCGAAACAGTCACGAACAGGATGGCGGCAAGCGACAACCAAGCGGCGATCTTCAGGAGTCGGTCGAAAAGCATGTACTCAGGATAGCGAAGTGCTCCGGCTGTATCCAGTCGGGTTGGTCGGCTAAACCACGCATTTCATTGCACCAATAGGTGTTTTTGACAACTGGATTGGGAATTCCTGCTTCGAGCATGGCGGCACCACACGAGACGTGCCCTTTATTGCAATATTACTACATCTGAATGTACAACTTTTGAGCGATGAAATCGGCCGATTTGGGAAGTAGCGCGTTCAACCCAACACGTTCAGAATTGCAGGTGTCTACAAATGGGGATTGTCGATGGCCGAGGAATATAGTCTCCGCACTGAAGACGCAGGCTGGTCTATCATCGATCGGGCGACGCACGAGCCAGCGCGCCTGGACGGCATCCCACTGTCCGCGATGGACGCAGAGGAAGCCAAGCACATGTTGGCCATTCTCAGAGGCATTGATCGCGTTCGGACAGCTTCAAAAAGAGCGGCATCATTCGCGAACAAGAAACGCGCCAATACGGGCCAAACCGCGGCAAGTCCTCAAATCAACGCAGATTTTGGAATGTTGAGACCCTTCAGAGGCGACTGAGCGCGCTGCGGCAGCTGCAGGCAGATATGCGGACGAGGATGAGATGAAGTCGGTGAAACAATCGACTGGGATGAATCGTCTGATCGCGCGAAGGAAGCTGCCGTTTTCGTAAGTAATGAAACAGTCGTAAAATAAAGCCCGAAACATGTGACTTACAAAGTTCTCTTCCCGCTCGGACCCTTCGGTATCAGTGCGCCAGCCTAGAGATGCGACCCCATCAGCTTTGACAGGCCGATGCTGGTTGGCGCTGAGCGTGGCGACACGAGCGCGCAGGGCCACGGAATGTACTTGCCTGTGGCTACACCCAACGGAGTACGTGCCATCAAAGGGAAGTTGCGACACTATTGGATCATATCAGAACGATCGGTTGTATTGGATACCCCATCACTCTTCGTCGGCTTTTCCTTGTTTGCGTCGTCGGCAAGCCAAGTCTGCATCCCGCAGTGCGATCAACAGGGACGTGAACATGAACAACAGCGAAGAACCCCAGTGGGAGCTCGACGACGAGTTCAAGACGTTGACGATCACCTTTCCGACTGATCCACCCGTCGCGTTTGTGCTTGATACCGAGTCCGTATCAAAGCTCATTGAAGGTGCCGGCCAGATCAGGGCGGAGATGCCGCCGCCTCACGACGAGACCTGGGAAGGCGGGCAAATGGTCGACGCCGTGCTTGATCCACGCTGGTACACAGAGCCCGACGCATTGCTTGGAGAACCGCTTCTGCACATTCGCGATCCTCGCTATGGATGGCTGCACTACTGCCTGCCACGAGAGTCAGCCAGAGCGCTCGGAACCCTGCTAATTCTTCAGGCTGATGAGGGCCCGGCGGACGATCAGGAGCAGCCTCGCAAGAACTGACCTCCTAGCCAAATGACGGGCCTTGATACTACTTTTTCCTGCGATGCGACCCTTAGCCGGGTGTGGTGTTATATCTCGCAGGATGCGGAATTTGTTACTAGTCATATTTCAATATCGGCCATTATCTCATGCAAGGCCTGCCTCGCGGCAGGCCTTTTTGTTTCACGACGCCGTTTCTTGGGTCGATGATCAGCCCGCGCGCCGACCGCAGCCTCAACAGTCGCGACCGCTGTCTTTGCCGTGAGGCGGTCCTGCTACCCGGGTCATGCTTTCCGTTTCGCCCGCGCAACCTGACGACAGGCGTGTCAAAAGCACGTCGAAATGCGGCGGCAGGTCCGAATGGGCTATTCTATCCACATTCGTCGTTGCGCAACTTTCCCCTTGACCTTCCAGTCGCTGGAAGGTTCATAAGGATGTCCAATGCCACATCAGGGCAAGGGAGAATCGCATGGATAGCACGCAGGACCATCATAACCACGGGCATCATGGCCATGACCACCATGAGTACCGAGCGCCCTCTGCGGACGACGTTGTGCGCGATCCTGTGTGCGGCATGACGGTCGATCCCGAGGCAGGCAAGCCCTCGCTCCGGTATGACGGGCATGCCTATCATTTCTGCTCGGAAGGCTGCCGGCGAAAATTCGAGGCTGCGCCACAAGACTACCTGACAGCGAAGGATCCGGTCTGTGGCATGACCGTCAATCGGGCGAACGCCCGGCATTTCCTGAAGCAAGGGGGTGAAAAGTTCTATTTCTGCTCGGCCGGCTGCAAGGCGAAGTTCGAAGCCGATCCCGCCGCCTACCGCGATGGAAACCGGCCCGCCGCAAAGCCGATGCCGAAAGGGACGCTCTATACCTGCCCGATGCACCCAGAGGTCGTCAGCGATCATCCGGGCGACTGCCCGAAGTGCGGCATGGCCCTGGAACCGATGGGTATTCCACCTGTCGATGAAGGTCCCAACCCGGAACTCGTGGATTTCACCCGCCGGCTCTGGGTGAGCGGTGTGCTCTCGATCCCGCTGCTTGCAATCAGCATGGGGCCGATGATCGGCCTGCCGCTGCGTGACTGGATTGGAGAGCCGCAGGCGACGTGGATCGAACTCGTTCTTGCGACACCTGTCGTCCTTTGGGCCGCCCTGCCCTTCTTCCGCCGCGCCTGGGCCTCTCTTGTCAACCGCAGCCCGAACATGTGGACCCTGATCGGCCTCGGCGTCGGGACGGCGTATCTTTATAGTGTCGTAGCGGCAATCCTGCCTGGCATCTTCCCTCATACCTTCCGCGGCCATGGCGAGACGGTTCCTGTCTATTTCGAGGCCGCCGCCGTCATCGTCGCTCTGGTATTCGTGGGTCAGGTTCTGGAACTGAAAGCCCGCGAGAAAACCGGTTCGGCCATCCGTGCATTGCTTGATCTTGCGCCGAAGACCGCGCGCCGGGTCAACGAGGACGGTTCTGAAACCGATGTACCGGTCGATGATGTCCGGGTTGGCGATCATGTGCGAGTTCGCCCGGGCGAGCGCATCCCGATCGACGGATCCGTCAGTGAAGGGCAGTCGACGGTCGACGAGTCGATGATAACTGGAGAACCCATCCCGGTCGAAAAACAGAAAGGCGACGCAGTTACCGGCGGTACCATCAACAAGAATGGCGCCCTGGTGATGGTGGCAGAAAAAGTTGGCGCCGACACGACCCTGTCGCGCATCGTCGACCTTGTCGCAAAGGCACAGCGTTCGCGCGCCCCGATCCAGGGCGCGGTGGACCGCGTTTCTGCCGTCTTCGTGCCCGCCGTCGTTGCCGCGGCTGTCGCTGCCTTCGTTGTCTGGAGCCTTGTTGGCCCCGAGCCGCGCATGGCGCATGCGCTGCTCGCCGCCGTTGCCGTGCTCATTATCGCTTGCCCATGTGCGCTTGGTCTTGCAACCCCCATGTCGATCATGATCGCGACCGGGCGCGGCGCTCAGGAAGGCGTTCTCATCAAGGATGCAGAAGCGCTTGAGCGCTTCGCGCGAGTCGACACGCTGATCGTCGACAAGACAGGCACGCTGACAGAGGGAAAGCCGAGGCTTACGGATGTCGTCGCGCTTGGCGGTATCGAAGAGGCTCGCCTGCTGCAGCTGGCCGCCAGCCTGGAGCGTGGATCCGAACATCCGCTGGCCGAGGCGATCCTATCGGGTGCCGAGGAGCGTGGCATTGAGCTCAGCGATGTCACCGACTTTGAAGCACGAACGGGCAAGGGTGTCGTGGGCAAGACCGGCGGGATAGTCGTTGCGCTCGGCAACGCCGCAATGATGGATGATCTCGGTATGGACGTCACGCCGCTCGCCGAGCAGGTTCGGTCACTGCGCGACGAGGGTAAGACGGTGATGTTCGTCGTCATCGATCAAGGTCTCGCCGGTTTTGTGGCGGTTGCCGACAGGATCAAGCCAACCACGGCGGCTGCGATAAAGGCGCTGCACGAGCACGGCCTGAAAATCATCATGGCCACCGGCGACAACGAGCGCACTGCGCGCGCCGTTGGAAAGAGCCTCGGCATCGACGAGGTGCGCGCCGACATCCTGCCCGAAGGCAAGAAGGCTCTGGTCGACGAATTGCGCGGCAAGGGTGCCGTGGTCGCAATGGCAGGCGATGGCGTCAACGATGCACCTGCGCTTGCGGCAGCCGATGTGGGTATCGCGATGGGCACCGGTGCCGATGTGGCCATGGAAAGCGCCGGCCTGACGCTGGTCAAGGGCGATCTGACGGGGATCGTGCGCGCCAGACGGCTTGCCATGGCCACCATGCGCAACATTCGCCAGAACCTCGGCTTTGCCTTCGGTTACAACGCACTCGGCGTGCCGCTCGCCGCTGGCGTGCTCTATCCGGTGTTTGGCCTGCTGCTGTCGCCGATGATCGCCGCGGCCGCCATGAGCCTGTCGTCCGTCTCGGTCATCACCAACGCACTTAGACTGCGGCTCGTCAAACTATAGGAGATTGCCATGAACATTGGGCAAGCATCGGAACACTCCGGACTGGCTCCGAAAACGATCCGCTACTACGAGGATATTGGCCTGATCCGCCCCGACCGGGGCGGAAATGGCTATCGCGACTATGCCGAGGCCGATGTTCACAAACTCCGCTTCCTTCAAAGGTCGCGCGGCCTTGGTTTTTCCGTCGAGGAATGTCGCCAGTTGCTGGCACTCTACGAAGACAAGAGCCGGGCGAGCTCGGATGTAAAGGAACTGACGCAGACGAAGTTGACAGAGATCGATCGAAAGATCCGGGAGCTTACCGAACTGCGCCGGACATTGGAGCATCTGGTCCACGCATGCCACGGCAATGACAGACCTGATTGCCCCATCCTTGAGGAGCTGTCGGACGCTCGGCCTGAATAAGGCCCCGCAGCCTCCTGCGTGCCTTTGCCTCGGCGTCATCGCGACGCCAGCCTTCCGGCTTCCTACCGATCCCCCAAAAAACCGGGCCAAATTTTTTTTGCGGCGGCTGGAATAACTCTTCGCTCGCATCCGTATACTCAGTCATGGAACGGAAAGAACGCCCATTCGATGTCATCAGCCAGCTTGCGGCGCTTCGGCGCTACGCGCGCTCGCTCGTGCGCAATTCGGATGATGCGGAAGACCTCGTTCACGACGCGCTGATGCGCGCTTACGAGAAGAAGCAGAGTTTCCGTCGTGGCGGCAACCTGCGAACGTGGCTGCTGTCGATCATGCACAATGCTCACATCGACCGCATCCGCCAGGACCGCTCCCTGGTACGCCGGCACGACGAGGCAGCGCTGGAGACCGAACAGTCTTTGCAGGCCGGCCAGGAACACGCGGTTCGTCTCCAGCAGGTACGCGACGCGTTCTTCCATCTTCCGGAAGAGCAGCGAGAGGCACTGCATCTCGTTGCGATCGAGGACCTTTCCTACCAGGAAGCGGCAGCGGCGCTCGGCATCCCGATCGGCACATTGATGTCGCGCATATCACGCGCCCGTGCCCAGCTTCGCGAGTTCGAGGAGAAGACGCCGCGCGCGGTACACCTGAGACTCATCGGAGGGAACGGCAATGAAGGCAATTGATCCTATCGTCGACGCTGATCTCGATGCTTATGTCGACGGCGAACTCGATGTGGCGCGCCGCATTCAGGTGGAATCCTTCCTGTCAGAGAACCCGGCAATTGCCGCCAAGGTCATGGCTGACCTCAGCATGAGGGGTGAGTTGCGCCTTGCGCTTGCCAGCGAAAACGCCTTCGGCCGCCCGGAAACGCGCGACGCTGCTCGACGCCTGGAGCGCGGCCTCACCTATGGCCGGATCTTCCATTCGATGCAGCGGATCGCGGCTGTCGCCGTTCTCATCGCCGCAGGCTGGGTCGCCCACACTTCTTTCGGCGCGTTTACGGCAACCGAAGTAGCCGCCTCTGTGCCAGCGCCGGCCTATGTCGAAGATGCAGTGCGCGCCTATCAGACGGCGCTGCTTCGCCAGTCCGTGCCGTCTCAGCCCGTCGCGAGCTACAAAGCCGAGGACATTCGCGCAGCAACTGCGATCGTCATGCCGCAATTGCCCGAGAACTGGAAGATCTCCGACGTACAGATCTTCCCGTCCGAATTCGGTCCGAGCGTCGAAATGGCGATCAAGACGCCTGAGGACAAGCAGATCTCGCTTTTTGCCGTCCGGCCGGGTGCATTTGCCGTGCAGTCCGTAAAGCATGTCGCCCTCGACAAGGCCGAAGCAGCCTACTGGCAGATCGGCGATGTGGCTTATGCGCTCGTGACCGGCGATCGCGACATAAATCTCGATGCGGAAGCCGAGCGGCTTGCCCGCGCCCTCTACTAGTTCGTTCAACCGAGGAGATCAGCATGAACCCCACCAATCCGCGTTTTGGCTACGGCTCGGCCGCCGGCTCTCAGGCGCTGTTCGACGAGGGCCTGCGCCGGCATATGCTGCGCGTCTACAACTACATGGGCCTCGGCCTCGTCATCACGGGCATCGTCGCATTCATCGTCGGCAGCACACCGGCGCTTTACGTGCCGATCTTCCAGTCCCCGCTGAAGTGGGTCGTGATGTTTGCGCCGCTTGCCTTCGTCTTCTTCTTCTCGTTCAAGCTTCAGACGATGTCGGCCAGTGCGGCCCAGATGACCTTCTGGGCCTTCTGCGCAGTCATGGGCCTGTCGCTCGCATCTGTCTTCCTGGTGTTTACAGGCACGAGCATCGCACGCACCTTCTTCATCGCCGCGACCATGTTCGGCGCGACCAGCCTTTACGGCTATGCGACCAAGCAGGATCTCTCACGCTTCGGCTCGTTCCTGATGATGGGCCTGATCGGCGTCGTCATCGCGAGCATCGTCAACATCTTCCTTGGCTCGAGTGCCCTGCAGTTCGCAATCTCGGTGATCGGTATCCTCGTCTTCGTCGGCCTGACGGCCTACGACACGCAGAACATCAAGGAACAGTATTCCGAAAATTATGATCAGGAATCGAACCAGAAGCTTGCCGTCTTCGGTGCGCTGTCGCTCTACCTGAACTTCGTCAACATCTTCCAGCTGCTGCTCAATTTCACGGGCGAGCGGGAACAGGGCTAAGCGCTTCTGGGGGCAATGGAAGCGCTAGGCACCCGGTTCGCACTCTGTGACAGGATGCGCGGATCGGGTGCTCACTAACGACAGCGGCCGGGTCTCCACGCCCGGCCGCTTTCGTTTCTTCTGAGATCAGATGATGCCCCAGGCGCGGTAGCGCCCTCGCCCGGTGATTTCCCGGATGCCGATATCATTCAGCAGATTGAGCGCGCCACGGCTCGTTATCCGCAACTCGCGGGCCACCATTGCCGAGGAAACCATCGGCCGCGACAAGACAAAATCCGCAAGCTGCGGCAGGCTGCTGTTCGAGCGACGATCCCTGAAGCGGATTTCCATCTGTGTGCGCGCCAGCGAAAGCCGGTCCATTTCCTTCAAGCCCGCAGCCGCGCTTTCCGCCATCGCTTCAAGGAAGGCCTGAAGTCGCGTCAAGCGATCGCGCGAACGTCGTCGCTCATAGCGTACCGTCTTGAGGCCGGCATAGAAGGCGAAAAGGTGCGATGTGACTTTGCCGCGGGCGCGCAGATAGCTGGCAACAAGAAGCCCACCAAGCCAATGCTGACGACGAAGTGGCTCCATCCGTTCCCACGCATCAAACAGTAAGGCCGCACCAAGCGCTGGGGGCAGGCTGTCGGCGATCGAAATGGTCTTGCGCCACGCGCGAAGGCGCGCCGCCTCATCCCATTCTTCGTCGTCGAAGAGACCGAGAGGGTCGTCGCTCCGCTTCTCGCGAACGCGGTCAGGCGCCTCATGCGGCTCCGGCGCACCAGGACTGCCATGGCTGTCCAATAGCCGCTGCGATCTCTCCAGGATCGCATCAATCTCGGCCAGTTCAGCGGAGAGAAGCGCATCTGCTTCATTTTCGGCATCGTCGTCTTCGACCAACGCCTTTGCGCTCCCGGTTTCTGGAGCAGCCCCCTCCCCTTGAGTGTCGCCGCCGAGGATCGACAATCCTGAACCGCTCAAGGCCCAATCCGGCGCTGCCGTCCAGATGCGCCGTCGTGCGCGCAGGATCGAATGGGCAATCGTCAACTCGTGGCTTGGCGTTCGTGTGTCCATATGTGCGTCATGCAGGACAAGGTCCTCGACGTGAACCAGCTCGCCTGCGACCCACAGAGCACCGACCGCATCAAAAAAATTCCGGCGCTGGGCAAAGCCTTCAGCGATCGCTGCGCGTGCCGCACGCTCATCGAGCCTCGCCAGGCCATCTTCGGCCTCGACAATCGTCGGCAACAGACTGACCAGCAAAGGACTGTCGATTTCATAGCGCATTGTTAGCTATTTCGATTTCCCCGCAACGGAACCCAAATCACCTTTAACTTCCGTCATGTATGACATGAGTGGAGAGCACATTCAAATCGCCGGACGACTAAATTCTCGCCTGATACTGAAGATCCAGAGCTTATTGGCAGGTTCAGTGCTGTCGTCGGCCCCGGAAGGTTATTTTCCGCCCCTGAACGCGTCGTAGAGATCGTCGAGGTGGCGCGAAATATAGTCGCCAAAGTCTGCTGCATCGCCCGTCTTCAGCGTGATGGTGAACGAATCACCGGCGCTCCTGATGCGGCCCTTGATCTTGCCCGGCTGCTTCGGAGCCCATTCATACTCGCTCACCGCTTGCCGATCCGGCTTCCTTGCCAGTTCGGCGACAACGAGCTCGAAGCGTCGATCGCTGTCCTGATCGGCGAACTCAGTGGAGCCAAGGAGCTTGTGCAGGCGCGAGGTCGTCGCATTCGTCCAACCTTGCGCAAGGGCAATCCATTTGCGCCGTCCGGCAGCCGGCGCCGCACCGATCGCTCTGATCACGTCCATCGGGATCGTCCTGGCGACCGAGATCAGTTTCGACAATTCCGTCTTGTCGGTTGAAAGCGCCTTCATGATGACGGATCGCTCGAAGCCCTTGCTCTCGAGATTAAAGGCAAAGACGGCCCGCTCGACATAGGACAGGTTGCGCCTCGCAGAGTTCTCGATACCTTGCGCAATGACGACATCAACATCATCGAGCGTCCTGATGATCGCCTGTACCTTGCGCCCGAGCAGTCGCAGCGCCTGGAGGCGCCGATGGCCGTAGACCACCTGGTAACGCGCATCGTCGTCAGGATGCTGGCGAACGAGAATAGGGACCTCCTGCCCATTTTCCTCGATCGAGCGCACCAGCTCATCGGCGAGATCCTGCGGCAGGTCGGCAAGACGATCCCTGACGAAGGACGTGTCCACGAGTTCAGGATCGAGTTCGACGACGCGCTCACCTGACAGCAGCGCCTCCTGCATCGCCCTGCTCTCTTCTTCCATGCGTCCGAGCGTCAGCGCCATCGAACGAACCGGACCGGCCGGACCGCGCATGGGCGCTTCGTCTTCCGGGTTGGCCGCGGCCAACTCCTGTGCGGTATCGTCGAACAGCCCCTTCAGTCGATCTCGTCTGCTCATGTCCGGCCCCATGCCCTGTGAATTCCGGCAAGCACCTCACCATTGGCGGCGTTCACCGACTCCAGCGCTCTGTCGTAGGTAGAACGCCGGACCTGACCCCTCTCGATTTCATAGAGCGACTGCTTCGTCAGCCCGGCATCGGCGATCGCCGTGGACTTGAGGATCGTCGCCGTCAGGACATCGTCACCAAACAGGTTGCGCAGTAGCGCAACGATCTGTGATTGCGGCGCATCGAAGGGCTCATGGCGCGTGACCACGTACTTGATGAAGTCATGCTGCAGGTCACCGCCTGCCTTGCGTACGACCGATAGCAAATCGGAGGTCATGAGCAGGAATTGCGACATCGAAGCCACGTCGACCATCTGCGGATGGATGGTGATGAGAAGCGACGTTGCCGCACAGACGGCGCCGAGCGTCAGATAGCCGAGCTGTGGCGGGCAATCAATGACGACGACATCGTAGTTCGCCTCAACCTCTGAAATGGCAACGCCGACGCGCCGGAAGAACACCTCGCCGGTCCGCTGGCGATCACCGAGCGCGCGCGGCGTCTCGTGCTCGAACTCCATCAATTCGAGATTTCCGGGCACCAGATCCAGACCGTCGAAATAGGTCTTGCGCACCACGTCCTTTAGCGAGCGGCGGCTCCCGTCATAACGGATCGCACCGTATAGTGTATCGCCATCGGCAAGATCGAATTCCGGCTGGACGCCGAGCATCGACGACAGCGATGCCTGCGGATCGAGGTCGATTGCCAGCACGCGATAGCCGTTCAGCGCCAGATACTGGGCGAGGTAAAGTGTTGTCGTGGTTTTCGCCGAACCGCCCTTGAAATTCGTAACCGCGACCGTCTGAAGCTTTTCACCCGGCCGACGCCACGGCAGATAGGACAGCGCGTCCTTCGGCTTGATCCTGGCCATATGCTGTCGCAACTCGCTGATCTGGCCGAGCGTATAGGAACGCCGACCGTTTCCGGAGAGCTCCGGCTGCGGCCCCTTGCCGTCGAGTGAGAGCTGCCGCAGGTATCCGTCCGATACGCCGATCATCTGCGCTGCTTCCCCTGACGTGAACGTCCGCAACGTCTTTTGCGACAATGGCGGGAAGAGCTTTTCGCGGAGGAGCTTCAGCTGACGAGAAAGCTGATTCGCGTGCCGCTCGATGCGGACGTCCGTCGTCGATACGCTAATGTTGTCCAAAACACCCGATCCCTATCAATGCGCTTTTCTATCAACATCGCGCTAAAAAGCGTATCGAAGATGCCATGATTCGCGAATCGCGACAACAACAGCCATGCTGGCCTTTGCGAAGTTGGCCGCGGCCAACTCCATGCCCTGCCCCTTGCGGAGACAGGCTGGCTGCGCCAGAAACGGACAGAACGGAAGAGGAAAAGGCGTGCGTCATATCCACATCATCGGCATCGGGACGGGCAATCCCGAGCATCTGACCGTCCAGGCGATCAACGCTATGAATGCCGTCGATGCGATCTTCATTCCGACGAAGGGCTCTGAAAAGGAAGGACTTGCGGCCGTGCGCCGGGAGATCTGCAGCCGATACGTCACAAACAGCCGCACCGCCATCATTGAATTTGCCGTACCGAAACGCGCCACCACCGACCGGACATATCTTGAGAGTGTGGATGAATGGCATGCCGCCATTGCCGAGACCTATGTACGCCTCATCGGAGAGCTACCGGAAGCCGGCGAGGGTGCATTCCTCGTCTGGGGCGACCCTAGCCTCTATGACAGCACGATCCGCATCCTCGAGCGCGCCCGACAAGCCGGCACCCTCGCCTTCGAGTTCAGTGTCATTCCGGGTATTACGAGCGTCCAGGCACTCGCCGCAAGCCACCGCATACCGATCAACCTTGTTGGAAAGCCGCTTGAAATCAYCACGGGCCGGCGTCTTCTCGAACAAGGCAGTCAGGCCGAGAGCACAATAGTGATGCTCGATGGCGAAACCGCCTTTTCGAAGATCGATGACCCCGACGCGGAAATCTTCTGGGGCGCCTACCTCGGAACGCCGGACGAGATTACCCGGGCCGGCCGATTGGCTGACGTTGCAGAGGAGATCGTCCGGCTCCGGGCTGAAGCACGGGCGCGTCACGGCTGGATCATGGATATCTATCTACTTCGCAAGGGACATGATTTCGACGATCTTTGACACGGATCAGGTTTTGCGATGATCACGCCCGCTATATAAGGACATGATCCAAGGAACTGGCAGTGATGACATTGGGCGAACAGACGGCGCATAGCGGCCGGGAAGAGGCACTCTCGACCTGGCAGCGCCGTGGCGCCTGCCCGACGCTGCTGGAACCGATGCAAACCGGCGACGGCCTCCTGGCGCGGCTGCGCCCCACCGGCGGCATTCTGACTGCCCGGCAATTCATCCAGTTGGCCGAGGCCGCAAAAAGTCACGGAAACGGGATCGTCGAGATCACGGCACGCGGCAGCCTGCAGATCCGCGGCCTTCGATCAGGCTCGGTCCAGCCACTCGCAGCCGATCTCGCGGCATCAGGTATCTCGGTTCCCGCCGGCCCGGTCATCGAGCTCTCGCCGCTGCATGGAATCGCGCCCGACGAGATCGGAAATCCAGGCGAGATCGAGGCACGGCTTCGCGAGGAACTCGCTGTCGAACTGCTCTCGCCGCTGCTGGCCCCGAAGCTGTCGATTGTGATCGATGGCGGCGGCATCGGTGGCCTTGCTGCAGTCACCGGCGACATTCGCGTGAGCGCGGTTTCTGTTGGTGTCTGGCACGTTGCCATCAACGGCGACGAACGAACGGCGCTGCCGTTGCTGACGGGGAATGCCGATGAAGCAGTTCGGGCGGTCGGTGAGCTACTTCGCCAGCTTGTTCTGCTCGGCCGGCACAAACGGTGCCGGGATATCGAGCGTGAGCGGCTGCTGTTGGCCTTTCCTTCGATGGAGGCGATGACGCTCGCAAGAGCGCCCATACGCAAAGATCCTCTGATCGGCACCATCGCCCTGCCCGACAGTTCGGCAATCCTTGGTCTCAGGTCGCGCTTCGGCCAGATGCGTGCCAGCGAGCTTATTTCATTTCTTGAACAAGCCGAAGCGCTGGGCGCAACAGAAGTCCGGCCTGGCCCTGGGCGCATTTTCTTCCTGGTGGGGCTCGACGGCCAGTCAGCCGTAACCGTTGCGGAGATGGCGCCCCGGTACGGACTGTCAGTCGACTGCGACGATCCGTCGATGCACATCGCCACTTGTGCCGGCGCCGGCGCCTGTGCTTCCGGCCGCTTTCAGACCAAGGCCTGCGCCGAGAGATTGGTCGGCAAAGCACGGGAACTGCTGGACGGCTCGATGACTGTTCACCTCTCAGGCTGCGCCAAGGGCTGCGCCCATCCGCGACCCGCTCTTTGCGTTGTCGGCGCGGACGATGGTTATCGTCTCATGTTGGACGGCGTCGCATCGGACATTCCCGATGCACAGATTGCTGGCGGCGATATCGATTCCGCTATAGAGAAACTCGCTCGCCTCATCAAAAACGAGAGACAAGCTGGCGAATCGGCTGCCGCCTGCCTTAGACGGATCGGCAAACACGACGCCATAAAGGCGCTGCGACAGGAATAGGAATGCCTGACTACGACTACATTCACAGCGGGGACGCCATCTACCAGCGGTCCTTTGCGATCATCCGCAGCGAAGCCGACCTTTCACGGTTTTCTGTCGAGGAAGCCGATATTGCCGTGCGCATGATTCACGCATGCGGGCTCGTTGAGGCGGCAGAGCATTTTGTGTTCTCGCCAGGCTTCGTCAGCGCCGCACGCGCCGCCTTGCATGATGGCGCACCGATCTTCTGCGATGCGGAAATGGTGGCGCATGGTGTCACCCGGACACGCTTGCCCGCCCAAAACGACGTGCTCTGCACCCTGCACGATCCGCGCACCGCGGAGCTTGCGAAACAGAACGGCAATACCCGCTCGGCGGCGGCGCTCCATCTTTGGCTGGACCGGCTGGCCGGCAGCGTCGTTGCGATCGGGAATGCTCCGACAGCCCTCTTCCATCTGCTTGAATTGCTTCGAGATGGCGCACCGAAACCGGCTGCGATCATCGGCATGCCGGTCGGCTTCGTTGGTGCGGCCGAATCGAAGGATGCGCTGGCGCAGAACTCCTACGGCGTGCCGTTCGCGATCGTGCGTGGCCGTCTCGGCGGTAGCGCCATGACGGCCGCCGCTCTGAATGCCCTTGCGAGGCCCGGCCTATGACGAATCCTGGCCGTCTTATTGGCGTCGGCACTGGTCCCGGCGACCCGGAACTCCTGACGGTCAAGGCCGTCAAGGCGATCGAGGCAGCGGACGTGGTTGGCTATTTTGCCAAGCAGGGCAGGGGCGGCAACGGCAAGGCGATCGTCGAGCATCTCCTGACCGCGGAAAAGACGCTGCTGCCGCTCTATTACCCGGTGACGACCGAGGTCGAAAAGACGGACGAGGCCTATCGAAACCAGATTACCGCCTTCTACGATCAATCGGCCGCCGCCGTTGCCGCGCATTTGGAGAACGGTCTCACTGTCGCCGTGTTGAGCGAGGGTGACCCGCTGTTCTATGGTTCCTACATGCATCTGCATGTACGCCTGGCGAACCGTTATCCAACTGAGGTGATCCCGGGGATCAGTGCGATGTCAGGATGCTGGTCGCTTGCCGGCCTCCCGATCGTTCAGGGAGATGACGTGCTTTCCGTACTGCCGGGTACGATGGCTGAAGCCGAGCTGCAGCGCCGACTGTCAGACACACAGGCCGCGGTGATCATGAAGGTCGGACGCAACCTTCCCAAGATCCGCCGCGCGCTGGAGGCATCCGGACGCCTTGCCGAGGCCGTCTATGTCGAGCGAGGCACCATGGTCAATGCGGCGATGACGAAACTCGCCGACCGTCCCGACGGCGACGCACCCTACTTTTCACTGGTGCTCGTGCCCGGCTGGGAGTCTCGCCGATGACCGGCAGGCTCTTCGTGATCGGGACCGGTCCCGGCAATCCGGATCAAATGACACCGGAGGCGGCTGCGGCGGTTTCCAAGGCAACTGAGTTCTATGGATACGGACCCTATCTCGACCGGCTGAACCTCAGATCCGATCAGCGGCGACAGGCCTCCGACAACAGGGAAGAGCTGGATCGGGCATCGGCCGCGTTGCGTGCGGCGGCAACCGGCGCAACCGTCTGTGTCGTGTCCGGCGGAGACCCGGGAGTCTTTGCGATGGCGGCCGCAGTATGCGAGGCCATAGACAACGGCCCGAAAGAATGGCGCGCGATCGACCTCGTGGTGCTGCCGGGGATTACCGCCATGCTTGCGGTTGCCGCTCGAATTGGTGCTCCGCTTGGCCACGACTTCTGCGCCATTTCGCTATCTGACAACCTAAAGCCTTGGAATATAATAGCAAACCGTCTTTCAACGGCTGCAAAGGCAGGCTTCGTCATTGCGCTTTACAATCCGATCAGCAAGGCACGGCCCTGGCAACTGGGCAAGGCGTTCGACTTGCTGCGCTCGGACCTGCCGGCAACGACGCCAGTGATTTTCGGTAGAGCCGCAGGACGCCCTGACGAACAGATCACCATCCAGCCGCTTGCAGAAGCCGACGCGACGACGGCTGATATGGCAACCTGTGTCATCATCGGTTCGCCCGAGACAAAGGTGATCGCTCGAGACGGGAAGCCGGACCTCGTCTACACTCCGCGGTTCATCGCAGGGGGAAACAGGTGATCGACCGCCGCCAGCATCGCTTCAACAGTGGCAACCGTCTCGATGGTGGCGGCTGGCGCCCGCGCGACCATGAATACTTCGATGCCGAGCTGGCGTGCAGCCTGGATCTTCGCATAAGTCGCCGAACCACCGCTGTTCTTGGTCACAAGGGCATCGATGCGATGGGTACGGAGCAGCGAAACTTCGCTTTCGACACAGTAGGGGCCGCGATCGAGAACGAGCTGGACGTCGGGAAGAACAAGCGGCGGCTCGACAGGATCGACGCTTCGCACAAGGTAAGAGTGCTGGGGGGCGGCTTCGGCGCGATGGGCTTCCTGGCGCCCGATTGCCAGGAAGACCCGGCGAGGGGAGGGGCCAAGCCGCTCTATCGCTTCCGCGATGGTCGCAACAGGCGTCCATCGATCGCCCGGCTCAGCCATCCATTCCGGCCGGCGCAAGGCCAGTGCGGGAATGCCCGCTGCAGCTGTCGCCTCACTGGCGCTTCTGGAGATGCGAGCAGCGAACGGGTGCGTTGCATCGATCAAAAGGTCGAAACCACCATCACGCAGAAAGGCGGCCAGACCTTCGGCACCACCAAAACCGCCAATGCGCAGCGGAACTGGCTGATCGGAGGGTTTCTCCGTTCGGCCAGCAAGCGAGAGCAAAATATCGTACCGGCCAGTGCGATCAAGCGCTTCAGCGAGAGCTCGCGCTTCGCCGGTGCCTCCGAGCATCAGGATGCGGATTTTGCCCATGTCTGATATGCCTTCCGCTCCCGGCCAACGCTGGCTGACTATTATCGGCATCGGCGAAGATGGTCCAGCCGGACTGGGTGACGAGGCGAAGCGGCTGATCGCTGCCGCGCCCGTCGTCTTCGGTGGCAAGCGGCATCATGAGCTCGCGGCCGGGCTCATTACCGGCAAGAGGCTCGCCTGGGAAAGCCCTTTCGAGACGTCCATTGACGCGGTCGTGGCACTCCGGGGCTCGCCGGTGGTCGTCCTCGGTTCAGGAGATCCGTTTCTCTACGGTATTGGCGCAACGCTGTCGCGCCGCATAGGTGCCGAGGAAATGTACGTCATCCCGGCGCCATCCTCGTTCAGCCTGGCTGCCTCGCGCCTTGGCTGGCCGCTCCAAGAGACGGCGACCGTTTCGCTGCATGGGCGACCACTGGATCTGATCCGGCCACACCTACACCACGGCAGGCGGATCATCGCATTGACGTCCGATGGCGAGACGCCGGCGCAACTTGCGGAGCTCCTCCGCGTCTCAGGCTTCGGCGAATCTCCACTGCACGTCCTAGAGGCGCTTGGCGGGGATCGCGAGCGGCAGCGCTCAGCGCGTGCCGATCGCTTCGACCTCGGAGAGATTGACCCGCTGAACGTTTGCGCAATCGAGATCGTGGCAGGGGAGGGGGCGCGAAAGATCGCCTTCACACCGGGGCTGGACGACACGCTTTTTGAACACGACGGCCAGATCACCAAACAGGAGATCCGTGCAATCACGCTTGCAGCCTTGGGTCCGCGCCATGGTGAACTGCTTTGGGACATTGGCGCCGGCTCCGGCTCGATCGGCATCGAATGGATGCTCGCAGACCCGTCACTGCGCACAGTCGCCATCGAGCAATCGAGTGAGCGCGCCGCGCGCATCGCAAGAAATGCGGTTTCCTTCGGCGTTCCAGGGCTTGCGATCGTGGAGGGAACCGCCCCGGAGGCGCTTGCGAACCTGCCCGAGCCCGACGCGGTCTTCGTTGGCGGCGGCGGCAGCGAGGAAGGTGTACTCGCGGCCGCGCTTCACGCCTTGAAGAGGGGAGGGCGTCTCGTTGCCAATGCCGTTACCCTTGAAATGGAATCCCTGCTGTTTTCGTTGCAGCGGCAGCATGGCGGCACATTGACACGTATCGAGATAGCGCGCGCGGCGCCCCTTGGCGGTATGACCGGTTGGCGTCCGGCGATGCCCGTCACGCAATGGCGCTATATAAGGAAGTGAGAGAAATCAGATGACGACAGTGCATTTCATCGGCGCGGGGCCGGGGGCAGCGGACCTGATTACGGTGCGCGGCCGTGACCTCATCGCCAAATGCCCGGTTTGTCTCTACGCGGGTTCGATCGTCTCTCCGGAATTATTGCAATATTGCCCGCCCGGCGCACGCATCATCGATACGGCACCGATGTCGCTTGATGAAATCGAGGCCGAGTACCTGCGGGCCGCCGCAGCCGGGGAGGACGTTGCACGATTGCATTCGGGCGACCTTTCCGTCTGGAGTGCCGTTGCCGAACAGATACGCCGGCTCGAAAAGCACGACATCGGCTATACGATGACGCCTGGCGTGCCTGCCTTTGCGGCGGCAGCGGCAAGCCTTGGCAGGGAACTGACCATTCCAGCCGTAGCGCAAAGCCTCGTGCTCACGCGTGTCTCCGGCCGTGCATCCCCAATGCCGAACGAGGAAACTCTGGCGAGATTCGGAGCGACGGGCTCGACGCTGGCCATCCACCTGGCCATTCATGCCCTGGAACAGGTTGTTGCGGAACTGACACCGCTCTACGGCGCTGACTGCCCGGTTGCGATCGTCGCCAAGGCGTCCTGCCCGGATGAGCGGATAATCCGGGGGACGCTCGGTGACATCGAGGAAAAGCTTGCCGCCGCGCCCATCGAGCGGACGGCGATCATCTTCGTCGGCCAGACGCTTGCTGCCAGCGGCTTTCGCGAGAGCTCGCTCTATGATGCGTCCTACCAGCGACGCTTTCGCGGCCGGAAGTAGGGGAGGGGACTGCACGCCTCAGACCTCTGCGGAAAGGTAGTCCATGCTCGCCCGCAGCGCCTTTGCCGGATCGCTGAGGTCATGCACCTTGGCCGCGAACGGTTCGAAGGAAAACGGTCCGGTGTAGCCCGCCTCTATAAGGGCACGCATTTGCCCGGCATTGTTCAGGCGATCATCTGCCGCCACCAGAACGCGGTGAGGATCGCGCATATCCGCGATCGAGACGGCAGGATCGCTAACGCCGGAGATATGAACCAGCCCGGTCAACTCAGCGAAGAGTTGTTCCTCGCCGGCAAGGTGATGATGGAAGGTGTCATGCACCAGCTTGAATGTGGATCGTCCAGCCACAGCGTCGATTGCCGCAACAGCCTCTGCCTTTGACCGGAGCGAACAAATCTCGAAGCCGAGGGGTTCGACAAGTCCCATGATTCCGGCGGCATCGAGCATCGGCTTCAAGGAAGCCAGCGACCGGCGGAGATTTTCCTGCCGCTCGCCATCTGCACGACCAGTCCCATCGTTTTTCGGGACAAGAACAAGTGCGCGCGCGCCGCAAGCCTTGGCATAGTCGATCAGTTCCCGGGCTTCGTCCGCACGGGTGGGGTTCCACTCGTTGAAGCGCTGCAGCGCATTGATCGAGAGGATAGTCAGCCCGTGACGCTCTGCGGCCTGGGCAACGGTCGCGGGCGAGGTTCCATCGAGGATCGCATTGCCCGCAAGGTCGTTGCGGATCTCAACCGCATCAATGCCAAGCGACGTCGCCAACGCAAAGAGATCTTCAATCGCCAACGATGGCGCCGCCATATGGTTGAGGGCAAAACGAACGAGCGGCATTCCTGGTCTCCTCCTAAACCTTGGTATTCACGGCGGGTGTTAGGCACCTCTCTACCCCAATCGGCTTCCTGATCCATCCACTGCGAGCCCCGAGGCCCTTTCATTCGTGACAGAAAATAGGCCAGCCATGAGAGATGCCCCTCATGGCGAGGCAACCACGACAGCACAGGAATAATATCGCTCGGGAGCGCGCAACGAACGCCATATAAGAATAGTAGAGCAACCTCTGTATATTCGTCGATTGCTGGAAACCTAAACAGTTACTTAGGCACAACCAACGGCGTTAAGAATATATAAAATGCGATTTTCGGGCGTATTTTTGGTTAATAACGATCCCGCCTGTAACATAATTCAGGATTTTTATTCCAACGCCATTCAGTTGATACGGCCTTTTAATACTGCGTGTTTCTTTTAGTGAAACTGAATTTCAAGATTTAACAAAGATAGGTATAAATTTGTATGCCCACCTTTCGTACGTTAACCTTTGGAAATATTTTTGTATTGCTTATTAGCATGTATGTATGTAGCTTCTTAATAAAGTAGAAATTCGACAACAACAAAATAGTTGTTGGGCACAAGTCGAATATCTACTTTGTTGCATACTAAAGGGGATCATCACAGCGTTCAGGGGACCGTCGCAAAGTATTGCGTATACTTGATGCGTACCGTCCCCCAGCACTAAAGGGTATGAGGGCTAGTATGAATTACGTACCTTCGGAATTCGAAAATGGCAAAATCGCATTGAACAGGCTCCGGCCTGTACCGACACTCTCCAAGGCAAGCACGGAATTCGAGCATACTGAAAGGGAGCACGGCGATGACCAGTGCCTGCTGATTATCGACGCCAGAACGCTCGAACGCGAATGCCTTGCGACGACCTTGAAAGCGAACGGCCTTAGCATGGGTGCTATTGCCGTCGGCTCAATTGCAGAGTGGCAGCGCAAGAAGGATACGAACCGACCCGTCGGCGCGGTCCTTCTCAACATTGCCGGCCGGAAGGCCGACGATGCTGCCCTGTCCGAAGAAATCGCTACGATCACCTCAGAGCTTGCGCCGGCTCCGGTCGTTATCCTGGCCGATGGCGACGACCTCAACCAAACCTTGAAGATGCTCCAATGCGGCGCGCGCGGTTTCATACCGACGTCCGTCGGAATTGAGGTATGCGTCGAGGCACTTGCTCTTGCGGTTGCAGGCGGCACCTTCATCCTCGCGGGTAACAACTTTTCTCCGTCTGCAGGAGAAACTGCCTCGATCGACATGAGCCAGAAGCCGCAGCGACCGAACGAGCTGACGCGCATCTTTACGCTAAGGCAAGCCGAGGTCGTCCAAGCGCTCCGCAAAGGCAAAGCAAACAAGATAATCGCGTATGAACTCAACCTCCGCGAAAGCACGGTCAAAGTTCATATTCGAAATATCATGAAGAAGCTGAAGGCAACGAATCGGACGGAAGTTGCCTACAAGTTAAACGATATGTTCCAGTAGAGTGAGACAAGCTGGACCGGTTTGATCATTGATGCGGGAGCCGTACAGGCTTGCTCGGATTGGGCTGCAACAAGGCCCGATCCGAGCAAGCCAATGCCTGCAAGCTTGCGAATGAGACGATATCACCAGTTCAGGGCGTTTTGGGAGTTCCCTATAAATTCCGAAAGCGCACAGAACCGACTGAAAACCGCTCAACGCATCCACGCGGCGATCTTTAGTAGCCGGCGCGATACCAGCGCAATTTTCGCCACTTCCCACGCAGGCCTCGATATACCCGTCCAATGAAAAATATCGGGTGGCAGGCTGCTTTTCCGGGACCAACAGAGATACGCCATTCGAGACCGCGCCAACCGGGAACCTCCTCAACATTCGGCACCATCTCACGCGCCAGCCCGGACATGAGCTTAACTCGTTTCATGTCTACCTCCCAATGGCAATACAAGTGAATTGCCATCTCCAGACAATGTCTCGCGAGAGCCAGGTTCGCACTCGAGCGCAGCGTTTCCGCTTCCGGAATGGAACCGGCAATACTCCCGAATAGAACGTCAAAAGCTGCGCGGCGCTCATGCACATCCTTCAGGTCGTCCACGCTGGCCGAGAGGCTCTTGCCATGCTCACGGTGCCATGCCTGATCCGCCCCGTGAACAAAGGCAACATCCGAAAATGCAGACAGTCTCAACCACATTTCCATGTCATGGGTATGGGCCAACTCCCGTTGCCCACCAACTTGATCGACAACGCTGCGTCGCATCATCACCTCAGGGGAGGTAATAACGTTAACTCCATTCCTGCAACGGTCCGCGAGCCATCTCCGACCAGGCCATATTGTCCAGCTCAGAGCCGTGGTGCGCGGCCTGGGCAATTTCTCGCCACTGAAATGAATTGGATGGCCGTAGACCAAGCCGACAGACGGAAAACTGCACATGACATGAGCCGCACGCTGCAGCGCGCCGGGCGTTAGGATATCGTCGGCGTCAAGTCGAACCAAAAACTCCCCTTGAGCTGCAGCCAGGCCATCATTGAAGGTTTCGACAGGCCCGGCGTTTTTCCGATGACTGATCACTTTCACACGAGGGTCGTTTGCCGCAAACTGCCGTGCTACCTGCAGACTTTCGTCTGTCGAAGCATCGTCGACCACGACAACTTCGACATCGACCCCGCACTGCGATAACGCGCTTTCAATTGCCTCAGGCAAATAGCGCGCATAATTGTAACAAGGGATTATCACAGCAACAGTTGGCCGAGTGAGTAGTGAAGGCCATGGTTTGACTCTCAGCCGGCGGTCGACAGCAGGCACGGTCCTATCAGGGCAGTCGTTGTCGGGCCCCAGTATCTGAGTAGTGCAACGCAAAAATGCAGTCATGCCGATCTGCCCCTAAGCTGCCGTCCAGCAATGCCCCAGATCGCTTTTCCAAAAGGGAAGTGCGACACCTGAATATAATATTATTACCCTAGTGCCACATCATCGCAAAATACACATCTCTGTTTTGACTAAACAATACTTGGAGAGTACCTCAAATTTGGCACAAACTCCCTCTTGCTTCTAATTGCTTTGTATTTAGTATCAAGAACAATCTTTAAATATCCAAGCGTCGAGCTGATGGCCACTGTCCAGATCCTTGTGCCGTGCTATAACTATGGACGATACCTTGACCAATGCGTGTCAAGCGCTCTCGACCAAGAGGGCGTCGATGTCAAAATTCTGATCATCGATGACTGTTCATCGGACCACACGCCTGAGGTAGGTCGGGCGCTCGCGGCGAGAGATTCTCGAATTACATTTCTTCGCCACGAAACGAACCGGGGACATATCGCGACATACAACGAAGGCATAAAGCTGATCGACGCCGATTACTTTGTATTGCTTTCGGCTGACGATTGCCTGGCTCCGGGCGCGCTCGTGCGCGCAACATCGCTCATGGATGCCAACCCAAACGTCGGAATGGTTTATGGTCAAGCAATATGCTTTTCTACAGATCATCTTCCAGAAACCCGCCAAGCGTCGAGTGGCACATCGATTTGGTCGGGCGAACGGTGGATGCGGCAAGTCTGCAGATCCGGGAAGAATTTCATCATTTGTCCGGAAGCTGTTGTACGTTCTAGTGTCCAGAAAGAAGTCGGGGGATACGATCCATCGCTTCCTCATTCCGGCGACATGGAAATGTGGCTGCGCATCGCGGCGATCTCCGATATTGGCCGTGTGAGCGGGGCCGATCAGGCCTTCTATCGGGTTCATGAGCAAAGTATGCAAAGAACCGTTCATTCCGGTTTTCTTTTCGACCTCATCGGACGCGCTGAAGCATTCCGGTCAGCGTTCACCAAGGCGGGCGCGACACTTCAAGCCCGCGACGAACTTCACGCGCTTGCAAAGCAGGCACTCGCATTAACCGCTGTGCGGTACGCCCTGGATCTTGTCTATTTCCCGTCACAGGACCCCCATCCGGCCAGTGACTATCGCGACTTCGCGGTCTCGCTGTTCCCTGACATTGTAGAGACCCGCCCATATCAATCTTTGCTGGCAGCGGAGCGGGCAGATCGCAGCGCACTGCGAAAGTCCGTGAATCACTTGAAAGTCCGATGCCAGAAATTTTTCGAGGCTCACCTGTTCAACCGGATCGAATTCCGTTGGGCTCGGCAAACCGGCGTGTACTTCCCTCGATGCGACTTTGTTGGCTACCTGCAAGAAGTAACTGCAATTCGCCGGACAAAGGGAGCAGGCTTATAGGGCGACCACGCCGGGCTCCGCGAGATGCCACCCTCTCGCGACCAGTTCAATGAGACCAAACAGCATTGATCCAAAACTGCCGTAATCGTCAAAGCCAACTTTTTTTGAAGCCATTGATCCAACCAACCGGATGGCGATCGCCCGCCGGTCCGCCGTCCGTCACGCGGTGGACTCGAATTTGGACAATCGCCCATCTCCAGTTGCTGACGGAGAAGCTGATCCGCGCCACAAGACAGCCGATCGGAGGAACGTCGCCCAAGAATCCAGCCCCGGGCACAACGCACCAAGTCTCTCGCAGCGGCGGCCAGGGCCTCGAGGCCGTTCGTCATATCTGCTCATCGGGACGCCACCCGGAATGAGGGTCGTCGCCGCGCGGCCAGGTCCCGCACCCAATCCAAGTCAGCCCATTGACGTCAACGCTGGGATGCACACGAAACGTGCAGCCTTGCCAGTGCCGATTGTCCACGATTCCTTTCCTCTTGCGCCGCCGAATTGGCAGGGAGATCTCCACGCCTTCCGGTGCAGGCAGGCGACTGCTTCGATCTGAGCAACTGCTGGACAGGCAGCGGTGACATCAGCCGGAAGGATCATACGCGCGACAATCCAGTTGGCGATGTCTTCTAGATTCACGCATCTTAATTTCAGTATCCAGCATCCGCTTCAAGGCGTCGGCCAATATGGTCCGGCGCGAGAAACTCGCGGTAGGCGGCAACAACGTCTTCACGTTCCGCTGCTGTTGAATAGCGAGAATGAACAAAACCGGATGCTTGATAGCCGCGCTCTTGGCACCAGCCCGGCTGCGCTCTGTCCATATTCAGGGCATGTTCGATCGCCATTGCGAACGACGTAATGTCACCGTTGTTGATCGAAGAGCAAAATTCGGGCTGAAAGAACTCGCTACCGCCGAAACCATGATTTCCGACTACATAACAGCCGCATGCCATTGCCTCAGCTGCCGGCAAGCCAAAGCCTTCCTGATGGGTAAATGCCAGAAATATCCGGGCCTGTCGCAGCTGTTCCGCAACTTGTCGATGCGAAAGTCCGTCCAATGCGGTAACTTCCCAGCCATCGAGTGTGCCACGCGCACGAAGAACTTCGAGCACCTGCGTTGCGTCGCCATGGGCACGCCGTGGCATATAGGCGATACGCCGCGGCCTCTCGCCAATACCTAGATGAAACACGTCGGGATCAATGCTAATGCGAATCCGGCTCGCTCTGCACGCGGGATATGCATAGCGGAGCATCGCCAAATTATGGTCGGAGACTGTCAGAACACCGACGAGATCGGGCGATGCAGAATAAGCTATCCCGCAGGGCCGATGTCGTTGCCATGTCAAATGGGTGTTTTGATTGAAGATTACATGCTGGATTCCACGCGGCAATGCCTTGATCACCGACACATCGAGCTCGGACACGACGAGCAGATCGCCGCGTTGCACTCTCACTTTGGAAATATCGGTCACTCGCGTGTCGTTCTCAAACCAGTTGCATCTGAAGCCTCGCTTCTGGTGAAGGACAAGCGCGTTAATTCCAGCCGCGTTGAGAATATCAACGTGTCGATAAATGACGCGAATTCCACCCGATGGATCGTCGTAATCCGGAGTCAAGAAGTAAACTGCGGGATTGGTGGATTGTTCGTCCGCCGTCACAACCCGCAGTTCCCACCTCGCGGTACGCGCGGCTTTGACGACCCGTTTAAGGGCAGTCGAGATGTCAGCTGATATGCCGGAGACGTAGCGATTTATCATGTTTCAGACACGTTCCTTTCTTTCCGCATTGTAACGGGGCCTAGCGTTTCAACAATTGGCTCAAACGTCGAATCCGGTACATCCAAAGGACGATTGCATCCGTCGTGCTTAAGAGCTGACTTTTCCTGAACCTGTGCAGAAGCTCGTTCAGCAACAACATGCGCAGAAAGGTGGGCGACGCCGGAAGCATGGCGCATCCTCGTGATTTGGTATTGGCTACCTCGAAACCACAGGAAGATCCTGGAGCGCAAATCAGCATGTATCCTGCGACAGTCCATTGAACGTCACCAGTGAAAACCCTTCCACAGAATTGTTCAAATTGGATAAGCAAGTATATCTCTGATTATAAACTTAGAATGTCTTTAATAAGAATAATAACACCATGAACAGTACCACTTTTGGGTGGCAGCAATACCGATTTTTGTTCGATTTACTGGATCCTGAGAAAGTTGTCTTCTTTTCCCTCGAAAGGCAAGGCGTTGTCGGCTCACTAGCCGCATCTTCGGCCGCCTTTGGGTATCGCGTATCAGTGGGAAGGGAACATCACGATATGATTGCACCAAGCGTTGCCTTAGGTGACGGCGTCGTTATTCACCATCCCGATCTGGTCAATCTATACGGCTGCACCATCGGTCGAGGAACACGGGTCGGCACGTTTGTCGAAATCCAGAAGAACGCCTCGATTGCAGGGAACTGCAAGATCTCCAGCCACTCTTTCATCTGCGAAGGCGTGACCATCGAAGACGGTGTCTTCGTCGGTCACGGGGTGATGTTCACCAACGATCTGCATCCACGCGCCGTCAACCTTGATGGTTCCCTGCAGTCCGACGCGGACTGGGCGGTCGTGCCGACACTGGTCAAGCGCTACGCGTCAATCGGCAGCAACGCGACCATCGTCGCCGGCATAACGATTGGTGAAGGCGCTCAGATTGGCGCGGGCGCGGTCGTTACCAAGGACGTGCCTGCCTACGCAATTGTTGCCGGTGTACCGGCAAGGATTATTGGTCGCGCAAAGGATGCGCCAGTCGAAGTCATTTCATCCGGGAGAAGAAGATGATCGGGATTGCCGTCGTCGGTTACGGGTATTGGGGGCCGAACCTGGTCCGGAATCTTGCAGAAACGCCGGGTGCGAAGCTCATCTGGGTATGCGACCTCAAAAAGGATCGCCTCGCCGGCGTCCAGTTGCGCTACCCCACGGTCCAGATTACGGACGACTTCGACGAGGTGTTGCGCGATCCCCGTGTTGACGCAGTCGCCATCGCCACCCCGGTGTCCGCCCACTACATGCTGGCGATGAAAGCGCTCATGGCCGGCAAGCACGTGTTTGTCGAAAAGCCCATGGCGTCAACGTCCGAAGAAGCTCGCCGGATGGTCGACGAGGCGGCGCGTCGCCGGCTCATTCTCGCGGTGGACCACACCTTCATTCATACAGGTGCGGTCCGCAAGATGCGGGAAATCATCGAGAATGGTCTTGGAGACATCTATTACTACGATTCCGTGCGCGTGAATCTCGGCCTCTTCCAGCATGATGTCAGTGTCATCTGGGATCTCGCCGTCCACGATTTGTCCATCATGGACTACGTGCTGCCGGAAAAACCAGTGGCAGTCTCGGCAACGGGCATGGGCCACGTTGCCGGAGAGCCAGAGAATATCGCCTATCTGACGCTCTTCTTCGAGAGCAAGCTGATCGCCCACATCCACGTCAACTGGCTCGCCCCCGTCAAGGTGCGCCGCACGCTGATCGGCGGTAGCAGCAAGATGATCGTCTATGACGATCTCGAGCCGAGCGAGAAGATCAAGGTCTATGACAAGGGCATCACTCTCAACGGCAATCCGCAGGCCGATGGCAAGAAGGTCCACGACATGCGCGTCGGCTATCGCACTGGCGATATGTACGCGCCACAACTTGATATGACGGAAGCGCTTGGACGTGAGCTCAAGCAGTTTGTCGATTGTGTCATGACAAATGGCCAGCCGATCGCCGACGGTCATGCGGGACTTCGCGTCGTTCGCATTCTCGAGGCTGCCACCCAGTCGCTCGCTCAGCGCGGACGTGTCATCGAGCTCGAACCCGCGAGGCTGATTGCATGATCCCCCTTCTCGATCTCAAGGCTCAGTACGCCGCCATCAGAAGCGAGGTTGAGCCCGCAGTGCTTCGCGTGCTGGCGTCGGGCCACTATGTCCTTGGCGAGGAAGTTGCTCGCTTCGAAGAGGAGTTCGCGGCCTATTGCGATGCCAAGCATGCGATCGCCGTCAACACCGGTACAAGCGCTTTGCATCTTGCGTTGCTTGCTGCCGGCGTCGGCCCCGGCGACGAGGTCATTACCGTTTCCTTCAGCTTCGTCGCGACCGCATCCGCCGTCTGCTATACCGGCGCCCGCCCGGTCTTTGTTGATGTCGAACCGGTAACGCTCACAATGGATCCGGCCAAGCTTGAAGCATCAATAACGCCTCGGACCAAGGCTATAATGCCTGTCCATCTCTATGGACAGATGGCCGACATGGACGCCATCAAGGCCATTGCTGACAAGCACGGAATTCCTGTCATCGAAGACGCCTGCCAAGCCCACGGCGCAGAATACAAGCAACGCCGTGCGGGAAGTATCGGCGTGTCGGGCTGCTTCAGCTTCTACCCCGGCAAGAACCTCGGGGCCTGTGGCGAGGGCGGCATCGTCGTCACCAACGACGATGAGCACGCCAAGACGATCAGGATGCTGCGAGACTGGGGCCAGGAGCAGCGCTATCACCATGCACTAAAGGGCTACAACTATCGCATGGATGAGATCCAGGGCGCGATCCTGCGCGTCAAACTTCGGCACCTGGAGGCCTGGACCGAAGCACGCCGGGTTCGTGCCAACCGCTACTCCGGCCTTTTGGCCGACTCGCGCTCGGTCAGCGCCCCCGTTGCGATGATGGATCGGCGCCACGTCTACCATGTCTACGCCGTGCGCTCGCGCGACCGTGAGCATCTCCAGCATTCGTTGCGGTCGGCTGGCATTCATACCGGCCTCCATTATCCGATCCCGATCCACCTTCAAAAGGCGCATCTCGATCTTGGATATCGTGCGGGAGATTTCCCGGTATCGGAAGCGGCGGCGCGTGAGGTCCTCTCGCTTCCGATCTATCCGGAGCTGACAATGAGGCAAGTCGATCAGATTGCAGCTGCTGTGGAGCAGGAAGCCTATGTCAGCTGACCCCGTCACCGGCGTGCGTCTTGTCCTGGCCGTGCATGGACGTCAACAAAGCTCCGTGGATCCTGATTATGTCGTTCATCTGGCCGAGGAACTGACACGCTCCTACGGTACAGCGGGCCTCGTCGAACTTTACGCGCGCTTTGCAACGGGCGACGGTTTCGTCGACGGTTTCATGCGCAAGACAATCTGGAAAAGCCTGGCGCGCGCTTGTGGCGACGGCTTGCAGGTCGGTAGCGGAGCCGGTTTCAAGCACCCGGAAACCTTCGAAATCGGCGACGGGGTGTTTATCGGCGCTCAAGCCTACATCCAGGGCAGATTCGACGGCACTTGTCGGATCGGAAACAACGTCTGGATCGGCCCGCAGGCCTATTTTGATGCCCGTGATCTCGTCCTTGAGGATCATGTCGGATGGGGGCCGGGCGCAAAGGTCCTCGGTTCGAGCCATACCGCAATTCCGGTCGACATGCCCATCATCCGCACCGACCTGGAAATCAAGCCGGTCCGCATCGGCGCATGGGCGGACATCGGCACCAATGCCACCATTCTCCCCGGCGTGACTATCGGCAAGGGCGCAATTGTCGGCGCGGGTGCCGTTGTCGTTGACGATGTTGCGCCTTTTGCTGTCGTTGCCGGCGTTCCTGCAAAATTCCTTCGTTGGCGAACAGATCAAAATTCAAGCGGACCAAATTCGGAGTGATAGAGTATGAAGAACAAGCGGATTTTGATCACCGGCGGCGCCGGTCTCATCGGTTCGCACATCGCGGATCTCGTCGCCCGCGAGGAACCCAAGGAAATCGTGGTCCTGGACAATTTCGTCCGAGGCAGGCGTGAGAACCTTGTTGACGCCATCGATCGGGCTCCGGTGACCATTGTCGAGGGCGACATCAGGGATCGCGCACTTCTCAAGGACGTCAGCCAGGGCATCGATGTCGTCTTCCACCAGGCCGCCATTCGCATCACGCAATGCGCCGAGGAGCCACGGCTTGCCTTTGATGTTCTGGCCGGTGGAACGTTCGACGTTCTCGAAGCGGCCGTGCAGGCTGGGGTTTCCAAAGTTGTCGCAGCGTCCTCCGCCTCGGTCCTGGGGCTGGCCGACACCTTCCCGACCACCGAGGAACATCACCCCTACAACAATCGGACTATTTACGGTGCTGCCAAAGCCTTCAACGAAGGCCTGCTGCGTAGCTTTGCGGAGATGTACGGCCTTCGCTACGTCGCGCTTCGCTACTTCAACGTCTACGGTCCGCGCATGGATGTCTACGGCGCCTATACGGAAGTTCTGATCCGCTGGATGGAGCGAATTGCCAGCGGCCTGCCGCCGATTATCCTCGGCGATGGCATGCAAACGATGGATTTCGTGCATGTGCACGACATCGCGCGGGCCAACCTGCTAGCCGCGAAATCCGATGTCACCGATGAGGTTTTCAACGTCGCAAGCGGTAGCGAGACGAGCCTCCGCGAACTTGCGGCCCTCCTGACCAAGGTCATGGGCTCTTCGCTGGAACCGCAATTCGGGCCGGCGCGAAAGGTCAACGCCGTGCCGCGGCGTCTCGCCTCGACTGCCAAGGCAGAGGAGCTTCTAGGCTTCAGCGCAAAGGTGACGATGGAAGAAGGCCTGCGCGATCTCGTAGACTGGTGGCGCCAGGAAAAGAGCCTGAACGCAGGAGAGGCAGCATGAGCCAGATCCCGGTTGCCAAGCCTGTTCTCGACGAGCAGGAGGTCGAGGCCGTTCGTCGCGTCATTCTGTCCGGCTGGGTCACCCAAGGCCCAGAGGTGGCTGCGTTCGAGGAAGAGTTCGCCGATTTTGTCGGTGCCAAGCACGCATGCGCTGTTTCCAATTGCACGACCGCGCTCCACCTTGCCCTGAAGGCGGTCGGTGTCGGCGCTGGCGACGAGGTCATCACCGTAAGCCACACCTTCATCGCAACCGCGAATGCGATCCGCTATTGCAGTGCTGTGCCTGTTTTCGTCGATATCGAGAAAGATGGCTACAATATCGATCCCGACTTGATCGAAGCGGCCGTCACGCCCCGAACGAAGGCCATCATTTGCGTCCATCAGCTAGGAATGCCCTGCGACCTGCGCCGGGTCGTTACGATCGCTGCTCGCCATTCCATTCCAGTGATCGAGGATGCGGCTTGCGCAACGGGCAGTGAAATTCTCTGGAAGGGTCGATGGGAAAAGATCGGCAAGCCTCACGGCGATATCGCCTGCTTCTCCTTTCATCCGCGCAAGGTGGTGACAACGGGCGACGGCGGTATGCTGACGACGGCCAATCCGGAATACGATCGAAAGTTCCGCTTGTGGCGGCAACATGGCATGAGCGTTACAGATGCGGTACGCCACGGTTCCAGCCAGGTCATCTTTGAATCCTACCCCGAGCTCGGGTACAACTATCGCATGACTGATATGCAGGCGGCCGTCGGCCGCGAACAACTCAAGCGCCTTCCCGCGATTGTCGCACGTCGGCGCGAGCTCGCCTTACAATACGCAGAGCAACTTGATGCGGTAACAGATATTGCCCTGCCGTTCGAACCCACATGGGCCCACAGCAACTGGCAAAGCTTTTGCGTCGGCCTGCTCCCCCATCTCGACCAGCGCGCGGTCATGCAGGAATTGCTGGATCGAGGCATATCCACAAGACGCGGGATCATGAATATCCATGTCGAAGAAGCATATGCGGACGGCGCATCGCATCGCATTTCAGGCAGCCTTGAACGAAGTCTCGCAGCCCAACAGAACGCTATCATTTTGCCCCTGTTCGTGCAGATGGGAGACAGTGAGTTGACCTCAGTCGCCGACGCGATGAAGGCAATGTTCCAGGTTTTCGAGCCAGCTGTCCAACGAGCGGTCTAGTTCCGCGGGCAGCCTTTCGCGGCGAGCGCTATAGCCAAGGCGTCGGCAGCGTAGTGTCAATGCATGGGACACCGCCTGGGCCACCGATGGCACCGAACTTGCGGCGGCGCAAGGAAGCGCCAAAATGCTCGGCCAACTCTGAGCTCTGGCAGGAAGCACTATTTCCAGCGTAACCATTCGGCCAAGGCCGCGCTAACGATGCCGGCGGTGAGTGACCCGCCCCCCCCGCGCTGGAAGCAGGTCAGGTCGGAGCAGCCGCGACCGACATGGCCGCATCCCAAGCTAGACTAAGACTTGGGCGTTGGAATCAAAGGACTGCGACGCCCTCGATACAAGTCGTAACGTCGCCACCGACCCAAATCCGATCTTCGACCTGCGCCCGCTCAGCGGCGTTGTTGGTGAGGCAGATCCGCCGCCACTCAGGAAGGACGTGAACCCGTCCCAGCGCTTCAGCATGCAGTCGATCGGCTCGGCCATCGGTGAACTGCGCGACAGCTTTGTTCGCTCAGATCGAAGCCAGGTCTCGAGCTCATCAGCGAGCGGACGGCTATCCTTCCGACGTCGTTGAGGCCCGTCGCTGGCGTAAAGCCCGTTGATCTCACGCTCGATGTCAAACAGCGCGTCGATGCAAGCCCCGCGGCGTCACATGGAAGGGCGCGGGCGGCGGCCACGCTTAGTGCTAGACGCTGCGAAATCCTTGGATCAGCGGGCGAATTGCTGGTGGGAACGTATCCTGAGGAAGAAGTTTGACAAGGACCCAGAGAGAATAAAGTCCAACCAATGCTGCAAGAACCAAACCCAGCATTGTTGCTTGCCACAACGGCAGAATCTCGAAGGCAGCGAACACGGCAGCAGAGATAGGAAGATAGGCCAGGATCAATCTTCGGTTTGCGGCCGTCCAGCGGAAATGCGTTAGGCGTCGAGCTATCCAGTAGAGCAGTATGCCATGCCATGCATAGAGACCAAAAAATGCAAAACCCGCTCCGGCAAGACCGTATTTCTGCACAAACAGCCAAGCAAGACCGACTTGGACCGAGGCGGCAGCGATTTCCGTCCAGAAGAAGATTGCCTTGGCGCCTTTGGCCAGCACAATGAATCCAATCGGCCAAGCGATGATACGCAGCATCATGCCCAGACAGATCCATCTCAGTACGACGACTGCTGCCTGAAAATCAGAAGAATAGAAGAGCGTCATGACCAGGGGAGCAAGCGTAAGGGTTGCTATCAAGCCGGGACCGGCAAGTAGCATACTTACTTCTGCCTGCTCGTTTACGAGGCGATTGCATTCGGCATTATCAAATGCGACGGCTGTCAGCCGAGGGTAGAAGTCGGTGCCCATGGCCTGCAGGATGAAGCCGGCGTACAGACCGCCAAGTGCCCATGCGGCTTGATAGAGCCCGGCGGCATGTATTCCGCTTTCGGAAGTGATGATAAGGCGAATGGCGTAGGCGCTACCCATCGTCAAAAAGCCGCTCGCCATGAAGACGACGCCAAGTTTGAAAAGCGCGCTGGTTTCGTGAAGCATTTGCGCCGCTGAAATCGAGCACTGAGCCATCTGGATTCGGCGACTAAACCACCACGAGGTTGCAAAGCTGGCAAAAGCCGCAGCAACTAAGGACGGCGCGATGCCGCGCTCCCCTAGGAAGTAGATCAGTGGGACGCCAACGACCAAACTGAACAAGCCTGTCAGTACACTCATTCGGGCAAGGCTTAAGATCTCACGCGTCCCTTGCAAGAGGGCGGCGCGACCTCCGGCAACCACCTGAAAAAACACCGCCAAGGATAGGATCATTATCCCGGATACGTGTTGGTAATCACCAAAGGTGAACTGCGCGATCCGCGAAGAAGACACCAGTAACAAAAATGCTCCCGCAAGACCGAGAAGCAACGAGGTCCAACGCACGACTGTTACAACCCGTGATGTCTGTTCCCTGTCTCCTCCGTCGGCGGCAGCAATCTGGCGAACACCGCTCGCGCTGATGCCGAGCCCGGCAACGGTCTGGGAGATGTCGACGATGGAGCTGAAAAGGGCCATTAGGCCGACACCCTCTGGACCGAGGAGCATAGCCATCGCTTTATTACGAAGGATTGAAAACCCCACATTGATGATTGACGAACCGCCCACCAACGTCGTTGATCTAAGTATCTGGCGATAGCTTTGGCCGCCGGCAGCGTTCTTAAATTGGGTCATTGTGCGCGACCGCCTTCCAGCACCGATAGGGCAGGTTCCGCAGGCGCGTGGAAGCCCACATCACAGAACACCAAAGGAACCGCTGTGACAAATTCGGGTACTCTGCCAGATGTCATTGGCTCGCCTGCGGTAGCGGTGCGGCTACGACTTCAGCTCCGGCAGCTTTGGTCTGAGTTGCAACAATGTCCCCCTGAGGACGATTCATTGTTACCTTGATGACGTCACCGGGCATCAAAATCGTTGTATCTGTTGCCGGAAAATTGTTGAGCTTGCCGCCTTCACGCCGCAAGACCTCAAAAGTCACACGTGGCTTCCCGTCAGGATTTGCAAGCGAAGGATTGGCGGAAAGCGTCTCAAGCAACAGCTTCTGGTTCGTCTCCCGCTTTAGCCGTTCCTGTGCCATCAGGGCGCGCTGTTGTTGCAAGTCAATAGCGGCTTGCGATCTGCGCTCGTCGGACAAACCCTGAAGGTCCCTGCTTGCTTTGCTAAATTCCTGCCGCGCACGCATAACGGCAGTCTCGAGGTCGAGTCGTTCCCCTTGGTCATTGCGCAAATCGCGCTCGGTGTCCATCTGCCGGGACGCCGTAGCGATACCACGCGTCACAAGCTGGTCAACTGTTGCCAATTTCGCTTCGCTAGATTTGATATTCGCTTCAACGTTTGTCAGTTTCTCTTCAAGCGAGCCGATTTCTTTCTCAAGCAAATCACGCAGCTCGGTCAATGATTTCGTCTGTTGCTCCATTGCTCTTCTTCGCGCAGAGAAGATCGTCTTTTCCTGATCAAAAATCGCAGTAGCAAATGGGTTGGTTTCGCTATCCGCTTGCGGAAAGCGAAGTTCGCTTGCATCGGACATCTCCGCCTCAAGGCGCGCGCTGCTAGCGGTGCTGCGCAAGATCGCGTCATCGCTTGCTCTGATTTCGCCAAGAAGGCGTGTGACTTGAAGCGAGCTTCCTACGGAGTCAGATCGAACCTCACCGCCGCTGGTTGCAAATGCTTGGATAACCGTAAGACCCGAGCGATATGGAAGTTCTCCCGGCCTCATGACATCGCCAACGACATAGACCGGAGGATAGCTGATGATTTCGACGGTCGCCTCAGGAGCAGAAACCAGACCAAGCTTGGTACGCAATCGCTCCGCGATATCAGCGGCCAAACCTGCGTTGTCATGATCGCCTATCGCCACTGACCCCAACACCGGCATTGAGACCGTCCCCATGTCGGAAATGGTATACTCACCGCTGATTGCTTCCCAAGGCTCATAGGCTCCTTTCGTGGGGACCCATTGCACTAAGGAAACCCGGATTTTCGACTGTGGCAGGAGTGCGTCGGCTTGCGCGACACCGGCCTGGAGTGCCAGTGGGGGGAAAATCAACATTGGCACGGCCATATTGCCGAGCGACAGTAACATAGAAAATGTCGTCTTAGCAGCCACAGAAACATCCCTCCACTCATTACACGACGAACGTAGACAATTTCTTTCCATGCTCCGAATTCATGCGAGAAATATAACTTCAAAAAATATGATTACCTTACTACGTATATTGTGGCAAATTTAGGTAACCATCACGATCTTTTACACTTGTTTTTTAATATCCGTACTTGTCTACAGTATATCTGCACTTGTTTAATACCACGCCGACGACATTTGTATTTGCGGAAAGCTCTTGCTCGCAGCGATCCACCTCACTGATCGTGCTGTATTCGGCCGCGACGACCAAGATAACACAATCTACATTTGGCAGAAAAGCCAGAACGTCATCGTTGGCAAGCATCGGCGGCAGATCACAAAGCAAAACGTCCGGCGCCATGGTTTGGTGAAGGCGCTGCAACTGGTCTTTAGCCTCGCAACTTTGCAACAGCTCTGCGGGGAATTCAGCGGGCCGATTGTTGGCAGCAATTGCCAAGTTCTCACCATGTCGCCTGAAAGTTTCGGATATGCTTGCGTTTCCACTCAGAAACGCCTCCATGGAGGCGGCATCCTTCATGCCGAGAGATTTCCCCACTTGTGGGCGACGAAGATCCAGGTCGAGAAGAAGCGTCCGGCACTCTTTCTGGTGGGCCAGACTGAAAGCAAGGTTTAGTGAAACGAACGTTTTCCCGCAAGCCGGCGTAGGAGACGTGATGGCTACGGATTTCCAATTGTTCTGCCGCAAGCGTTGCATCAATTTGGTGCGCAGCATATCAAAGGCAACGTGTTCGGGCATGGCTCGTTCGGCAGCCACAATGCGGTTCCGGGACAATAGTCCATAGTCTGCATGGAGTTCGGGCAAGGTCAGCCAATCCATTTGCATTGTTGCTCTTGATTCCAGTCCTCCCGTCCGAGGCAAACGTCCGCTCGCAAAGTGTTCTGCGGTTTCGTGAGTAATGACGTGTGGATATTCCATGCTACGCTTGACCCTTCCTTCCAGGGAATTATTCAACGTCATGCAAGTGCGTCGACACCTCGCATCAGCGAACTTTCGCTATGGAAAACGCGGATTCCATCCTCCTCCGTAAGCGACCCGCGTTTTTCGGTCCTTCGATATAAGGTATTACTCCCAACGGCTGGCTCTCGAGCAGGTACGCGAGTTCCTTGGGGCGCCGTATCGTCCGGTTGAGAAATTCGAGGAGCACAACGAGGATTGCACTCAGCGCAATCCCCGCAAACATGCCGGCCGCAACAATAAGCCTCCGCTTTGGTTTCAGTGGCGTTTCTGGCGGTGTGGCTTCCTCAAGAAGGATGAATCGGCCCCCATTTGAACGGGTTTCGACTTGCTCGCCAAGCGAGGCGTCGGCTCGCCGGGCCAAGGCAGCATCATATTGCGTTTGAATGTTCGCTCGGTTTCGCTCGAGTGAATTCAGGCTGTTTTCCGTAACCGGCGTCGCATCGATAGACTGCGTGACGCGTGCGATTTCGGTCGTAATCTTCGACCGTTCCGTCTCAATAGCCTGAAGACGCTTGTCGATGTCTGCCAACTGCAGTTCGATTCCCGAACGTGGTCCCGTGATTGTGTCGCGGTCCCCCTTGGATCCGCCAGTTGGCGCTGACTCGGTCTGCAGAGATGCGATGCGGGCGCGCAATCTAACGATGTTTGGGCTTGCTTCCGAGAAGATTTCCAATTGATCTGCAAGTGCCTTGTTCAAATCGGCCAGCGCTTGCTGCTTGGGTGCGACGGCCCCTACGGTGGTTTGGCCGGTTGCGGTAAATGTGTCCACCAAAATGCTTCGCCTGGTGATCAAATCAGCAGCTTCACGTTCCAGTGATGTCAGTCGCAGTTGTTGATTCTCTTGCTGTTGGCGGCGAAAACCCAAACTCTCCGGCAACGAAGTTTTGTTGTCCGTTTTGAACTTCAGCAGCTCCTTTTCTGCATTGCTGAGTTCGTTACCAAGTCTGGTCACCTCGGAATCAAAAAATTCCAGGGTATCCCCAGCGATACCCTTCCGCTGACGCTGGCTTGTAAGCAGGATGAGGGACGCAAGCTGGTTTGCGCCCTTTGCCGCCAGGACAGGCGTATCAGCGTCAAAAGCTACACTGAAAACGGCCGCAGCTCCCAGCCCCAACGCCTGTTGATCGAATACCAGGCGAGAACGCATATCCTTGACGATGTCGTCGGCCGGGGGCAGGACCTTTCCACGATAAAGTTCAAGTTGCTTGGCAAGTTCAACGAGATTGGCACGAGTCGTGATTTGCTGCTGAACGATCAGCAATTGGTCGAGCGAACTTGTCTGAACTGTCGGCTTTACCATTTCAGCAGGAATTTGCGGAGCTTCAATGAGGATTTTGGCGGTCGACCGATAAACCCGTGGCATCTGCAACGCAGCGACGATCGACAACGCGATCGTGGTGAGGATTATGACCACGATATACGGCAATCGGCGAACAACGATCGTCATGTAGAATTGTATGTCCGCAGCCGTCATATTCACACCCAACCCAAACTCGCACAACATTATTCCGCCAATATTCCTTGGCTTTACCCAGCACGATAGTTCTTCAATAGTATATCTTCGCGTCCGTCGACGCTCTTGCGCTCATCCTTTCGACTAGCGCCGCGCCTTATTCTCCTGTGGCGAGTAAGAAGCAGCGCGAGATCGACACAGTTGAGGATCGAAAAGCTATCCCGCCACACCTTCTCCACGGCACCCGAATTGAACGGACAACCGTTCTAAAAGCACCCAACTGAGTTCGGCGTCACGATATTCAGCTAAACGGCCAAACGGCTGAGCCTCTTCAACCATTGATCAAGCTGACTGCGCGCTGCATGCTTCGTAAGCTCTCGGAAATCGTAGAGCGTTGGATAGTTGCGAATTGCTGCGGTAGCGTCGGTAGCCGGAGGGCCTTCGGATTTGGGAGCCCCCATGAGTTGCCAATCTTGCGCTAATGCAAGGCAATCCCAAGGAGGAACCATAGTCGATTACCTGGCCCTAGGCTGTGAACACCGGTTGCATGAATGCAAAGTTTTGCAGCGCGCTAGTCATGCGCTTGCGGTTTTCACAATCGTCCGCGGTGTTCCGATGAAGAGCACCGCGAGGTGTTTTGGTAACCTCCTCGTTCGCGGCCGGATAAGGCCAAATTTGCAGTCACAAACGCACCCGGGTTTCCCTTGATCCATTCGACAATCGCCTCTGCCCCTTTGAACCAATACGATGCTTGCGTGGTGGGCTCGGGCCCAGCCGGGATCGTTTTCGCTCTTGAAATGGCTCGACTGGGAAAGAAGACCTTGGTTCTGGAATCTGGCGGCCTCAAGCCGAGTAGACGGCAGGCCGCCCTGTCAGACGCGGTGCTTCTGGATCCATCCAAACACGACGACATGTCGATTGCTGTTTCGAGGCAGCTTGGCGGCACCTCCAACTTGTGGGGCGGACGCTGCCAACCCTATGATCCCATTGACTTTCGATCAAGACCGGGAGTGGATGGACGATGGCCAATTGCGCTCGCAGACTTGGAACCATTTTATCCAATTGCCTGCCACTACCTGTCCGCCGGCAACCCCGTCTTTAAAGAGGCTGAACAAAATGAGCCAACAACCTCAGCGTTTGAGGTGCGCCTTGAGCGATTTTCGAATGCGCCAGCCATTCAAAGAGCGTTTTGGACCGATCTGGCATCGTCCGAACTTGTCGACATAAGGTTGGACTCGACAGTGACATCAATGGGCTACTCGGAAGGCGCCATTACCGACGTCACAGTTCGAGACCCAGGCGGCAGGGAAACGTCAGTTTCCGTGAAACGCCTTGTGTTGGCAAGTGGCGGCCTGGAAACCACGCGACAACTGCTGATCTTGCAAAGGAAACATCCGCACCTTTTCGGTGGCACAAGCGGCGCTCTTGGCAAGTACTACATGGGTCACATAATCGGTGAAATTGCCGATATTGTCTTTAACCACGAGGAAATCGCAAAGAAATTCGACTTCTTTCTCGATGGGAATGGATCCTATGCGAGGCGGCGTTTCATTCCGTCTGACGAGATACAGACAGCCGACAATCTGTTGAACGTAGCGTTTTGGCCAGTGGTCCCGCCTGTCGCAGACGCTCGCCACGGCAGTGCTACACTGTCCGCCGTATGTCTGGCTCTCGGCTTTGCGCCGCTGGGCCGCCTTTTGGTAGCTGATGCTATCCGGAAGCGACATATTCCGGAGTCAATTGATTGGTGGGGCCATGTTCGCAACGTTCTGCATGGTTTGCCAGAGGCGGTGGCCTACATTCCGTGGTTCTTCCGTCACAGATATTTTTCTTCGATGCGCCTTCCCGGTTTTTTCGTTCAGAATACAGGTAAGCGTTACGGATTGGCCTATCATAGCGAACATAGCCCGAACCCGGAAAGCCGCGTTTGGTTGTCTGATGAGGTAGACCCATATGCGATGCCTAAGCTCACCATCGATCTCCGGTTCGCTCGGAAAGATGCAGAAGCGCTATTGAGAGCACATGAGAGATTGAACCAATGGCTGGTGGATGCCCGCATTGGAAGGATTGAATATCGGCAACCATTCGCGGCTTCATCGGATGCAATTTTGGATCAAGCTTCGCATGGAACGCACCAGATTGGCACTGCTCGCATGGGAACAGATCGGCTGAACGGCGTCGTTGACAGAGATCTTTCAACTTTCGACTGCCGGAACCTCTATGTTGCCAGCTCCGCTGTTTTTCCCACATCCGGCCAATGCAATCCGACCCTGACGATTGCTGCGCTTTCGGCGCGCTTGGCTCAGAAATTGGCCAAGGAATGCAACTAGCCGGCCGCAAATTTGCGATGATGGTCGGAAGCGGCGAATCCTTAGCGCTTCCTTCGATCTTTCTTCCTTATCTTCCGTTTCCAGCTCGGGCGCTCGGCCCACCATCGCTCGCAGCAGCAGTCGAAGCGGGTCGTGTCCCGCCGAGTGGTGTAGTTCGGCGGTAGAGAAGCCGCTCGGGAGCGCGCCCTCATCAGCGCTGTAGCGAGCGAGCGGCGGTCATCGAAGTTCTCCGGTAAAGTCGGGTTGCTGACACCAACCTGATTGGAAGGAACCACCGCCG
>NZ_JBFTQH010000014.1:0-151091 GCF_056398905.1 Rhizobium sp. 01T417 | reverse complement strand
CTGCAGCTCGAGCAAGCGCTGGCGCACTTCCTCGGCCTTGGCTTCGTTGGGATAAACAATCGCAATCAACGTTGACATGGCTATGTCCTCCATCGACGGAAATGCAGACGCCGTCATCATAGTGGTAATTCGTGAAAAAATACAACCTACCGAAATGCGCGCAGGGAACAAGTCGACGTTAATCGTGTTCACGCCGAGAATGTGTTCGTTCGTTTGGCGACTTGAGCCAGAGACATTGTCATCAAAGTGGGAGCGGGCGTGCGGTGCCGCTCCCGCGAGTGTCTCAATGGATCGCCCGAAGATAGTTGAGGCGATCAAAGGGGTTTGCGCCCGTGCGAGCGCGAGCACGAGGCGGGACCGCAATGGGGCTGTGATGATCGAACGCGCTCTTCAAAACCCCGGCACCGCCGGATAATCCGGGCAGGACCCGTCGCATAGCCTGGTTCAGGTTTTCCTTTTGATGTTTTCGCCGTCTCAATGTCTCGGCGAGTGCGGGAACACTTTTTGTGACCTCATCACGCAAATCCTTGGCGGATTCCATGCCTTCTTCGCTGGCAGCCCGAAGATCGTCACGCACATTGCGCTCGATGCGCTCCTGGCCATTGTCAGGGCGCTCAGTTTTGTCGCTGCGGGATCGCCATCGAGCACCCGCGCGTTCATTTGGAGAGCCTCAAGCGCAAGCTCGACGTCAAGGCGCCGATGACTGTTGCACTATGCAGCTTCCACCGAAAATGGCTTAGCGCGGGCGTACTGTTATGCCGGGCTGGCGGCGGCACTGGCCGCGGCTGATAACCGTGAAGTTGGCTGCTTGAGCGTCGCACGCGTTGGAGAAGGTCTGGACACGGGGGCCGCGTTGGCCGCAAACCGGAGTGTTATCCAGAGTGCACATCTGCGGCGGCCTGGATGGGCTAGGTGGCGGACGCCAATAATTGGGGCCAACGTCGGCAGTGCAGCCAGGCAGAAGGGAAACGATCCCAAATAGGGCAATCTTTCGAGGCGACAGGAAATCAGAAAGCGTCATGACTCTTCCCCTGTGGCTAGATTTCTTTTGAGATCCTAGCGCAAGTTGCATTTATGGAAAAGATCAAACCCCGAGGGCCCAAAACGCGCTGTGGTTTCTCGCCCGCTTTTCGCGTCCGTTTAAGGCGAATTGCACCGTTTGTGGGGCGCGAGGCGCTCGAAATGGGACTGATCGAAAGAATTGCCACTATCGAGATGGGCTTCGATGGCGGCTAACACCTACGCCACGGTGCTGCGCGGCATCCCCGACCTTCTGGTCATCTATATCGCTACATCGATGGAAGTTCGCTCGTGACCGCTGTCGCCCAAATCTTCGGTGCCGGCAGTTCATCGGCTTTCCCGGCTTCCTCGCCGGCTCGCTCGCAGTCGAGGCGACCTCCGGCGCGCACCGCGGCGAGTTGAAGGCGGTGCACCCCGGCGAGATCGAGGCTGCCGTCGCATGCGGCATGGGATGTGCCCTGCGCTTTCGCCGTATCGCCGCACCTCTGACGCTGCGCCACGCGCTATCGGGGCGCGGCAATGGCTGGCAGGTGGTGCTGACGGAACCGGCGCTGGTCTCCATCACCGAGGGCATATTTCCCTGTGAGGCAGATAGCAGGGCCGTTGCCGCCCTCATTCCTTCGGAGAAGGTGACGACCTGCACTTCGGGATGCCTTGGCGTGACGTGCCACCAGCTACCACCCGAGCGGTAATCATCAATCTTGACGTCGCCTATTTGTGACAGGGTACCTCAGGGGAGGACGGCCCCTCTTGATTTCGAGGGGCAACCCTGTTTGATTGTTAGAGGAGTGGCGACGAAGGTCGATGCTATGCCGTCGGAGAGCGAAACTACCGAACGCGGCTTGCCTGAATCCCTCAAGGGATTGATCGGCCTTTGGGTTTTGCTGTTCGCGCTCTGGCTGATCGTGAACGCCTCGCTCGCACTGCCGGTCGTGATCACGGGCGCCCTCATCTCCCTTGCCATCGCCGCGATCTTTTCGCGTCGCTATGGACTATGGCAGCAGGCCGCGCTGACACCGGGCGCCGCATATCATTGCCTTGCCTTTGCATCGGTATTCTTCATCGAACTGGTGAAGGCGAACGTCAACATGCTGCGCTACGTTTATTCGCCGCGCATCGACATTCATCCCGGCATCGTGAGGATTCCGATGCGGCTGAAATCGCCAATCGGTCGCCTTGCCCTTGCCAATGCGATCGCGCTGACCCCCGGATCGCTGGTCATGGACATCAGGGACGACGCCCTTTTCGTTCATTGGCTCGATGTGAAGACGACAGACCCGGAGCGAGCCGCCGCGATGATCGCCGGCCCCTTCGAAAAGCACCTGGGGGCGGCGTTTGGCTGATTTCATCGTTCGCATTGCCGCCGTTCTCATCTTCTTCAGCATCGTTTTCGGGGCGCTGCGTCTGATCATCGGCAAAACCCTCATGGACCGCGTCGTGGCAATCGACATGCTGACCGTGGTCTCGATCGCGCTGGTGACGCTTTATGCGCATCTTTCCGGCCGGTTCGTGTATATCGATGTGGCGCTCGTCTACGGGCTGCTCAGCTTCCTTGCCGTGCTTGCTATCGCTCGTTTCCTGGAAAAGGGGCCGTGACACGATGCTAGAGCTTCTCGTTGTGCTGGTGTGCGGCTGCATCCTGATCAGCGGGGTTCTTGCTGTGCGCCTTCCCAATCTCATGACGGCGATGGTGAGTTCGGGGCTCGCGAGCCTGCTTGCGGCCGTCTCCTACGTGCTGCTTGCCGCGCCCGATGTCGCCATGGCGGAAGCAGCAATCGGTTCCGGGCTCGCGACGCTGATCTTTCTCTATGCCATTCGCAGAACCGGCGGCGGAGACGCCGGTAGAGAGAAGGAGTGAGACGTGCAGGAGCTAGTCGGCAGTATCGTCATCCTCGTCGGCGCGTTCTTTCTCTTTTCCGCCGGCCTCGGGCTTTTGCGCATGCCCGATGTCTTTACCCGCATCCAGGCGGGGACCAAGGCCTCGACGCTCGGCAACATCCTTGTCGTCGCCGGGCTTGGCATCTACCATCCCGACTGGTCGCTCAAGCTCTTGATTGTCGCCGTTTTCGTTCTGATAACCAACCCCCTGTCGTCGCACGCGCTGTCGCGCGCGGCCCATGCAGTACGCACGCCGATGGCGGAGACGACGGTTGTGGATGCGCTTCGCGATGCAGATGAGGCGACCAAGGAGGGCAAGGCATGACAAAACGCGTCTTCAGCCTTCTTGCCATCCTCTTCTTCGCGTTCATCTTCGCCGGCGTCGCAGGCGGATATAGCGAACGCCAGACGCTCTCGCCGCTTGCCCGGCACTATCTCACCGCGGTGCCACAGGATCTCGGCGGAGCGAACGTCGTCACCGGCATCCTGATCACCTTTCGCGGCTTCGATACACTCGGCGAAGTGGCCGTCCTTTTCATGGTGGCTGCGAGCGTCGGCATCCTGCTTGGCGGATCGCCGGTGCAAGACCGCAGGAACGAAGCCCCGCGGCCAAGCGAGCTCGTGGAAAACGGCGCGAAGATCATCCTGCCGCTGATCTTCCTGTTCGGCGCCTATGTGATCATGAACGGTCACCTTTCGGCCGGCGGCGGCTTCCAGGGAGGGGCTGTGGTGGCGTCGGGCGTGATGCTGCTAGTGCTCGCCCGCCCCGGCACGGGCCTCCATCAAGGCTTTCTAAGCGTAACGGAATCGCTGGCCGGCGTCATTTACGTCGTGCTCGGGATTTGCGGGCTCTGGTTCGCAGGCGGGTTTCTCGACAGCCACATCCTGCCCAAGGGAGAGTTTGGCTCACTCGCCAGCGCCGGGGCGATCCCGGTGATTTCGGCGCTGTTGGGCATCAAGGTAGGGGCGGAGCTGAGCGTCGTCATCGATCGCTTCAGAAGCTGAAGGAGGAAACATGGGGCTGCCGGTGTCGCACATTCTCATGGTCACGGGCTTCGCGCTCGTCCTCATCGGTTTCTGGGGGATGCTTAGTCATCGCAACATACTGCGCATCATCATCGGTTTTTCGTTGATCAATACCGGGCTGCATCTGGTGATGGTCGCGACAGGCTATGTAACCGGGGGAACGGCTCCGATTATCGACAAGGCGCTTTCAATCTCCGAGGCAACGGTGCGTTCGGTTGATCCCATCCCCGCCGCGCTGGTGGTCACGGCGATCGTCATCGGCTTTTCCGTGACCGCCGTGATGCTTGCCTTTGCGATCCGTATCCATGATGCCAGGAAAACCCTTTCCATCGACGCGCTGACGGAATCGAAATGGTAACCGGCGTGCTGCAACCGCTGACGATTTTCCTGCTCGGCCTTGGCGGCGGCTTTCTCATCCCGCTTGTCTATCGCATTGCCAAGCCGCTCCCGGCCACGGTCTTCTTCGCCGCCCTTGCCGGCATGACACTGGTGTCGGTAGTCCAGTTGTGGTGGCTGCTCCATGGCGGGTCGACAATCGAGATCTATACCGCCGGGGCGATTCCACCCTTTTCCATTAATCTGCGCTTCGGGCTTTGGGAGGGGTTTTTCGCCATCAGCGTCAATCTCGCCGCAATGCTCGGCGTCTGGCAGCTGTGGGGCCGGCTGCGTAACTCCTATGCGGCACTGCTGCTCTATCTCATACTGGTTATGGGCATCAACGGCATGGTCATGACCCGCGATCTCTTCAACCAGTTCGTCTTTTTGGAAATCATGTCGATTGCCACTTATGGCCTGCTTGGGACGGAGGGCAGCCCTGCGGCACTTTCGGCAAGCTTCAAGTATATCATGGCGACGGTGCTCGCCTCGTCATGCTTCCTGTTGGGCGCCGTGCTGCTCTACCACGTCACCGGAACCCTCAACATCGACGACATGATCGAACACAGAGCGCTGATATCCGGCCCGATCGGCACGACGGCGCTTCTTTTTATCCTGTCGGCGCTGGTACTCGAACTGAAACCCTTTCCCGCCAATGGCTGGGGTCTCGACGTTTACGAAACCGCGCCCGCCGGGATTGCAGCCCTCGTCTCCGGCGGCGTGTCGGCGGGCGTCTTCTTTGCGCTGTTCAAGCTGTTGCCGCTGTTTGCGACCCATTACGACCTCATTGCCTGGGCGGGTGGCCTGACCTTTCTCTTCTCCAATCTCGCCGGTCTGCCGCAGACGAAGGTGCAGCGCCTGCTCGGCTATTCGTCGATTGCGCAGATGGGCCTGCTGATGCTGTCGCTTGCCTTGCTGCGAGAACTCGACGCCGATGCAGCGATGCCGCTTGTGGTCGGCGGACTGTTCTTCAACCATCTTTTCGCGAAGGCTGGCCTGTTCTGGCTGGCCGGTGCAGTTGGGCTCCCACGCACCACGGCATGGCCTGCCATCGCCAACCGACCGCTGACGCTCCTCGTCTTTGCCATGTTGCTGGTTGCAATCTCCGGTCTGCCACCTTTCCCCGGCTTCTGGGCAAAGTGGGAACTCGTGGTGCGGCTTGCCGCGGGCGAGCACTACGGCTGGGTGATCCTCATTCTGGCTGGGTCGCTTCTCGAAGCTGCCTATATGTTTCGCTGGTTCAAGCAGTCGACACGGGCGTCGGCCGAGATTGCCGAAGCCTGGCCCAGGATCGCTGCGCTCACGCCGTCGCTTGTCTGCGTGATGTTGCTGACTGCGGGAGGCTGGATCGCATCACGCCTTGCCGGGGTTGCATCGCTCCAGCTCTTCCTGCCGCTCCTTGCTGGTCTCGTCGTCTTCTGCTTGGACTTTCTTCCCGGCCGGATCAAATGCGTTCTGATGCTCGCGTTCGCGTTCTTTCTCGGCATGGCACAAGTCACTTTGATGTCCGGGCTCAATCAACTGTTCGCCGCCCTTCTGCTTGGGGGCGGGCTCGTCGTTGCCATGGCGGGGCTTTATCGCACCGATCAGCGTCCCGGCTACTATCCATTCATGACGGTCCTGCTGCTTGCGATCGTCGGACTGCTTTGGGCGCCCACCAGTCTCGAGTTCTTCTTCAACTGGGAACTGATCACCCTGTCGACCTATTTCCTCATCATGCAAGGGCGAAGTGCGCACCCGCATGCCTTGCCCTTCCTGATGTTTTCCCTGATTTCGGCCTTCTGCATTCTTTCCGGTTTCGGGCTTGCGGCTGCAGCGAGCGGCACCATCTCCCTGAACGCGCTCGTTTCGTCCAGCATGGCGTCGATGGCATTCACCCTCTTAGGGATTGGCTTTCTCATCAAGGCCGGCGCGATCGGCCTGCATGTTTGGCTGCCCGGCGCCTATGCGGAAGCCGATGACGACATGTCGGCGATGCTGTCGGCCGTGGTCAGCAAGGTCGCGATCGTCGGCCTGTTTCTTGTCACCTATCTGGCGATAAGGGCAAACACGGGATTGGAGCTTGCACATGTGATGGCCTGGATCGGCCTTCTGACCACGCTTGGCGGTGCAGCGATGGCGCTCAAGCAGGATGACGTAAAGCTCATGCTCGCTTATTCGAGCATGAGCCAGATCGGCTATATCATGACGGCCATCGCCATGATGAGCCATCTTGGCTGGGTGACGGCGATGTATCTCATCGCCAACCATCTGATGGTCAAGGGCATTCTTTTTCTCGTGGCAGCTGCCGTCATTTTGCGAACCGGCACGCGCCGCTTCGACGAGATCAGCGGACTTATGACGGCAATGCCGCTCACGTTCTTGCTTGCCGTCGTCGCGCTGCTGTCAATGTCGGGACTGCCACCACTCGTCGGCTTCGGCGCCAAATGGCTGCTCCTCAGTGCCATGATCGATCGTGGGTGGTACGGGCTGGCCGCGCTTGGGGTGGCTGCGACCTTGCTCGGTCTGCTTTATATGTTTCGCTTCGCCTACGCCATCTTCCTAAGCCCACCGCAAGGAGACCGGCTATATCTGCGTGAAGCCCCGATCAGCCTGCTTGCGCCGCAAGCGCTGCTTGCGGTCGGCATTCTGGCACTCTCATTTTTCCCGAAACTCGTGATGGGTCCGATTTCGGCAGCAATCGACCCGGAATTTTCCTCAAGGCTCGTCTGGCAGGGAATGTCGCTCGAAGAGGTTTATGCGCACTGGAATCCGCTGCCAGCGATGACGGTCGCCCTTATGCTGTCGGCTGCGTTCTTTCTCGTCGCCTGGCTTATTTACCGGGGCAATCTCGGCCGCTTTTCGAAAACGGGCATCGACGCTTTCTATCGCTTTTATAAACCGGCGTTGGCAGCGGTCACCGAACCCCTAGCCAGGGCCGTCTGGAACGGGACCAGCGCGGCGGTCATTGGAGCGGCGCAGTGGGTTCGCCAGGCCTATACCGGCAATGGCCAGACCTACTCACTGCAGATACTCTGTTACATCATCGTCCTTTACCTTTTCGGGACTTATGCACGTGGTTGATTATCGGCACCCAATACAGGCCTGGCCACACGTGCGTGATCCTGCAAACGGGACTGGAGGCGCAGTTTCTGGATTTCTTGCTGTGCACTTTGCGTCAAAGGACGCGCTAAACTTCACCCATCCAACAACTCGGTTTGTGTCATGACCTCCCCCTCTGAAGGAAAGTTTTCGATTTGGACCCTGATGGCGATGTGCGTGGGCTCGATGGTCGGCGCGGGGATATTTTCCTTGCCACAGGCTTTCGGCCGCGCAACCGGACCGTTCGGTGCAATCATCGCCTGGACGATCGCCGGCGTCGGCATGCTGATGCTCGCCTTCGTCTTCCAATCACTGTCGCGGCGCCGCCCCGATCTCGACGCAGGCATCTATGCCTATGCCAAGGCCGGCTTCGGCAACTATCTCGGCTTCCTCTCGGCTCTTGGCTACTGGTCGGCGGCCCTCCTGGGCAATGTTTCTTATTTTGTGCTCATCAAATCGACACTTGGACTGTTCTTCCCGATCTTCGGCGATGGCAACACGATACTCGCGGTCGCAACGTCTTCGATCCTCCTCTGGAGCATGCATTTCGTCATTCTGCGCGGCATTCGCGAAGCCGCGGTAATCAACACGATCGTTACATTTGCAAAGATTGTTCCCATCTTGCTCTTCATCGTCTTCGTGATTGCGGGTTTCAGATACGACCTGTTCGCCGCCAATTTCTGGGGCGGCGGTGACCCGACCTTCGCCGACATTGCCAGCCAGGTGCGCGCCACCATGCTGGTCACGGTCTTCGTCTTTGTCGGCATCGAGGGCGCGAGCGTTTATTCGCGTTACGCACGCAATCGTGCCGATGTCGGTATCGCGACGCTGACCGGCTTTCTCGGCGTGCTTTCGCTGATGGTTCTGATTACGCTTCTGTCCTACGGGATAATGCCGCGCACGGATCTCGCAACGCTCAGAAATCCTTCGATGGCCGGCGTGCTCGAAGCGGTGGTCGGACCGTGGGGTCGGCTGTTCGTCAGCGCCGCTCTGATAATCTCGGTCGCCGGCGCCTACCTTTCCTGGGTGCTGCTCGCCGCCGAAATTCTCTATTCGGCGTCGAAGTTCGACACGATGCCGCGGTTTCTTTCCAAAGAGAACGAAAGCGGTGTTCCTTCGAACGCGCTCTGGCTCACCAACATTGTGGTCCAGGTGTTTCTGATCCTCACTCTCTTTGCGCAATACGCCTTCACCCTGGCGCTGGAGCTGACGAGCTCAATGATCCTGATCCCGTATCTTCTGGTTGCGGCTTACGGCTTCAAGCTCGCCTGGACCGGCGAGACATACGAGCGGGATTCGTCCGGTCATCGTGGCGACTTCGTCCGGGCCGGTATCGCGCTTCTCTATACCGCCGGCTTGATCTATGCCGCGGGCGCCAAGCACCTGCTATTGTCGGCCGCCATCTATGGACCTGGAACCATCCTCTACTTCATGGCCAGACGCGAGCAGAGTGCGCGAGCCTTTACTCCGGCGGAGACCGCCATATTTATGGTTGCGGCGGTCGGCGCAGTTGTCGCGATTCTCGGCATAGCGACGGGACGTATTAGCATTTAGTCGATCGCGTAACGCGATGAGTGGTTGTTAATTTACAGCCAGTGGTCGCAAAAAATTGCAAGCATCGCAGATTCGTGGTACTTCATACGGACCGCAGCCGCAGGGAAACGAGTTATCGTTCCAGAGAAATAATTTCGCGACGTGCATAAGCTTTAAAAAGCAACATCGGTTGGCATGAGAGGGCGACATGGCATCTCAATCCACGCAGAAATTTTCCCGGTTGGCACTCACTGGCATGGTTGTCGGATCCATGGTCGGGGCCGGCATTTTCAACCTGCCCGGTCGCTTCGGCGCCGCCACGGGACCTTTCGGAGCCATCATCGCCTGGGCAATCGCGGGTACCGGCATGTACATGCTCGCGCGCGTGTTTCAGGCTCTTGCCGAGAAACGGCCCGACATCGACGCGGGCGTGTTCGCCTATGCCAAGGCTGGTTTCGGCAACTACATGGGCTTCCTTTCGGCCTTCGGCTACTGGCTCGGAAGTTGCCTTGGCAACGTCTTCTACTGGGTGCTCATCGGGTCGACCCTAGGGCGTTTTTTCCCGGGCATCTTCGGCGACGGAAGCAGCGCGATTGCGATCATCGTATCGCTGGTGGGCGTCTGGGCCTTCCATTTCATGATCCTGAAGGGGGTGGAGCAGGCAGCGTTCATCAACACCGTCGTCACCGTCGCCAAGATCGTGCCGATCCTCGTCTTCATCCTGCTGCTGATCTTCTTTTTCAACTATACGCAGTTCTCCGAGAACTTCTTTGGCGGTGCGGACATGCCGGCAAAGTCGCTGGTCGCGCAGGTCCGCGATACCATGCTGATCACTGTGTTCGTGTTCATCGGCATCGAAGGCGCAAGCGTCTATTCACGCTTTGCCGAAAAACGCTCCGATGTTGGCGCCGCAACCATACTGGGCTTTGTCGGCGTCACCGGCCTGATGGTGGCGGTGACCATGCTTCCCTATGCGGTGATGCCGCAATCGGCGATTGCCGCCGTCCAGCAACCTTCAATGGCCGCGGTTCTCGAAGCCGTTGTCGGGCACTGGGGCGCCGTATTCATCTCGATCGGCGTTCTGGTCTCGGTGTTGGGCGCTTATCTCGCCTGGTCGCTGATCTGCGCCGAAGTGCTCTTCGCCGCGGCCAAGTCCGACGACATGCCGAGGCTCTTTGCCGCGCAGAATGCCAATCGCGTACCAGCCAACGCGTTGTGGTTGACGAACCTGGTCGTGTCGCTGTTCATCATCTCCACCTACTGGTCACGCGACGCCTTCAATTTCATGCTCGACATGACGAGCGTCACCTCGCTACTGCCCTATCTCCTCGTCGCCGGCTACGGCGTTTTGCTTGCCCGCAGCGGCGTGGGCTATGAAACGACGCCCAATGAGCGTGGTCGCGACCAGATCTTCGCCTGGATCGCCGTCATCTACACGATCTTCATGTTCATTGCCGCCGGTCTCAAATATGTGCTTCTCGTCGCCGTCCTCCTGGTGCCCGGCACCATTCTTTATGTCTGGGCGCGGCGTGAGCAGAAATTGCAGCTGTTTACCTCCACCGAGCTCATCATCTTCGCCGTCACATTGATTGCTGCCCTGATCGGGGCCTACGGCCTGTTGACGGGCATCATCACACCTTGAACAGAAAGGCAGGAGCGTCATGACATCAGACATCCCTTTCGGCGTGCATTCGGAAGTTGGCCAGCTTCGCAAGGTGATGGTCTGCGCGCCCGGCCGGGCTCACCAGCGCCTGACACCGAGCAATTGCGACGACCTTCTCTTTGACGACGTGCTTTGGGTCGACAATGCCAAACGCGACCATTTCGACTTCATGACGAAGATGCGCGATCGCGGCGTCGAAGTCGTTGAGATGCACAATCTGCTCGCCGAAACAGTTGCCATCCCGGAAGCGAAGAAGTGGATCCTCGACCATCAGGTCGCTCCAAACCAGATCGGGCTCGGATTGCTCGACGAGGTTCGCTCCTATCTGGAGGGGCTTTCAAACCGCGAGCTCGCCGAAACGCTGATCGGCGGCCTGTCGACCTTTGAATTTCCGGAATCGATCGGTGGTGAGCAGCTCGCGCTGATACGCGACGCGGCGGGTGTCAACGAATACCTGCTGCCGCCGCTGCCGAACACGCTCTACACCCGAGACACCACCTGCTGGATCTACGGCGGGGTAACGCTCAACGCACTTTACTGGCCGGCCCGCCACGAGGAGACAATCCTCACCAGCTCCATTTACAAGTTCCATCCGGATTTCGCCGGAAAGGTGAACGTCTGGTGGGGCGATCCGACCAAGGATTGGGGGCTTGCCACGCTCGAGGGCGGCGACGTCATGCCAATCGGCAAAGGCAACGTGCTAATCGGCATGAGCGAGCGGACCTCGCGCCAGGCGATCAGCCAGGTAGCCCAGGCGCTGTTCGAAAAGGGTGCAGCCGAACGCGTTATTGTCGCGGCCATGCCGAAGCTGCGCGCGGCCATGCATCTCGACACGGTCTTCACGTTCGCCGACCGTGATTGCGTCCTGATCTATCCCGACATCGTCGACAAGATCGATGCCTTCTCCTACCGCCCGGACGGCAAAGGCGGCGTCGAGCTGCACAAGGACAAGGGCAGCTTCGTCGAGACGGTCCGCGACTCCCTCGGCTTGAAGAAGATGCGCGTCGTCCAGACCGGGGGCAATGACTACATGCGCGAGCGCACCCAGTGGGATAGCGGCGCCAACCTTGTCTGCGCTTCCCCGGGCGTCGTCTATGCCTATGACCGCAATACCTACACGAACACGCTGCTTCGCAAGGAAGGTATCGAAGTCATCACCATTACCGGTGCTGAACTTGGACGCGGGCGCGGCGGCGGGCATTGCATGACCTGCCCGATCATCCGCGACGCGGTCGATTACTGACCTTTTACGCGTGCTCCGGTCGCCCGGGTTACCGATCGCTGACGCGGTGTAAGCCGCGCCAACTTGTGGGTGTGTTCGAGAAGTGAGAGGCCGCCATGCAGTTGCGTTCCTTGATGTCGAGACACAAAGCGATTTTCGTTTACGCGGGGCTTACCGCCCTTGTCCTTTCCGGCTGCCAGAGAAGCGAGGAAAAGGAAGAGCTGCCGACGCGGCCAGTCAAGACGCAGGCTGTCTCGTTCAATCCCGAGGATACGTTCGGCTCCCTGGTTGGCGAGATCCAGCCACGGGTCGAGACCAGCTTCGGCTTCCGCCAGGGCGGGGAAATCCGGGAGCGCGACGTCGAGGTCGGTGATCGCGTGGAGGTCGGAATGGTGATCGCCCGGCTCGATTCCGAAGATGCCCAGGATGCGCTCCGCAAGGCGGAAGCCAATCTGTTTTCCGCGCAGTCGACCTTCCAGAACGCCGAGATCGAGCGCAATCGCCAGCAGCAACTCTTCCCGCGGACGTCGACCCGTCAGCAGTTAGACGCGGCCATAGCGCAGGCCAATGTTGCCCAGGCCGGTGTCGATGCCGCTGAGGCGGCGTTGCGGATTGCCCAGACCAACCTCGACAACCGTACGCTGAAAGCCAATGGTGCCGGCGTCGTCACTGGCATTGGCGGCGAAGTGGGCCAGGTGGTCGGCGGGGGTCAGATGGTCGTCCGCGTGGCGCAGGTTGGTCCGCGGGATGCGGTGTTCCAGGTGCCGGAGGCGACGATCCAGACCGCCAACAGCAATGCCCACGTCGAAGTTCGGTTGTTAAGCAATCCAAATGTGAAGGCGAGTGGATCCGTCAGGGAAATATCGCCGACCGCCAATCCGGTTACGCGCAATTTCACCGTCCGCGTCGGCCTGGACAACGCGCCTGAAGAGTTCCGTTTCGGCAGTTCGGTGCGTGGTACGATCCAGATCGCAGGCGCGCCCGTCGCGCGGCTGCCGATGACGGCGCTGTTCAACCAGAACAACCAGCCGGCCGTCTGGGTGGTTGACCCGGCAAGCAACACCACCAAGCTCGTGCCGGTAGAGGTCCATCGATTCGATACGCAGGATTTCCTCGTGAGCAAGGGGCTGTCGAGCGGCGATCAGGTCGTCGTCGCCGGCGTCCAGCAGCTGCGTCCCGGCATGGCGGTTCGCCTGCTTGAAGGAAGCGTCCAATGAACGGAGGATTCAATCTCTCCGAATGGGCCATTCAGCGCAAAAGCCTGATCGTCTTCCTCGCATTTCTGAGCGCTGTCGGCGGCATTCTCGCCTATTTCAATCTCGGCCGCGACGAGGACCCGGAATTCACCTTCAAGACGATGATCGTGTCTGCCGCGTGGCCGGGTGGCACCATCGAGCAGACTACAGACCAGATTACGGACCGGCTGGAGCGGACACTCGAGGAGGTGCCGCATCTCGATCACCTGAGGAGCCTGACCAGCGCCGGCCAGTCAGTGATCTACGTGGTGCTCGACGACGCAACGCCGCCCGACCAGGTCGGCGAATCCTGGTATCAGGCCCGAACCAGGGTCGGCGACATCGTCTCGACGCTTCCGGCTGGCGTCCGCGGGCCGTTCTTCAACGACGATTTCGGCGATACCTTTGGCATCATCTACGGTTTCACTGCTGATGGCTTCGGTGACCGCGAGGTGCGTGACTGGGTCTACGAGGCGCGCAACCGCCTGCTCAAGCTCGACGATATCGGCAAGGTTCAGCTTATTGGCACGCAGGACGAGACGATCTTCATCGAGTTCTCGACCAATCGGCTCGCCAGCCTCGGCCTCAGCATGCCGAGCGTGATCTCGACGATTCAGGCGCAGAACGCCGTTCTTCCCACCGGCCAGCTGACGACCGAGCGCGATCGCACGGTCTTGGAGGTTTCGGGCAGTCTCGCCAGCGAAAAGGATCTGCGCGAGCTCAATATTCCGACCGCCTCCGGCTTCGTTCGCCTCGGCGACATCGCCGATATCGTGCGCGGCACCCTCGATCCGCCGCAACCGCGCTTTCGCGTCGACGGCAAGCCGGCGATCGGGCTTGCCGTCTCGATGGCCTCCGGCGGCGACATTCTGCAGCTTGGCCGAAACATCGATAGCGTCATGAGCCGTTTCGAGCACGACCTGCCGATCGGCATTGATCTGACGCGGGTCGCGAGCCAGCCGACGGTGGTGCAAACCGCCATTCGCGGCTTCACGACTTCGCTGGCGCAGGCTGTCGTCATCGTCCTTGGTGTCAGTTTCCTGGCACTCGGCGTGCGAGCGGGCCTTGCCGTCGCAGTCTCGATCCCGCTGGTGATGGCGCTGACCTTCCTCTTCATGGACATCACCGGCATTGCATTGCAGCGTGTCTCGCTCGGTGCGCTGATCATCGCGCTGACGTTGATGATCGACGACACGATGGTGACGGTTGAGATCACCATGGCGAAGCTCGAGGAAGGAATGGACCGCGTGAAGGCGGCAGCGTACGCCTATACATCCACCGCCTTTCCGATGCTTGCGGGAACGCTTGTCACCATTGCAGGCTTTATTCCGGTTGGCTTCGCCCAGAGTTCCTCGGGCGAATACGCGCGCTCGCTGTTCTTCGTGATCGGCTTTTCCCTGATCGTGTCCTGGCTGGTGGCGGTGCTTCTGACACCGATCGTTGGCCTCGCCGTCCTGAAGCCGAGCGAAAAAGCCGGCGAAAAGACCGAGAGCAAGCTTATCCGTGGTTTCAAGAGGCTGCTCAGCGCCTGCGTCCGAATGCGCGTTCTCGTCATTCTGGCGACCGTCGCCCTGTTTGCCGCGTCACTTTTCGGCTCACAGTATATGCGCCGGCAATTTTTCCCATCGTCAGATCGTCCGGAACTGCTCCTGTCGCTCGTCCTGCCACAAGATGCCTCGCAAGAGGCGACTGCCGCCCAGGTGAAGCGAGTGGAGGAAATCCTCGCCGCCGACGAAGGGGTTGCCAACTGGAGCTTCTACGTCGGCTCCGACCCGATCCGGTTCTATCTCTCAATGGACCTCAATCCGCCGGCCCCCTTCCGCGCGCAGGCAGTCGTCATCAGCAAGAGCGTTTCCCAGCGGGATGCCCTGCAGCAGAGGCTACAAAAACTCCTCGACGAGCAGTTCCCAGATATCATCGCTCGTGTCTCTCCGTTGGAAATGGGGCCACCAGTCGGCTGGCCCGTTCAATATCGCGTCAGCGGCCCTGATATCGTCGGTGTGCGCGATCTCGCCTGGAAGGTTGCTGACGTTCTCCATACCGTCCCAGGCGCTGTTCAACCGAACCTCGACTGGAACGAACCTATCCGGAAGGTCGTTATCAACGTCGACCAAGACCGCGCCAGGCTGGTCGGGTTGAACTCGTCCGTTATAGCGCAGACGCTGTTTGCGACCTCCTCGGGCCTGCCGATCACGCAGGTGCGTGATTCCATCTATCTGGTCAACGTTGTCGCACGCGCGACGGAGGATCAACGCGTCGACATCAATACGCTGCGTTCGCTGCAGATCCCGGTCGGTCCCAATCACACCGTGCCGCTTTCAAGCATCGCGACGGTGGAATACCAGACAACGCAGCCGTTGATCTGGCGGCATGACCGCTCGACTACGATCACCGTCCAGGCCGACGCGGAAAAAGGAGTGCTGGCGACTGACATCGTCGATGCCGCCACGCCGCAGATTGCTGCACTCATTCGCGACAATCCCAACTACCTCATCGAGGTCGGTGGCTCCGTTGAGGGTGCGGAAGATGGGCTCGCAGCAGTCGTAGCCATGCTGCCGGTCATGGCTGTCATCATCCTCATCGTCCTGATGTTTCAGCTGCAGAGCGTGCAGCGCCTCATCCTGGTCGTCAGCGTCGTGCCGCTCGGGCTGATTGGCGTCGTGCTGATCATGCTCATCACTCGCGTGCCAGTCGGTTTCATCGCCGTCCTCGGCATGATCGCTCTCATCGGCATGATCACCCGAAACTCAGTGGTGCTCATCGACCAGATCGATAGACGGATGGAGGAGGAAGGCAGGAGTTGGCAGGGCGTCATCGACGTCACCGCGCAGCGTCTGCGGCCGGTTTTCCTGACCGCCGGTTCGACGATCCTCGGCATGCTGCCGATCATCCGCGACCCGTTCTGGTCGCCGCTTGCCTTTACCGTGGTGGGCGGTCTGGTCGTTGCCGCGGCGCTGACGTTGATCTTCCTTCCGGCGCTTTATGTCCTGTGGTTCCGGATTCCACCTGAATTGGAACGACGACCCGCTCCGATTGCCGAGGCCGTGGCGCAGCCCGCATCCTAGGATAGATTGTAGGGTCGTAACTGTTTGCCGGGCCATAGTATTGCCGAGGCATGTCACATGTTGCATTTCGTGTTGTAGTGCCGTGCCAGACCCGGCTTCGGAATCCGACGCCATAGTCCGGACCTCCTCGTCGGAAAGGCGTCCACGAAGGTAGAACCGGAAGATATCCGCGCGTGGTTTCTCGTCCGGAAGCCCGATTTCGAAATGGCGCTCGAGACGGCCAGAGCGCAGTAATACGGCGTCGATCAAGTGCGGATAGTTCGTCGCGCCGATGACGATGACCCTGCAAACCGCACGCGCTGTTTCGGATATGTCTCTGGCTGAGGACATATTAGAGGCGGGCATCGAAGCAGCGTTGGTGCTTGCAAGGAAATCGGAGCCATAACCTCCGTTTAGACGCCAGCGAAAATGGGCGGCAAATCCCGCAACTGCCGGATTGTTGTCTCGATGAGGCGTGCCGACTAAAATCCGACTTCGGGTCTGGGGGCACCATAGGGGCAATCGCGTTTATGTCGGCCGTAGTGCAGGTTTGTAGAGTTTGATAACTCGCGTCATCCGTGAGCGCTCCCCACCTGCCGTTTATCTCGCAGCTAAACAATCTAGGAGACTCGAGATGAGTAATACCGAGGTTCGCAGCGAAAATTCACCCCGGCCCACGCGCGATCGAGGCGTCGACATGAAGCTGGAAGTGGTCGTAATCCCCGTAGCCGACGTCGATCGGGCCAAGAGCTTCTACGCGAGCCTTGGCTGGCGGCTAGACGGCGACTTCACCGCTGGTAGCGAGTGGCGCGTAATCCAGTTCACGCCGCCCGGTTCGGGATGCTCGGTCATCTTCGGAAAGAACGTCACTTCGGCTGCGCCCGGTTCTGCGCGGGGCCTATATCTGATCGTCTCCGACATCGGCGCGGCGCGCGAGGAACTTCTGGCGCGCGGTGTACGGATCAGCGAAGTGTTTCATGCAGGCGAAGAAAAGATTGGTACCGACGAGCCGTACCTTTTCGGGAGCCGGAGAGTAAGCGGCCGCGACCCTGAGCGCCGCACCTATAGGACCTACGCCTCGTTCAATGATCCTGATGGGAACGGCTGGTTGTTGCAGGAGGTCACCGGCCGCTTGCCGGGTCGCATAGACACGGGCGGGGCAGCCTTCGTTTCTTCCGCCGAACTCGAGGCCGCGCTGCGGCGCGCGTCAGAGGCCCATGGTGAACACGAGAAACTGACCGGGCAACACGATGAAGGTTGGCCAATCTGGTATGCGGAATACATGGTAAAGGAACAAACGGGAGAGCCGTTGCCTACCTAGCCATGGCCGCAGGGGCGAGGCCACTTACTCGAAAGCCTTGCCGCGTATCGGCCTTCGCTCCATGTTCGCGCGATGGACCAGCCGGATCGACATTTCTCGAAGCTGACGCCTTACACGCACAGGGTTTTTGCAGGCGACCTGGCGGAGCAGGTCGGGGCGCTTTGCTATCGGAAATCTCTCCGCGGTATCGACATACTTCTGATCACGACCCGCCAAACAAAGCGGTGGACCATTCCCAAGGGATGGCCGTGCGCTAATTTGAAAGCGTACCAGGCCGCAGAGCGGGAAGCGTGGGAAGAGGCCGGCGTCCGGGGAAAGATCAGGAAGAAGACCTTCGGTCATTACACGTATACGAAGTACATGAAGGACAACGAGCACGTAACTTCGATCGTCGGCGTTTATCTGCTCGAGGTCAGGCGGGAGCGCTTAAAGTTTCCAGAGCGAGACCAGCGCGATTTGATTTGGAGACATCCGCGAGAAGCAGCCGTCTTGGTGCAAGAGCCAGAGCTGAAGGGGTTGATCCTAAAGTTGGGTCGGAAGTGGAAAGCTAGCGCAAGATCAGTGGCCTGATACGTGTTGCCAGCTTTGCGGCCGAGTTCGATACTCCGGTCGCAGACGCCGCACACCAAGGTATGATTGAGCCGCGATACTTCCGCAAGGTTCTCTCGTCGCAGGAATTTTTTCTCATCGTTAGATATCGTACGAACTTGAATTTCGACCGGCTACGGCATTGGATTCGTTCGCGGATCATTTTCATGCCACCCCTAGAAAAGCCGAGCTGCCCATGGTGACCGCGGATAGCCCTATTGACTAGACTGCCTTACCGGAACAAATGTAGAACATAATCGCTTCCAAAGCGAGATGGAACCCATGAATTGACGAAGGCTACAGATGGCGCATACGAGCGCAAACCCCGTTATTTCCGAGCTTCGCGAGCGTATTTCTCATCTTGATCGCGCCCTATCGCGACGCAAATGCGCCCTGCCATTTGGTGTGCCGGAGATTGATAGTCATCTGCCTGGTGGGGGGCTGGCATTGGGAGCGATCCACGAGTTCGCGGGCGGTGGTGCGGGGGCCGTGGATGGGGCAGCCGCAGCCCTTTTTGCAGCCGGGGTCGCCGCTCGCACGAAAGGGAAAGTGATTTGGTGCCTTACCCGACAGGACCTCTTCTTTCCTGCCCTTGCGCAGGTCGGCCTTCACCCGAACCGGGTAATATTCGTCGAGGCGGACCGAGAGGAGGATGTTCTCGCGTCGATGGAGGAAGCCCTTTCCTACGGTACACTAGGAGCCGTCGTTGCCGAATTGGTTCGACTGCCGATGACGGCGTCCCGACGGCTGCAACTGGCGGCGGAAAAGTCCGGCACACTAGGATTGATTGTTCGGCGGTGGCGCCGGCAGATCGAGGCAACGGACTTCGGTCAGCCAACGGCCTCGGCCACCCGATGGAGGGTAAGCGTTATGCCATCGGAAGAGATTCCTGTTCCTGGTGTGGGGAGGGCTCGCTGGATGCTGGAGTTGATGAGAGTGAAAGCTGGCGAGTGTGCCGAGTTCGAAGTCGAAGCTTGTGATTTGTCCGGTCGCATTGCGATCCCAACCTCGGCTCGAACCTGGAGTACCGGAGGAAATCGATCCGCCCATGCCAGTTGAGTTTGCCAGGATCACTCATCTAATCCACCTTGCTGGTACACGCCGCATGACGCGCATGTTCGCCGAGCAGTGACGCCGGGTGCTCAACAAATCCTGTCCGATGAAACCGAAGACGACAAAGGAAATGTCATGTCTGCGATGAAGCAAGTGCGCGAGGAAATTAGTCCAGTCGATCAAGCTATAGAGTGGCACGATGGCGATCTGCGTGCCACGATTGCCACACTGATCGACGACTGTCGCTTCCTTCGAGACCAGCTCGATACCGCTCAGAAATGCATGAGCAGCGGTCTAACGCGGGGTTGGAAGCCAAGATCTGAGCGATGATCACCCGTGGGAACTGAGCGTAAAAAAGTGGCAGAGCCATGCTTGAGGACCTGCCAGTTGGTGCGCCCGGGAGGTGCGGGAATCCAGCGCAGATTGAGGCACCATTGCTCGATGGGCAACGACACAACGCTCTTTGATTTAGTGATGACTGATATAAAGAGTTGAGAAATCCCGCAAAAAGCCACATCAGAGCGGGCCCAGAGAAGTGTTTTCCAAATGGAAACTGCTGTCCTTCAGGGGAAGGGTAACTCCCATGCGACGCTTTTGTTCCGGTGGACTTATATATTTTCACTCCCCTAGACAAACGAATCACTTGGCATTTTAGTGGGCGGAGATATGTCAAGGAGTTTCGCCATGGCCGTCGATCTTCCCGTGTTTATCAAGCCCCTGCAGGTCGAAATCGATGGCATGGGACGATATCGAAAAGCGGAGACCGTCGACCAACTGGCGGCCATGCTGCTCAGCGGCAAATGGCATCATCGCGGCGGCGAGAAATTTCACAGTGCGCTGATGCGATCGGTGGAGGCCTTGGAATTCTATACCGATGCCGATACAGCCAGGGCCGCGTTCGTCGATGCTGCCCACGAGGCAGGCATGCTCGTACTTCCCGACGACATCGCCGAGATGAAAAAGGCCGGCTAATGGTGAAGGCTCCTCGTGAACGGCCGTTGCTGGCCGACGACCAGCCAATCCGTTCGCGTCCACGAGAGCCGCGCGACCCCAGGCAGCCTCAGCTGCCATTCGACCCAATGCCCGACCGGATCGAGCCGTGCCTGGCGCTTTTGAAGCCGCGCCCGCCGGTCGGCGACGAATGGTTCTATGAAGTAAAGTGGGATGGGTATCGGATCGCGGTCCACCTCAACAAGGGTAACGTTCGCATCCTGACGCGTGGCGGACACGACTGGACGCATCGCTTCCCACACATTGACCAGGCGGCTAAGGCACTGGATGTTGGGAGCGCCATCATCGACGGAGAGGCGGTAGTCCTCGATCCCGAAGGTCGCCCTCACTTCGGAATGTTGCAGAACTCGCTCGGGGGACGAGGTGGCAAGCTTCCGTCCGGCCAGGCGATGATGATGGTTTTTGATCTGCTTTATTTCGACGGTCACGATATTCGCAGCTTGGAACTGACGGCGCGACGCTACTTTCTGGAGTCACTCTTGCGAAACGAGGATGGCGCTATCCGCCTGTCCGATACCATTGATGGTGATGGCCGTGAGATTTTTGCCGCTGCATGCCGGCATGGGCTCGAAGGGATAATCGCCAAGAACAAGGACAGCAGTTATCGATCTGGTCGCCTTGGCGATTGGGTCAAGATCAAATGCGTCCAGCGCGACAGCTTTATCGTGGTCGGATACGAGCCATCGCCTGTGGCGCGGGGAAGGATCGGCAGTCTGCTGCTGGCTGCTCGAAAGGGGGACGCGTGGATTTATGTTGGCAACGTTGGCACGGGTTTCAATGAAAATAGCGCGGCCGCGCTTCGGAAACTGCTGGACCGCATCGTCAGAAGGCGGCCGCCAGTCGTGTACGACGGCCGCCGGGAGGACATTGTCTGGGTGCAGCCGACCCTCATCGCCGAAGTTGAGTATCGAGCATGGACGCATGATGGAAAGCTTCGGCACGCCTCCTACAAGGGGCTGCGAGAGCACCAGGACAATGCGGCGGTGCTCGAAGTCGGCTGCGATTCATGACCTGGAAAGTAGACATGACCAGCACATGCGACTTTCTCATTGGCTGTAAGCTGGGCGACAATGCGCAAAAGGCGGAGGGGTGCACCGCATTCGAAGAACGACACCTGGAGAAGAACCCATCGCTCTCAAAGCGAATGAGATTGCCTCATTTCAGAGAGGCCGACAAAGCGCCGGAAGTGGTTCCGCACGCCGATGTCCGAGCGGCCGGGAGCTGGCAGGTTACCGCTCAGGTGAAAGACGAGCCGCATGGGCTCCTACCGCTTCTCCATAGGTGGCGTAACCATAGGCTGCCGGACAATAGGCGGCATCCGGAGAACTTGCCAATGTTCGATCGGTTGCAGAGGCGGAACTAAAGTTCGCCGGCAATCAAGTTCTGATGCGCGGGTAATACCTCATTCCCGATTGTGCGTGCAGCCTACACCTATCTTACCGCTGGCGATGGGATCTACCCGAAGCGATTTGCCCTTCGGCCGCGCTTTCCCATGTTAATGGCGAGCAGGGCGCCTTCGAGCGGATTTCCCCTTACCTCTTCGTCCGTCATCGAAAACCGGGCGGAAGTGACGAAAAGAGTGGAAAGGTCATGGCCGCCAAAAGTGCAGCTTGTTGGCTGGGAAACCGGCAGGTCAACGACCCGGTCCACGCGTCCCTTTGGATCTAAGCGGACGATGCAGCCACCACGGGCGACGCGGCAATTCCAGATGAACCCCTCGTCGTCTAGGCACGAGCCATCTGGAAGGCCTCGCTCGAAGCCGGCAAATACTGGAACGCGGTTGCGGAGCATAGAGCCGGCGATCTCATAAGAGTAGATCGTGTTTTGAAGCGTGTCTGCCGTCAGCACGGTACCGTCACCCGGCCAGACCAAGGTGTTGGTGATGCCGAATAGATCGTTCGTCAAGGGTAGCACCCTGCCATCGGGGGTGTAACGGTAGAGCCGACCCTTCTCGCCGTTCATTGCCAATGGCGTGCCGTCAGGAGCGATGTTGTTCTGCATCGTGCCGACCCAAAAGGCGCCATCGGGACCGACGACGCCTTCATTCAATCGATTGCCGGTCGTCCCAGACTCTACTGTCGCAACCGTCCGGAATACGTCTCCGTAATCCCAAAGCGCAATCGTGGTGGCGAGCCCGACAATCGCTCCGCCGTCTTGCCTCAGTCCGATCGAGGTTGGCATGTCAGGCGTCGGCCAGCTTTGGTACTCACCCGTTGCCGGCACCAGGGCATGGATGGCTCTTCCAACAATATCGACCCACAGCAGGCGCTGCCTGTGGTCATCCCATACTGCGCTCTCCCCCACGATGTTGGCCGCCGTCAGAGCCACCTCAACATTTATTCCCACAGAAACCCCCGGTCCTAATATTGACTGTTGACAGACAGGGTAATCATAAAATACGCATAAATCAATAAAAGCTGTCATACAGGTTTTGAACGTTTGAACGGAGTTACCATGGCGACTGTTTCGGAAGTAGTCGGAAACGCGGGGCTGGTCAGCAATGCGATTGGAGCGATCACCGCTCATATCCGCATGAACGAACTGGGCCCGGGCGATCGCCTGCCAAGCGAAGGAGCGTTGTCTAAAGAGCTCAGCGTGTCGCGCACAGTGGTGCGCGAGGCATTCCGGTCGCTTGCAGCAATGAGGCTCATCGACCTGCGTGTCGGCAAGCGAGCGATGGTCGCGCAACTGGATCATGGTGCGATGTCGCTGATGATCGAGCATGGCATTGACACCGCACAAATCAACGTCCAGCAAATCTATGACGTCCGCCGGACCATTGAAGTGCGGACGGCAACGCTCGCGGCGCTGCGCCGCTCCAATGATGAAGCCCGTGCGATTCTTGAGCATGCCGAGGCGATGCGTACGAATTTCGATGCGGCGGAACGGGTCATGGAGAGCGACCTGGCATTTCATCTTGAGATTGCTCGCGCCTCGAAGAACCCGATCTTCGCGATGATTGTCGGTGCATTTCAGGGTGTCTCGAGACAGACATGGCCAATCGGATGGCGCAGTCGATCATCTGACAATGAGCGGCATGCCATGAACGACCTGCATGTCGCGATCGCCGAGGCGATTGTTGCGGGTGACCCCCAGGCTGCAAGCCAATTGATGGCCCAGCATTTTGACGAGAGCGTGAAGGCGTTGCTGGCAGCCGGCGTCGCATAGGGAAGCATCTTATGAAAATCACGAAACTAGAGACCGTGCGTGTCGCGGAACGCCAGAACCTGCTCTGGGTACTGGTCCATACGGATGAAGGAATTACCGGTCTCGGGGAGACTTTCTTCGGTGCAGAGACCGTGGAAGCCTACATTCACGAATACGTAGCGCCACGCGTTATTGGACGCGACCCGCTGCAGATCGATCTCCTGGCCGCAGATCTCGTCGGTTATCTCGGATTTCGGTCGTCAGGGGCTGAGGTGCGGGGCAACTCGGCATTTGACATTGCACTGTGGGACATCTTTGGCAAGGCAACCGGACAGCCGATTGCACAGCTGTTGGGCGGATTCAGCCGGAGCGAAATCCGCACTTACAATACCTGCGCCGGTACGGAATACATCAAGAAGGCAACCGGCCAAACGACGGCTAACTACGATCTGGCGACATCTGCGACCAACGCTTACGACGATCTGAATGGCTTCCTTCTTCACGCCGACGAACTCGCCCACTCCCTGCTTGAAGAAGGGATAACGGCCATGAAGATATGGCCCTTCGATATCGCGGCGGAGAAGACCCGCGGCCAGTACATTTCCTCACCGGATCTCAGGCGGGCGTTGGAGCCGTTCGAGAAAATTCGTTCGGCCGTGGGCGACAGGATGGACATCATGGTCGAGTTCCATTCGATGTGGCAACTGCTGCCTGCCATGCAGATCGCAAAGGCGCTGACGCCCTACCAGACATTCTGGCACGAAGATCCGATCAAGATGGACAGTCTCTCCAGTCTCGGACGCTACGCGGCCGTGTCGCCCGCACCGATTTCGGCATCGGAAACGCTGGGTTCGCGCTGGGCCTTCCGCGATCTGTTGGAGACCGGGGCGGCTGGCGTTGTGATGCTCGACATCAGCTGGTGCGGGGGACTGTCGGAAGCAAGGAAGATAGCTGCGATGGCGGAAGCCTGGCATCTGCCGGTCGCGCCTCATGATTGTACCGGGCCCGTCGTGCTTTGCGCCTCGACGCATCTTTCGCTCAACGCGCCCAATGCGCTTGTCCAGGAGAGTGTGCGGGCCTTTTACAAGACCTGGTATCGCGATCTCGTCACGGCATTGCCCGAGGTGAAAAACGGAATGATCACCGTGCCGCCTGGTGCCGGATTGGGCATGGAACTGCATCCCGATCTCGATAAGTCATTCACGGTGTCTCGTCGCATATCGAACTCCGTAAGCATCTGACTTTGTAACTGAAGCAACACTCAAACCTGGGAGGAAAAGGCATGAGAAAGAGCATTATCTGCGGTGCATGGGGGCTTGCCCTTTTAGCCACTACGAGCATCGCACAGGCCGAACCGCTGAACATCGTTTTTGCACACCATTCGTCGGCATCAAATACCTTCTGGCAGGCGGTCAAGAAGGGCTTCGACGACGCCTGCGAGAAGATCGGCGCGAACTGCCAGATGGTCTTCACGCAAACCGAAGGATCGGTCGAGCAGCAGCTGTCGAACATTGAAGCAGCACTTGCTCGCAAGCCTGACGCGCTCTTGACCTCGATCGTTGACGACAAGGCGCTCGACGACGTGATTGATCGCGCGGTCAAAGACGGCGTTGTTGTGATTGGCGTCAATGTTGATGACAGCAAGGGGGCCGACGGTAACAAACGCGCGGCGTTCGTCGGCCAGGGCTTCCGGCCGGCGGGTCATTCGCTCGGCAAGGCGATCTCCGAGAATTTTCCGAAGGATGGGCCGGTCAAGGTTCTGGTTGGCGTCTCCGCGCCTGGGCAGAACTGGTCGGAGGCGCGCGGGCGGGGTGTCATTGATTTTCTTGAAGAATATAAGGCTGCCAACCCCGCGCGGGATATTTCTTGGGACCGCATCGACAGCGGAACTGACCTTGCTGTGACCGCAGACCGTGTTGGCGCCTACCTCAACGCGCATCCCGAAACCACCGCCTATCTCGACACGGGTTTCTGGCATGCATCGGTCGCACGAGTTCTGAAGGATCGCGGCATTGCGCCCGGCAAGGTTCTGCTCGGCGGTTTCGACCTCGTTCCTGAAGTGGTCCAGCAGATGGAGGCCGGCTATGTGCAGGCCGAGGTCGATCAGCAGCCATACATGCAAGGTTTCATGCCGGTGATGGAAGTTTACCTCGCCAAGAAGCTGGGTCTTGCGCCGTCGAACATCGATACGGGCCAAGGCATCGTGCGCCCGGCGGATGCAGACATGATCATGGATCTGTCCGCTAAGGGCCTGCGCTAAGTCAAGGTAGGAAGGGGATCACTCAAGAGCCCCTTCCACTCTGGAGATTGCCTAATGAAAAGACTTCTGAAGATTTATATGGAGAAGCCAGAGCTTGCCGCTCTCCTTCTGCTGGTCGTTTTGATCTTCCTGTTTCAGAGCCGGTCAGGAGGACTATTCCTTACTGCTGGCAACCTGCGAGGCGTGTTCGGAATCTTGCCCGAGATGGCCTTGGTCGCCATCGGCGTGACCGTCTTGATGATATGTGGCGAGTTCGACCTCTCGGTTGGCGCGGTGTTCGCGTTGATGCCGATGACGGTTGCGGTCCTAATGACCCATGATGTCCCCTTTTCCGTGGCGCTGGCGGCGGGAGTGCTGGTGTGCGTCGCAATCGGCTTCCTCAACGGCTTTCTCACGATCCAGTTCGCCATCCCGAGCTTTATCACGACGCTCGGAATGATGTTTGTGGCGCGCTCGCTAACGGTGGTGGTCTCCGGTGGGTTTCCGCCGTTGCTGTCGGCGGATCTGCCGACCTGGTTATTTGTCAGTTTCGTCGGACCGGGTGAGCTCTTCCGTATGTCTTTTATCTGGTTCGTCGCTGTCGCAATCCTCGTGTCATTGCTGCTGAGCCGCACGAATTTCGGCAATTGGGTGCGAGCGACTGGCGGCTTTCTTCCCGCAGCAAATGCGATGGGCATCCCCACGGCGCGCGTCAAAATTGCCTGCTTCATCCTATGCTCGGTTCTGAGTGGATTTGCTGGGTTGATCCAGGTCTTGCGCCTCGGCTCTCCCTTGCCATCCATCGGGGAAGGCATGGAATTGCAGGCTGTCGCGGCCGCGGTCATTGGCGGAACTGCACTGACAGGCGGCATCGGCGCGGTTCTCGGAGGGATTATCGGTGTGGCGCTAATCCGCGTCATCGACAATGGCCTCATCCTTAGCCAGGTCGACGCCAACTGGTTCAAGTTCGCTATCGGATCGCTGACGATCTTCGCGGTTATTGCAAACTCTTGGCTGCGCAAACGCGCCAAGGCAATCAAGGTGGAGGTGTGAGCCATGAACGAACCCATCGTTTCCGTTAAAAACCTGCACAAATGGTATTCGGGTGTTCATGCCGTCAAAGGTGTTTCGATCGATTTCGCGCGGAACGAAGCTGTCGGGCTGATTGGCGACAACGGTGCTGGAAAGTCCACCCTGATCAACATCTTGTCAGGCGTCCAGCGACAGGACGAAGGCGAGATTTTCGTGGAGGGCCAAAAGGTCGCCATTTCTGGCCCTCGTGACTCGATGCGGCTCGGCATCGAGACCATCTATCAATACAACTCCATGGTCCCGACCATGTCGATCGCGCGCAACCTCTTCATCGGTCGGGAGCCCATGCGGTTTTCGATTGCAGGCGTCGGTTTCATGGACATGGGCAGGATGCGTGAGGAGAGCGTCAAGGCCATCAGCAATGTGGATTTGCATCTGAGATCGCCGGATGCCCTAGTCGGCGAGCTCTCTGGCGGGCAGAGGCAGGGCGTCGCCATTGCGCGTGCCATGCACTTCAAATCGAAGGTGATGATCCTTGATGAGCCGACCAATCACCTTTCGGTCAAGGAAACCAACAAGGTCATCGGTTTCGTTCGTTCCCTGAAAGAGCAGAGCGTAACCGGCATCTTCATCAGTCACAACATGCACCATGTCTTCGAATGCTGTGATCGGGTTGTCGCCATGGCCCGTGGCCAAGTCGTGCTCGACAAGCGGATCGGCGACACGACGATCGAAGAAGTTCAGTCGGTGCTCTGAGGAAACGCCAATGGGAATGCTAGAAGGAAAAACGGCCCTGATAACAGGAGGCCTCGGAACTCTGGGAAGGGCTCAGGTGCTACGGCTTCATGCCGAAGGCGCTTCCGTGATCGTTCTTGATCGGCCAGACATCGAAGACGGCGCGCAGAAGGCGGCAGAACTTGGAGCCGGCGTTCGGTTCCTCGGTTGCGATCTCAACCAGCTGCAGGTCACGGAGGAAATTGTCAGCGAGGAAGCCAAAACCTTAGGTGGCTTGGACATCCTTATCAACAACGCCGCCTTGATCATCAACAGGCCGTTCGAGGCGTTTAGCCTGGAGGAATATGAGAATCAGATCCGGGTCAACTCGTCCGCCGCTTTTGCGGTAGTGCGGGCAGTCGCGCCGTTCATGAAACCGAAGCGAAGCGGAAAGATCCTCAATTTCACGTCAATCACCATGAACGGGCAGTGGGACGGCTATGTGCCTTATGTGGCGTCGAAAGGCGCGATGCTCGGTCTGACCAAGGGACTCGCCCGTGAACTCGGTCCGTATGGCATCAACGTCAATGCCGTCTCGCCGGGCGCGGTGGTTTCGGAAGCCGAAGAGCGCGTGTTCGGAGATCGGCTGCAGCAATATAGCGACTGGGTTCTGGACCGTCAGTGCCTGAAGAAGCGCATCGAGCCCGACCATGTCGCGAGCCTCGTTCTCTTTCTGGTGTCGCCGGCGTCCGATATGATCTCGGGCCAGAATTTTGCGATCGACGGAGGCTGGTAATTGCATCCGCAGGAGATCGTTCTGGAGAACGACAAAGCCCGCGTCGCCGTTGTCCCCAGCTTGGGTGGCGGTCTGGCGCGGCTTGATGTTCGCGACGCCGAGGGGAGGTATCGGCCTCTCCTGCGGTCGTGGAGCGGGCGGATCACTGATGGTCCCTTCGCTCTGGGCTGTAATGTTCTGGTTCCCTTCTCCAACCGGATATCGCAGGGAGGCTTTGTATTCGGCGAGCACCACCACCGCATCGATCCCAATCTGGACGGTCAAGAGCTTCCGATTCACGGAGATGCGTTCATGCGGGAGTGGCTGATCGCCGGGCGGGATGCATCGACGACGACGCTGCATTGTCCTCACGGTAGTATCGGCCCGTTCCGCTACGATGCAAAGCAGACACTGCTCTTGTCGCAGGCCCGGCTTGTTCTCCATCTGGAGGTGACATCGGCATCATCGACGGCCTTGCCTTTTGGCATCGGGTTTCATCCCTGGTTTCCGCGAAGCCCACAGACAAGAATTCGCTTTTCAGCGGATAAGGTCTGGCTGGAGAATGAAAAATATCTGCCGATGGCATTGATCGACATCGGTGCGGAAGGTCGCTGGAATTTTTCGGCCATGACCGCCTTGCCGAGCGGGTGGATCAACAATGCGTTCACGGGCTGGCCCGGCTTCTGCGACGTCACGCAAGGCCCTGATGCCGTTTCTTTCCGCTTGAGCGCATCTGACAATCTCGACGTTGCTGTCGTCTATTCGCCCGGGCCGGACGCGGATTTCTTCTGTTTCGAGCCTGTTTCTCATCCGGTGGATGCGCACAATCTTCCCGGTATGCCGGGGCTGGCGGTTCTTCAGCCGGGCGAAACCCTCACAAGTTCGATGACTTTGGACTGGAGTTCCTCATGGCACTGAATTCGTTCGAACGCGGCACGTTTGCTGGCCGGATATTCCGCTCCGAGTTTGGCGGTCCGTCGGTGGTCGTCGTGCGCGACGGAATGGTGTTCGATATCACCTGTGCCGAGGCGCCGACGATGCGCGACCTGCTAGAGAAAGACGATCCGGTCTCGTTCGTTCGCGCGCAGGCCGGCGAAATCGTCGCGTCGCTGGGAGCGATCATGGACCCGGATCTACCCGACCATGCCCCATTTTCGATGCTTGCACCCTGTGACCTGCAGGCGGTGAAGGCGTGCGGTGTCACCTTCGCGAGATCGATGCTCGAGCGGGTGATCGAAGAAAGAGCTGCCGGAAACCCGGACATGGCGCGCTCGATACGCGAACGCGTGACGGCGGTTATCGGGGATAGCTTGCGCGACCTGCGTGCCGGATCGGAGGAAGCAGCAAAGGTCAAGGAGGCATTGATCGAGGTCGGCCTCTGGTCGCAATATCTGGAAGTGGGTATCGGACCAGACGCAGAGGTCTTTACCAAGGCGCAGGTGCTGTCCTCCGTCGGCTGGGGCGCCTCCGTTGGACTTCATCCGGTGTCGAACTGGAACAATCCCGAGCCCGAGATCGTGCTGGCCGTCGACAGCCGGGGGCGCGTGAAGGGGGCGACACTCGGCAACGATGTCAACCTGCGCGATGTCGAGGGTCGTTCGGCGCTTCTTCTCGGCAAGGCAAAGGACAACAACGCCTCTTGCTCCATCGGGCCGTTTATCCGCCTGTTTGACGAGACTTACTCGATCGCAGACGTGCGCAACGCCGAACTGGAACTACGGATCGAGGGCAGGGACGATTTCGTCCTTGATGGCAGCAGTTCGATGAAGGAGATCAGCCGCGATCCGCTCGATCTCGTCGCCCAGACGATTGGTCGCCACCATCAATATCCTGATGGGCTCATGCTGTTCATGGGAACCCTTTTTGCGCCGGTCGAGGATCGCGATACACCCGGCCAGGGCTTTACGCACAAGATCGGCGACAGGGTAGCAATTTCGAACGCTGAGTTGGGCAGCCTGATCAACACGGTGGCCTTGTCGACCGAATGCCCGCCCTGGACCTTCGGGACGGCCGCGCTCATGCGCAACCTTGCCACGCGCGGCCTGCTTGGCAACTAGGGCATGACAATTCATCGGCCAACGCCGATGGTGGCGCCGAGCGCGCAATAGCCCACATAGATAGGCTCCGGCTAGAGGGATTGGCCGGAGCGAAGGTGTCGGATCAAACCGACGCGTCACGAAATTTCGGTGCAATGAGTAACTGCAGGCTCGCCAGTTCCGTGCCACTGGCTACAGAGATGATAGTGCGAGCCAGTTCGTTTCCGGCCGCACGAATATCCTCGTTTATAGGAATAATCTCAGGCCGGATCCACTCGGTGAAACGAGTCGGTTCTTTCGCAACCATGTCAAAATCAACTTTTATGCGGGCGCCGACACTTTCGAGACCGGCAAGGAGAGCGACGCCAGTGCTTGCGCTCCCGGCGACAAAGCCGTCAACCAAACCGCTCTCGAATGGCCAGCGTGTCCCCTCCTTGAAAATATCCTCCAAGGGGCTGTCGAGATCGACGTTGCCAAACGGTACTTCCACGCATCCAAAGTCACGGATGCCTCGGCGGAATCCGTCCGACATGTGCTTGCAGAACATCAGATGCGACGGTGGCGCCAGGAGCGCGATATTTCGCCGCCCGTTGTCCGCAAGCCGTCGAACGCTCTCATAAGCGAAGGTCTCATTGTCGAAATCGACGGAGGCGTGAACACTCCGTAGCTGCGTTCGACCGAAGGTGACGAACGGAAACTCTTCGTTCGTCAAAAAGATAACGCGCTGATCCATCGGTTGGGTACGGGTGATGATCAGTCCATCGGCCATGCCGCTGTCGAGAACCTCTCCGACCGCCTTCAACGGGTCCTCATGCGGGCTATCCGGCACCACCACCATGCCATAGCCTGAACGGGAGAGCACCTCGGCGACGCCGTTTACAAGCGGCCCGGCTATGCCAAGGATTTCATCTTCCATGTTCAGCACCAGGGCAATAACGCGTGACTTGCCGGTTCGAAGTCTGAACCCTGCGCGGTCCGGGCGATAGCCTATCTGGCGTGCAGCGAGCCTCACGCGCTCTTTCGTCGATGAGCTTATGTCGTCGGCATCGTTGAGCGCACGGGAGACGGTCGCAGGGGCCAGCCCAGTCAGCTGCGCGATCGTTTTGAGCGTTGGTTTTGGCTGGCGATCAACGCGACCACGATTGCTCCTCATGGAACTCTCCGAAAACGATATAGAAATTACCCTTAAGTCTCTCGACAAACAGTGTCAAACATATCCGATTTTACAGCACTTGTGGGGTCTGGGTATTTTGTGTATTCGCTTTCCGTAATCGATTTCGGAGATGGGTTTTGGTCGGTTTGGCGAATGATTCAATCGAGCTCTTTCCTCAGGGGGGCTTGGCACTCGGATGCAACTACTGGGCATCCCATGCGGGGACGAACATGTGGCAGGATTGGCAGCCGTCCGTCGTTGATGCCGACATGGCTGCCCTGGTTAAGCATGGGGTCCGTTGGTTGCGGGTCTTCCCATTGTGGCCCGACTTTCAGCCGATCAAGCTGCTTCGAACACATTCCGCCGCCCCCTATGAATATCGGCTACGCGAAGAGCCTCTTGGAACCGATGCCCTTGGCCGGGCCGGACTGTCCTCGACAATGATCGGCCGGTTTCGGGAAATGTGCGCTCTCGCCGAAAAGCACGATCTCAAACTCGTTGTCGGTGTGATTACCGGATGGATGAGCGGCCGCTTGTTTGTTCCGCCGGCGCTGGAGGGTATGGATCCTATCAGTGACGCGAGGAGCATTGCCTGGCAGATACGATTTGTCCGAGAATTCGTGAGTACTCTGAAGGACGAGGGTTCGATCGCGGCATGGGATCTCGGAAACGAATGCAATTGCATGGGCATCGCAGATAATCCGGACGTCGCCTATACATGGACCGCGGCCATTTCGAGTGCCATCAAGCGCGCCGATCCTTCGCGGTCGGTCGTCTCCGGCATGCATACCCTTTCTTCGCGGTTGAAAGGCCATAAGAACCCGTGGCTGATCGAAGATCAGGGTGAGTTGACCGATATCCTGACGACGCATCCGTACCCGTACTGGGTTCGCCACGCCGAACTCGGCCACGTCGATGACTTCCGAACGACATTCCACGCGACCGCAGAAACCAGCTTCTATCGCGATATCAGCGGCAAGCCCTGTATCGTCGAGGAAGTCGGGACAATGGGTGCGATGATTGCCAGCGATGAAGTTTCGGCGAAGTTCGCTCGGGTCAACATGTGGTCCTTGTGGGCGAACGATTGCCGAGCCTTTGGATGGTGGTGTGCCTACGATCAAACCGGTCTCGGTCATGCGCCCTATGATTGGTTCGCCGTCGAAACCGAGCTCGGATTGGTGAAGACCGACCACACGGCGAAACCTGTCTTGGAAGAGTTCGCAAAATTCCAGAAGGTGATGGGGCATGTTCCAAATGGCACGCTACCTGCTGCAGCGATCGATGCTGTCTGCATCCTGTCGGACAATCAGGACGATTGGGCGGCCGCCTATGGATCGTTTGTCCTTGCCAAGCAAGCAAAGCTGCAGCTCGCCTATTGTCACGTTCATCAACAGATCCCCGAAGCTGGAATCTACATCCTGCCTTCGTTGACTGGTCCCAACTGCATACCGAAGCGCGTATGGCTCGAACTGCTGCGGCGGGCCAGGGAAGGGGCGACGCTTTACGTGTCCTTCAAGGACGGCATCGTGCCCCATTTCGTGGAAACGTTTGGAGCCGAGATAGTATCGCGGTCAAAATCACCGATGGCGGCGTCCGCTACGATCCTCGATGGTGGCCATCAGATCGAAATACTCGGAGCTGGCGAGACTCGGGTGAAATTGACGTCAGGCGAAGCCATTGCAACGAGGGACGATACTGGCGATCCCGTCTTCTGGAGCAATCGCCTCGGCAAGGGTAATGTTTACGCTTTGGCTTTTCCAGTTGAGGTCGAATTTGCCGGAACCTTGTTTAGTGAGGACAATCCCTATTGGCGCCTGTATGCGCAGTTCTCGAAGGCAAACAAGAAATCGCGCCTCATAGGTGTTGTCGATCCAGCCATTGCTGTGACCGAGCACGAGTTTTCACACGAACTTCGGTTTGTCGTCCTGATCAATCATAGCCGCGAAGTTCGCTCGATTGAGTTCTCGGTACCAGACGAATGGGAAGTCACAGATATCTGCAAGGATGAAGAACGCGTCGACGGTCGGACGGGGATTGAGGTGCCGGGTCTGGATGCTGTCATGCTTCGAGTGCGGCAGAAGCACTGCTTGACCGTTGGCGGGGGTATAGCTCGACGTCGTAGTCAATAATACTGCTTCCAGGTGCACACGACTGATATCAGACCCAGAGATGACGATGGTGACCACTTGGGCCCAAGCGGTCACCTCGGCAATACACGCTACCTTACCTACGGCAAACTAGCCAAGCAACAGGACCACGACCATCCCCCAGATCGTCAGCAGCGTGTTGCCGATGGCGTAGGTCACGGTGTAGCCCAGCGCGGGAACCTGGCTCTTCGCCGCGTCCGTGATCATGCCGAGCGCCGCCGTGGTGGTACGCGCTCCGGCGCAGGCACCGAACAGGATGGCCGGATCGAACCTGAACAGGTACTTGCCGGTGTACATCGCAAGGATCAGCGGAACCGACGTCGCAACCACACCCCAGAGGAACAGGCTTACTCCAAGCTCCTTCAGCCCAGCGACGAAGCCGGGGCCGGCGCTGATGCCGACCACCGCGATGAAGACGTTGAGGCCGACCGAATTCATGAACCAGACGGTCGAGGACGGGATCCGTCCGAAGGTCGGATGCACCGAGCGAAGCCAACCGAAGATAAGGCCGGAAATCAGCGCGCCGCCGGCGGTGGACAGCGTCAGGGGCACACCACCGACGTTGAGGACGAACGCCCCGACCAACGCGCCGAGGACGATTGCGGCGCCGATGAAGGCGACGTCGGCGACGTCGGTGGCGCGATCGGGGTAACCGATGCCTTTCGTCGCCGCGGTGATGTCCTGCGGGCGGCCGACGAGCGTGAGAATGTCGCCGCGGTGGATCTTCGTATCGGGCAGGATCGGGATCACCGTCGCGGTCGCACCGCGAACGATCTTGCGCAGGAAGACGCCGCGAACCGTAGGCGACTTGGCGAGTTCGGACAGCGTTTTTCCGTCGACCGCCTTGGACGTGACGTAGATGTCGACGCCCTCGGCGCGGACATTCTGAAGCTCGGGATCGTTTACTTCCTCGGCGGCCTGGCCGAGCACCTCGACCAGCACGTCACGTGGGCCGGCCACGGCTACGACGTCGCCGGCCTTGAGTACCGTATCGGCGTTCGCCTCCTCTATCTGCCCGTCACGGCGGATGCGCTCGACGAAAACGCGCGCGTCCGGCACCATCGCCTCGGCTTGCTTCGCGGTCATGCCCACGGCGCGGCCGTCTGGCTTGATGCGGTAGGCCCTGAGTTCGAAGCGGTGCCAGGCCGATCCCGCTCCGCCGAACTCCGCCGCGGCGCTGTGGCGCGCCTCGTAATCCTTGCAGGCGGCGACGAGGTCGATCCCGAGGAGCCGCGGACCAACAAGCGCCAGAATGACCGCCGATCCGGCGGTACCGAAGATGTAGGTCACCGCGTATGCGATGGGCATCGCGTTGAGCGTCGCCTGGGTTTGTTCCGCCGTCAGTCCGAGCCGGTTTATCGCGTCGGTGGCAAGGCCCATGGAGGCAGAGATGGTCTGCGAGCCGGCATAGAGGCCGGCGGCCGAGCCGATATCGTAGCCGGCGAGCATCGCCACGATCACCGGGATCGCCAGGCAATAGAGGCAGACAACCACAGAGAAGGCTGCCTGCGGCAGGCCGTCGGAAGCGATACCGCGCACGAACTGCGGCCCAACGCCGTAGCCGACCGCGAACAGGAACATCAGGAAGAAGACCGATTTGACGTTCGGCGATATGACGATGCCGAGCTGCCCGATGACCACGGCGGCGAGCAGGGTCGAGGTGACGGCACCGAGACCGAGACCCTTATAGGTGAACTTGCCAACGAAATAGCCGATCGCAAGCGACAGGAAGATGGCGATTTCGGGATATTTCTGAAGCGTTGCGGCAAACCATTGAAGCATGGTGGCGATCTCCGGCGTAGGATCTCTTCGGCTGTCTCTTCTACAAATCGAATAGCGTCCGCCCTACGGCTGAGCTGTCTCGCCCTTGGCGGCCCGGTAGGCCTGCAGATAGCCTCGCGCGACCGCGCGAATGGCCCTGCCGATCGAATCGTAGGCTTCGTCCGGCAAATTGGCGAAGGACACGCGTACCGACCAGTTGGGCGCATCGAAGCCGGACCCATTGAGGACGACGATGCCATGGTCCTCGGCTAGCTTGAAGGCGATATCGAGCGGATGAACGTTCTCCTTCACCCAGTCCGTCACCTCGTCGCCGACGTACTTACGTGCCCAATATTCATAGTCGATGATGCCGTAGTAGCGGTCGAAATAGGGGCGAGCCTTGAACTCGATCCCCATTCCGTTCATCAGCTTGTCGAACCGGCGCTGGCAGATGGCCATGCACGCCTTCTGATAGATTTTTTCCTCGTCCATCATTTCGACAAGGCCGAACAGCGACATCATCACCTGCTGTGGCAGCGACAGACCGGCCGTGTGGTTTAGCGCCACATCGCGGCTGTCAGCAACGATGCGATCGATGAACTTGAGATCGCGCGGATGTGGCGTCAGCGCCTTGTAGCGTGCATCGAGGAGCTTTTGCGTTGCAGCCGGCATCTCTCGGATCATCTTGTCGAAGATGTTGTCCTGGGCGACGGCGACGACGCCGAGGCGCCAGCCGGTGCATCCGAAATACTTCGAATAGGAATAGACGCCGATCGTGTTGTGAGGCAGATGGCCCATGACGGATTCGAAATTCGGCACGAAGGTGCCGTAGACGTCATCCGTCAGGATCATCAGGTCTGGGCGCTTTGTTTTGACGAATTTGACCAGCCGGTCCATGCTTTCCGGATCGATCGCGACCGCGGAGGGATTGCCGGGATTGACGATGAACAGCGCCTTGACGGACTTGTCCTCGAGCGGTCTCAAGTCTTCCTCGGTCAACTGGAAACGGTCTTCCGCCTCCGCCGAAACATGGATCTGCTTCAGCGAATAGTCCTCGAGATGCGGCATCTCGAGATAGGGCGTGAAGATCGGCGTGACGAGCGCAATCGTATCACCGGAGTTCAGAAGGCGCGCATTCTTGAGCGCCTTGAAGATGTAGCACATGGCCGCGGTGCCGCCTTCGACCGGGTAGAGGTCGAATTTCGCGGTCGGGCGGTGGCCAGCGCACATGGCCCACATCAGATATTCATGAGTGATCGCTTCGTTGTGCACCAACGCGCGGTCGGGAACCGGATAGTGGTCGCCTATGATCGAGTCCGTGAGTTCGTTGACGAACTTATCAGGCTCGAAGGCAAATTTCTTGATGGCGAAATCCACCACAGCGTCGAGCGTCTCAGCGCCGGGCGTGTCCGGATCGCCCTTGCGTTTTTCCACCCATGCCTTCAGCCGCTTGTAGCATCCTTCGACGGGCGGCATTCCCGCGAGACCCGCTTCTTCATCGAAGGAAACACGCTTGGCCTCGGTCAGCGCGAACTGACCGAGAAGGAAGAAAGCTTCGCGCGCCTTGGTTGCGATCCAGTTGGGGTTGCCTCGCCCGGCGTTGAGATATGCACGCCCCGACTTGTCAGCCTGAGCCAGCCTGATGAGTTCGTCCTTGATCTCAAAAGGGCTGAGATCGACAAATTTTGCGTAGATTCCCGCTTCCGTCATTATCATTCCTCCCACTGTGGTATGCCTGCCGGGCATTGGACACATCGAAATGCGGACTTCGAGTTCTGCTAGTTGGAATGGTATCCGATGAGATTGCAACGGCAAAGAATGTTACACCTTCAAGTGGGGTAGTATACGGTATCCTACGCCCTTTAAGGCATGCATCACCGATGTGCTCTCACCCTTTTATCACTGCCGCATACCAATAAGATCGCCGACAACCTCGACGCCACGGTGACAGTCGACGATGTTGATCCGGACGATTTCGACGACGTAATGAAGGGTTTCTCCCGTCTGCAAGCTTCGTCCTAATACGAGACCCGCGCCCGGACCAAGCGGGAAGCCATTTCGCCGGCACCGGTTTTCGAGCGGTTAAGGAGCGCACATGCATTGACCAGCATAGGAAGCAGAAGCCGGCTGGAGACGGTTAGCCTGGCCACTCGTTTCCGAGAGCTGATATCTCCAGCACAGGGCGTAGCCTATCCTTGGGGCCGCGACGTCGCCCCCGCTCCGAATGGGGCTGTCACAGCCGCCGCGATTGATCGCGCGATGGCCATCTGGGCGTCGAGAATGCTTCGACCCTTTATATTGACGTCGTAGTCGCTCGACCACACGACTGCACCGTCTGCCGCCCGGACCAGGCGTGCGATTGCTCGCATATCATCAGCCTCCATGCGTATGCTACCTTGCAGAGTGTATGTCGCGTCGGCCTCATTGGCGTTGGTTTTTGCGCCCTCCGTGATCACGACCAGTTCTTTGGACTTCACGAGATTGACGACGATTTCATTTTTCAGCCCACTCAGGACTTCATTCGAGACCCTCGTTTCTTCGTTGGTCGCAAAGGGCTTGACTAAAATCGTTGCCCTGCCGCCGCTCATGACTGGCTGCTTCGATGCAGTGTTGTTTCTTTCGGTGAACGACGCCATCACCACGGCGGCAAGTACGATCATTCCAGCGGTGATCATGATCCAACGAGGCAATCTGCTTTCGCGCTTTGGCGGCTCGGTTGGCGGCTTCTCGGGCAATGACGCGCTTGCGGCAGAGAGCCTTTGCGCTTCATCTTCAGTCCTGGTGCCACCCTCAATCGCCCGTTTTGCGAAAGTTGGAACGTAACCGCCAGCCGGAACGGCAATCAGTACTTCATCCGCTGAGCCGCTAGTCAGATAGTACCGCTCAAGAGCGCTACGAAGCTGGCGTGCTGCCATTCGCACGCAAGGATCATTCATTGCATCAAATGACGCATCACGACCGAAAACGCTGGTTGCAATGGTGAATGCCTTCAGATAAGCGGCGCGTCCTTCGAGGGTCTCGTTCACGATGAACTGCAAAAATCTGTGCCCGCGATCGGGGAGAATGAACTCTGGGCTCGACAGTATGCGATCCAACTGTTCTCGGACCTCGGCGGGAGAGGTGTGCGAGTGTACGCCGTCGGGTTGACTTCTCATCTGGGTCCTTCCGACAAGTGGACAACTAGAGGCATGTCGATGTTAGATTATCGACAGGTAGTGACATGGCAATTGGCTTCCTTAATCACGCCAAAAAAAAGGCCGCGCAATTTCACGGCGGCCAGAACGGGCACGCAAACAGAACATACCGTAATTTACTTCCGCGTGGGCGCGCGGTTGTTACACTGTTATCGGGTAGAGGATCGCCAATGGGGAAGGATTGGATAGAGGAGGACGGCTGCCGTGGGACCGCGCAATCTGGATTGCGTCGGTTGATGCTCAAGCTGCCTGCGCAACGCCAACTGCTCCAGAAACTGCCCACGTCCAGTTCATGGCCGTTCTTTTGCAATCTTCTTGAAGCCTACGATGAGGGTTGCGTCGCACTGGAAGCCTTCCGGCGTGATGGTGCGGGCTTTTATATCGAGGAGTACGAGACGATGGTTGCTGAATTGGAAGCTGATATCGTCAGGGACCTTGCGCGCGTCGTTTGGCCACCGGACCGGTAGAATAGGATGTCGGGAAAGACAGAGGCCGGGGGGAGGCTGCAGCGCGAAAACCATCGGTCGAGGCGGAAGTGAGTAGGTTACAGACGGTCTGCGGTATACTACCGTATTTTACTTCGCATGTTGCAGCCGTTGAGTGATCCTGAGTTCGGCCCGCTAGGGCTGTGATGCTGTCCCGTCGCGAACGACGCCGGCTAGCTACGGCTCCGCTTCAGGGCTGACGGGACGGAATGCCGATACTGAGTCTAGGCTACACTGCCGACAATAGTCCATTCGCGCCCTGGGACTGGTGCTGATGTTGGCCTGAAATGGATGGGGGTCGGTATACGGCTCCGCTCGCCTTGCAGTGCCTTTAGAAGCTGGCGACCTGCAGCAGGCCACTCCAATCGTCTGTGCAGTGACAATTCGTCAACTGTAGCGAATCTTCAATAAAAGAGTGTTGGGAGCATCAGATGCCAAAAAAAACCGCAGACAATCAGTCTCTGCTGATGCATTCGGGGCGTGCCGACAACTGGCGCGAGGTCACGTCTCTGGCCGACGCGTGGGCCGCACAACGGGGAGGGCGGGAGGCGCTGGAGGCAGCGCTCGCCGCCATAGAAGCCGTAGAGGAATACCACGCTTATCCCGGTGCGCGATTGCGCCAAGCCCTGGCCGAGCGCATTGCTTCAAACGACCCCAGCGGGGCGGCCAGACTGGCTCGGCGCATCTCCAACGGCCTTCTGACGGATGCCTATCGCAGCCGTCCCGAGGAGTGGGATGTCAATGACCACCTGTCGCCAAACGAGGTGGTCGATATTATGCCGCCAGCCACGGGTGAGACTCGTGCTCATCGCCCCTATTTCGAGGTCCTGTTCGTCAACAGCCAACCTGCCGCACGATGGCCCGCCTTGGCCTCCGAGCTCCGCAGGATGCGCCGTCACGAAGATTCTTTCATTTATGAGCCCATTTTCGTCGGCTCCTTCGAGGATGCGGTTTGCGCTGCGGCATTGAACCCATCTATCATCTCCGTCGTCCTTGCGGAGGGGTTTCCTTACCGCTCGCGCCATGACGCGCCGGTATTGCGCTCCGTGCTAAATCCGCTGCTTGGAGAGGCGGAAAGCCCCGAGGTCTCGGCGCTTCACTTGTCACGGATATTGAAGCGGATCCGGCCGGAACTCGACATCTATTTGCTTTCCGACCGGCAGGTCGAGAAAATTGCCGGTGATCCGGCGGCGGATTCGATACGGCGCATCTTCTATGCCGTCGAGGAACCGCTGGAACTGCATCTCGCGATCATCGAAGGCGTGCAGGGACGGTACGAGACGCCCTTCTTCGACAACCTGAAAAAATATGCACGGCGGCCCATCGGTACGTTCCATGCCCTGCCCATTGCTCGCGGCAAGTCTGTCTTCAAGTCGGACTGGATCCGCGACATGGGCGAATTTTATGGCCTCAACCTGTTCCTGGCGGAAAGCAGCGCGACAACGGGTGGCCTCGACAGCCTTTTGGAGCCTACCGGCAACATCAAGCGATCGCAGGAAATGGCTGCCCGCGCATTCGGTGCCGACCACGTCTTTTTCGTTACCAACGGCACGTCCACCTCCAACAAGATGGCCGTCCAGGCGCTGCTGGCCCCGGGCGACATCGCGGTGGTCGACCGCAACTGCCACAAATCGCATCACTACGGCATGGTTCTAACGGGTGCGCAGCCATACTACGTCGAGGCTTTCCCGATGACGGAATACTCGATGTACGGGGCAGTGCCACTCGCCACCATCAAACGTGCATTGCTGGCGTTGAAAGCGGAGGGGCGGCTCAATCGCCTAAAGCTGCTTGACCTGACCAACTGCACCTTCGATGGGCACATGTACAATGTCAGGCGGGTGATGGAGGAATGCCTTGCCATAAAGCCGGATCTGATCTTCCTCTGGGACGAGGCGTGGTCGGGATTTGCCCGGTTCTCTCCCTTCCTGCGACCTCGAACCGCCATGGGAGCCGCCTCCGACATCGAGGAATGGTTGCGCGATCCCGCCTCCATCAGTGCCTACGAGAAGCAAAGCGCCAATCTCGGAGATAACCCTTCCGACGAGACACTTCTTGCCACCCGGCTCATCCCCGATCCGCGGCTTGTACGCCTTCGCGTCTATCAGACGAACTCGACGCATAAGTCGATGTCGGCGATCCGGCAGGGCTCCATGCTCCTCGTCAAGGATGTGGACTTTCATATGGTTGAAGCTCAGTTCCACGAGGCAGTCTTCACGCATGCATCAACCAGCCCCAACCAGCAACTGATCGCGAGCCTCGACGTCGCGCGTCGACAGATGGAACTTGAAGGCTATGGCCTGGTGATGAACGCAATCGAAATTGCGTTGAAGATCCGTCGGGCAATCAATGAGCATCAGCTGATCTCGAAATACTTCCGTGTGCTCGGTGCCGATGAGATGATACCAGCCGCGTACCGCCAGTCGGGCTTCCAGGACTATCTCGCGCCAGGTTCGAACTGGGCCACCGCGGTCAAAGCGATGCAAGAGGACGAGTTCTATCTTGATCCGACGCGCATGACACTTGTCTGCGGAACCGCTGGTTTCGACGGAACGCAATTCAAGGGATTGCTGGCGAGCGAGTACGGCATCCAGCTCAACAAGACGTCGCGCAATAGCGTGCTACTCCAGTCGAACATCAACAACACGCGTAGCGACGTGGCCCATCTGATCCGCGTTCTCGTCGAGATTTGCCTTGGCATTGAGAAGCGCCTCGCCGACGGTGGACAGGCAGAAACAGCCGCCTTTGATGCGCGGGTCAAATCCCTGATGACTGACGTGCCGGACCTGCCCAATTTCAGCCATTTCCACGAAACCTTCCGCGGTGATGCGGGTAAAGCAACACCTGAAGGCGACATGCGGACTGCTTTCTTTAATGCCTACGACGCGGCGCGTTGCGAGTATGTGCCGCTGCTCGGTGCTGAGTGCGATCGCAGACTGCGGGAGGGACCGGAAATGATTTCGGCCAATTTCGTCATACCCTATCCGCCCGGGTTTCCGATCATGGTGCCGGGTCAAGTGCTGACGCAGGAGACCATCGATTTCATGCGCAAATTGGATGTGAAAGAGATTCACGGTTACGAGAGAGCCAGGGGGCTAAAATTGCTCAAACCGAAGGCTGCAGGCGCAAAGCGCTGAGTCATTGCTTCACGAGCGCTGGCTTCGCGCTCCATAATGCTGCCTCGCTACGGCATGCCGTAGCGAGGCACCGCTGACTTCTGGCGTGCGGACAGTTGGCGATCATATCTGGCCTGGAGAAGGGGAGAGGGGGCAGTCTGGTCATGTCTTGGGTCGCGCAATTCCTTGTCAAGTATCCGGAACTCGCAGTGTTTCTTGCGATCAGCATCGGATATTTGGTCGGGGGCATCAAATTCGGAGGTTTTACCCTTGGACCCGTCACAGGCTCCCTTTTTGCGGGCATCCTGATAGGTCAATTCGCCGATGTCCCGATTGCCGCCATGGCAAAATCCTTCCTGTTCCTTCTGTTTCTCTTCGGTATTGGCTATTCCGTCGGACCTCAGTTCATGCAAGCCTTGAAACGAGACGGTCTCAAGCCGGTGTTGCTTGCCGTCGTTGTATGTGTGACCGGGTTGCTGACGGCGGTGGCTGTTGCCAAGGGTCTTGGTCTTGATCCGGGCTTCGCGGCGGGTCTGGTTTCGGGCGCGCTGACCGAAAGCCCTGCCATGGGCACGGCAACCGAGGCGATCAATGGGCTGGCACTGACGGAAGCCGATCGCGCAAGGTTGGTGGCACATATCGCTGTCGCGGACGCGGTGTGCTATGTATTCGGCGCCGTTGGAGTGATCCTGTTCTGCAGCGTCGTCGGCCCGAGGCTGATGCGCATCGATTTGCGTGCAGAGGCACTTAAGCTCGAGCAGGAACTCGGCATATCCCGCAAGACGCCCGGCGTGGCATCTGCCTGGCATCGCTTCGAAATCCGTGCGTATCGGATCGCGGACGCCGCGCCGATCGCTGGTCTGACATTGAGTGCCGCGGAGGCGAAATTTCCCGAGCACAGGCTCTTTGTCCTGCGCCTGCGACGGGGGAGCACGATCATCGAGGCGGAGACGCAGATGGTGATTGCTGCCGGCGATGTCGTGGCCGTCTCGGGGCCGAGGGAGGCACTCGTGGCCGTGCTTGGCCCACGCGCCGAAGAGGTCGAGGATCGTGAACTTCTTGATGTCCCGATACTAGCCGCAGACGTGCTGTTGACCAACCGTGAGCTGGCGGGCCGAAAGCTCGATGACATTGCCAAGGAGGGGTGGACACGTGGTCTATATCTGCGTGCCATCAGCCGCGGTGGCGCGGCGATCCCCGTAGGGCCGGGGATCCGCCTTGAGCGAGGCGACATTTTGCGCCTGGTCGGACCCGAGGCGACGGTGTCGCATGCGGAAAAACAGATCGGTGTCGTCATCGCACCGATAACGACGACGGATTTCTTCGTTCTCGGTCTTGCGATATTCTTTGGTGGACTTGTCGGCATCCTCGTCACCTTTCCGATCGGCGACATGCGGATTTCGTTGAGCACGAGTGTGGGCACGCTGCTGGCGGGCCTGCTGGTTGGGCATCTGCGCACGCGCTTCCCCCTCTTCGGGCGGATTCCAGATGCTGCTGTATCGCTGATGACTGCGCTCGGCCTTGCCGCGTTCGTCGCAATGACGGGGCTGCATGCTGGACCGCTGTTTGTTGCTGCAATCGCCGAAGCGGGTGTGGGGCTTCTGTTTGGCGGCATGATCGTCACCATTGCCCCGATGATTGTAGGGCTCTATTTCGGCCGCTACGTGCTTCGCATGAACCCCATCCTGCTACTCGGGGGGCTGGCCGGCGCGCAGACGATGACTGCCGGCATGGCGGCCGTCCAGGATCGATCGGGAAGTACCGTTGCGGTTCTCGGATACACACCGGCTGTACCAATCGGCCATATCCTGCTCACGACCTGGGGAACCGTGATCGTGGGAATCATCGCGAATTAGCCGTTGATCCGATGCTATTATCTGTGTCGATAGCGGGCTGCTTGCGGCAGGCCAGATACCGAGCTTGTTAGCATCGAGAAACCGCATATCGTGCGCTGATTGGAATGAAATCGGCGCCGGAGATCCAACGTGGAGAAAACGGTATGAAGTCGACCATCGCGATTGCATTGCCTTACTCGCCCTGTCCGGATGCGCCAACACCGCGTACGGCTTGAAACAGGATGGCGTCCAAACAAGCCATGCGCTAGACGATGCAACACAACGGATGCTATCGGCTGGTGCGAAGAGGTAGCCGCCTTACCAGTGTGCCTTAGTGCATTGCCCTTCGCCATTTCGGCCCCCTTGCGGAGCAGCGTCTTTAGAGATTGTGATCCGGTCTCTTCGAGTGGCGTGGTGCTTGCCGGTCGTCTTGCTCTTTCAGACGCGCCCAGCGACTTCAGGAGAGCTCACCCGTTGGTCGCGCGGGTTCATTGCTTTTCTTTAACCTGTCGCCGAATTCGTTCGGCTACGGCTGGATCAATAGGATTGTAAACGACCAGGTTCAGATCTGGTCTTCCATCGACCGCAAACCCCGAATACTCCAACTCGATGTCACCCAATTCGGGATGCTTCAGTCGCTTGGTTCCTTCTCCGTGAGAGATCACTTCGTTTTCACGCCAGAGCCTGTCGAAATCCGGACTCGCCCGGCAAAGTTCGTTGACCAAATCCGCAATCTCCGACGTGGCCCCGGCGCGCGCAGCGTCCGCGCGGAACGCACCGACCACAAATCGTGCCATCGCCTCCCAGTCGTGCTGAAAAGTCCTGATTGTCGGATTGCAGAACAATAGACGCAGTATGTTTCGCTCGTCCGGAGCGAGCCTGTCGTAGTCAGTCATGACGATAGTGGCAGCCCGGTTCCAGGCGACGATGTCCCACGCGGCGGTCCGCACGAGAGCGGGGCTTGCGTCGAGCGTGTCGATGAGCCGCTGGAGGCGGGGGCTGACGCCCGCAACAACACGATAGCAAACCTCGGGCGGGCGGCCGAGACCAAGCATGAAGAGATGTTCCCGCTCCGGTTCAGTGAGCATCAAGCCGCTCGCGATGCGGTTAAGAACATCTGCCGATGGGGCGCCACCACGACCTTGTTCCAACCAAGTATACCATGTCGGGCTGATGTTGGCCCGTTGCGCGACCTCTTCCCGACGCAAACCCGGCGTGCGCCTCCGCCCCGAAAAGCCGAATGTCGCCGGGTCAAGTCGCAAGCGGCGGTCTCTGAGGAACACGCCAAGCGGATTCTTTTCAGTGCTCATGGTTCCTGTTAGCCATTATAATAGGATAAGATCACTACTTTAACAGCATAAATAATAGCCGGATAGTAGCGTCTCCAGCAATACGGAGACATCCCATGCGAATTTTCCTTACCGGGGCGACCGGCTTCATCGGCTCGGCCATGTTACCTGAACTCCAAAACGCAGGGCATCATGTAATCGGCATGACACGTTCAGATGCCGGCGCAAAGGCACTCGAAGCCGCGGGCGTTGAAGTTCATCGCGGCACGCTCGAGGAACCCGATACTCTTCGGGCAGGTGCGGAAAAAGCGGATGGTGTCATACATACAGCTTTCGACCATGATTTTTCGCGCTTTGTCGACAATTGCCAGAAAGACAGCTGCGCAATTCGTGCGCTCGGCGAGGCGCTCAAGGGGTCGAAACGCCCTCTTGTAATCACCTCCGGCACGGGACTGGGCAATGCCGAGCTCGGCAAACCTGCAAGCGAGAATATCTGCAACACGGCTCATCCCAACCCGCGTGTTGCTTCCGAACTCGCCGGGAATGCCCTGCTTGATGCGGGCGTCAATGTGTCGGTCGTGCGACTTCCGCAGGTACACAATACGATCAAGCAGGGCCTTATCTCGCCACTTATCGAAATTGCCAGGGCGAAAGGCGTCTGTGCTTATGTGGGCGAGGGTCTCAATCGGTTCCCGGCGGGTCATCTGCGCGATGTGGCATTGCTTTATCGCCTGGTTGTCGAGAGAGCCGAAGCCGGAGCTCGGTATCACGCGGTCGGAGAAGAAGGGATCGAGACCCGCGAGATCGCGAAGGCGCTCGGCCGTGGCCTGAACCTTCCTGTCGTATCGGTCGCACCGACGGAAGCCGCCGATCATTTCGGCTGGATGGCGATATTTGCTGGAATGGACTTTCCTGCTTCCAGCAAAACGACGCAACAAGTACTTGGATGGAAGCCGATGGGTCCGGGCCTTATCGCCGATCTAGACAGTATGGATTATAACGCTATGGCAGCGTGAAAACAGATTGGAGGCTTTGCGGTATGGTCTCAGGCAGGCCAGAAAAACAGGCATTTCAGGTAAGACGGAGAACGAGTCCATCCCGAAGGCCCGTTCTCATGTCACCAGCCTGATATCCGGCGACCCGGAGCGGGTTTGTCGGGCCTGCCTAACGCAATTTCTCCCGGCTCGCTTTGCTTCGTAAAGTGCCATGTCGGCCCGGCGCATTGCGTCGTCAAGGCTTTCTCCGACGGGAATTTCGGCAACACCGAAGCTCGCGCTAACCGTCAGTGTTGGAGGCAACCCCTCCACAGTGATCCCCGTCGCTCCGCGTCGTACAGAGCTGGCAAACAGCATGGCCGTTTCCACCGTTGTGTTCGGCATGAACACGGCAAACTCCTCGCCGCCGATGCGCCCGACGATGAAATTCGGCGCGGCGCCGGATTTCAGGAGGTCAGCAAAGGCGCGGATCACCTTGTCTCCGGCATGGTGACCGAACGTGTCGTTGATGCTTTTGAAGCGATCGATATCGCAGGTTATGACGGAATGCCGGACGGCGGGGGCGACAAGGCGGGCAGCGGCGACACCGTTCTCGAAACCGCGGCGGTTGGCAAGATCCGAAAGTACATCCCTTTCGGAATTGCTGCGTTCGTCGGCCATGATATCGAGGACGAGGACCGAAAGCAGTGTCAGACCAACTGCCACGATCAATACGGCAGTCGATCCCTGTGAAATCAATGCGTAGTTTGTACGAATATAGTCAGTTGCCGCCACCCCGGCACCGGCGGTCACTGCCAGACCAGCCTTTGCAAAGAAATGTAGACCGGTTGCGGTAAGCAGATAGCCGAGGACCCGATCGATCCTTGCGCGGCGCCGTGACGCGAAGACCGCAGCAGCGCTGGTAAGAATGACCAGCGCAAAAGGTGTTTGATAAGATAAGGCGTGCCTGAGCGTGCTACGCGGCAGGCCATAGATAAACAGATCAAGTAAGATGCAAAGGGTGAAAAAAGATATCGCCCAGAATGGCGCGATCCGCACGCCGTAAAGCTCGCCAATACCAAAGCGCAGCAGGATCATGCCACCAAGCACAGTTGCAAATGCCAAAACTGCGAAGAGCTTCGACAAATCTGTATACGCAACGAAGAGTTCACTGAGGGCAGAAAGAGAGGCGACAGCAAAACCTGCCGAGAACCATAGCGCAGCCTGGCGCGACTGGCTTCGCACCGCCACGACGGCGAACACCAGCGCAAAGCAGATTGCGATGATGAAATTCACCACAAGGAAGAAAACTGCTCCATTCACCATTGCACAAGAATCCGCTGCCAATCCCGCCGAAGCTTCAGTACAAGTGTCTTAATAAACTGTGAAAGACGACATTGTTAAGTAGGTGGTTTTCCGGACATTCTGGGCGTGACCTGCGATCTGCCTCACGATACCTGAGCTTTAGCGTAGATCGACCCGATAACCAGTCGGGTGGGAGGCGATCCCCCCGGCTAGCAAATCGGCAACTATGGGACCGCTCCAAGGTTTCGCAGGTCCGATGAGAAGGAACCGGCAGGAGTGGGGCCAGCGGTATTCTTCCGCTCGCAATGCCCGTTATCGCGGACGATTTGGCGAAGACAAAATGCCCCTGATCAACGAAAAAACGGCCCGGCGGAGCCGAACCGTTTCACTGTATTGGCCCGATAAAGCGGGATTTTACCAGGACGCGATCAGGGCGCCCTTGAACTGCTCGTTGATGAACTTGCGGATGCTTTCATCATGGTAGGACTCGACCAGTGTCTTGGCCCAGGGCGCGTCCTTGTCGGCGGCGCGAACGACGATGACGTTGGCATAGGGTGACTTTTCGCCTTCGATGGCGATGGCGTCGGTCTTGGGATGCAGGCCGGCTTCCATGGCGTAGTTGGTGTTGATGACGGCGGCATCGACGTCTTCAAGCGAACGTGGCAGCTGGGCGGCATCGATTTCGGCGAACTCGATGTTCTTCGGGTTCTCGACGATATCGGCAACCGTCACCTTGATGCCCGGGTTGTCCTTGAACTTGATCAGGCCCTTGCTGGCCAGAACCAGAAGCGCACGACCGCCGTTGGTCGGGTCGTTCGGGATGGCAACGGTAGCGCCGTCCTTCAGTTCGTCGAGGCTCTTCGCCTTCTTGGAGTAGACACCCATCGGCGTGGTGATGGTCGTGCCGATGCTGACGAGATCGAACTTACGGTCGGCAATCTGGTTGTCGAGATAGGGCTGGTGCTGGAACGAGTTGGCCTGGATGTCGCCGTCGGCCAGCGCCTGGTTCGGCACGACATAGTCGGAGAACTCGACGATCTCGATATTCAGACCCTTGGTCTTGGCGACTTCGGCGACCTTTTCCATGATCTGGGCGTGCTCGCCTGGCGTGACGCCAACCTTGATATCCTCGGCGAAGGCCGAGCCGGCTGCAAAGGCCGCAATCGCGGCGGCGATGATGAACTTTTTCATGGGAGACTCCTTGGTATGTTATTGGGTATGCGAGTAAAGGATCAGTTCTTCCGGTTACGCTTGTCGAAGCGGCGGGCGAGCCCGTCGCCGGCGCTCTGCACGACCTGCACGAGCACGATCAGCACCGCGACAACGAGTACCATCATCTCCGGATTGAAACGCTGGTAGCCAAAGCGGATGCCGAGGTCGCCCAGGCCTCCGCCGCCGACGGCCCCGACCATAGCCGAGTAGCCGATCAGACTGACGATGGTCATCGTCAGCGCCATGAGGATGCTGGGTCGCGCCTCTGGAAGCAGCACTTTGTAGACGATCTGGGATGGCGTTGCTCCCATGGCGCGGGCGGCCTCGATCAGGCCCTTGTCGACCTCGCGGATGGCAGATTCAACGAGGCGTGCGAAAAACGGAATGGTGGCGATGGTCAGCGGCACGATTGCTGCCCAGGTGCCGATGGACGTACCCGTCAAAAGGCGCGTCAGAGGCACGATGGCAACGACCAGGATGATGAACGGCGTCGAGCGAGCGGCGTTGACGATCAAACCCAGCACGCGATTGGTCTTCGGTGCCGGAAACAGCTCGCCCTTACCTGATGTGGCCAGAAACACGCCGATCGGCAGGCCGATGATCGAGCCGACGATGCCGGCGATGAAGACCATCTGCAGGGTCTGCATCAGCGCCTTGGAGAGCAGGTTGAAGAGCATATCAGGCGACATAGCCGAGCACCTCCGTGGTAAGGCCCGTTTCGGCATAGAAGCGGTTAGCCCGCGCGACGACATCCGGCTCCGCCGAATAGGAAACGACAAGTGAGCCAAAGGGCTCGCCCGATATCTCCTCGATCGCGCCAGCGAGAATATTGACGTCGGAGCCGAGCTCGGCGACAAGCCGGCCGGTCAGAGGTTGAAAGGCCGTGTCGCCGAAGAACACCAGCCGGACGAGCACACGGTCGCCGGCCGATTGCTGCGGCTTGACGGCGGAACGCAGCCAGTTCGGCAGTCTCAGGGCCGAGGCGAGCAGCGTGCGCGTCGTCTCGTGCTGCGGGTTGGTATAGACGTCGAAGGTACGGCCGGATTCGACGATGCGGCCGGCGTCGATGACAGCCACGTGGCTGGCGATGGTTTTCACCACTTCCATCTCGTGGGTAATCAGGAGAACGGTGAGACCCAGATCGGCATTGATCCGCTTCAGGAGCTCGAGGATCGACTGCGTTGTCTCCGGGTCGAGCGCCGAGGTGGCCTCATCGGAGAGCAGTAGCTTGGGGTCCGTCGCCAGCGCGCGGGCAATGCCGACGCGCTGCTTCTGGCCGCCCGAGAGTTCGGAAGGATAGCTGCCGGCCTTATCGCCGAGGCCGACAAGGTCGAGCAGCGGCCCGACCTTGGCACGGATCGCCTTCTTGTCGACGCCTGCAATTTCCAGCGGCAGCGCCACATTGTCGAAGGCGGTGCGCGACGACAGTAGATTGAAATGCTGAAAAATCATGCCGATCTGGCGGCGCAGGCCACGCAGACCGTCCTCACCAAGCGCGCCGACGTCGACACCATCGACGAGCACCTTGCCCGACGTCACGCTCTCGAGACCGTTGACCATGCGGATGAGCGTCGATTTGCCGGCGCCAGAGCGACCGATTATGCCGGTGATGGCACCGCGTTCAACTGTCAGATCGACACTTTCGACGGCGGTGAAACCACCTTCGCCCGCGGGCCCGTAACGCTTCCCGGCGCCCTTGAAGGCTACCATCGGTACCGAATGTGCCACGGCGACCGGATCGCTTCCGGGCTTGCCGTCCGGCGCGGCGTATGTAGCGCCTGCGCGGCCCGCATGTTGGCTTGTCATGCTATGCTCTCAGATGTTGGTCTTCACAAACTGGGGGCTCTATAACCGCAAATGTACAAATTAGCCAATCGGGACGCACCTTGGAATTCAAACACGTTCTGACAGATGGTTCATCGCAAGCTTCACTGGCACGGTGCCTAGCCGCGTTGGCCGCCACTAGCGAATGGACGAGATATCGCTCGCGCATGTGAAATATAGCGAAAATCCAGCCGAACTCTTGGGATTCCCGCAGGCGTTCATTGCGCGAGCGACCTTTACTCGAACGCTACGCCTCAAGTAGTTCGATCTTATGTCCTTCAGGGTCCCTAATAACGCAACGGGTGCCCCAATCGGATTTGGAAGGCCGAGATATCATATCCACGGCGCTGCCCAGATTACTCAAGACTTTTGAGATCGATGGGACTTGAAACCCTAGGCGAACCGCGGTCGTGTCTAAGCTCTCGGTGCCTTTGGGATAGATTTCAAGGACCGAGCCACCTGTCTTCGACGCGAGATGTTCGGGGCCTGAACCGTGCTTCTCTTTTTGGAACTGAAAACCAAGAGTTTGGTAAAACGAAGCCAGAGAACCAGGGTCGCTTGCCCTGAGGACGACTAGATTTAAAGTTGGAGCCTGCATTGGCATCATCCTACCTGGGAAGATGGAATCTCTAGCCGGGCTTCCATTTCGTCGAAAACAACGCGCATCTCAAGGCGGCCACCCATCGCGGCCACATGCTTCGCCAGAGTTTCGAACTTTATGTTTTCCCGCTTCTCGATTCTGTTGACCGACGGTTGCTTGATCGAAAGAGCCTCAGCAAGCTCTACCTGCGACAGGTTGTTGAGCTTCCGCATGTCCACGAGAGTGAGGTATCCAATAGATCCCGACCTTTCGAATTGCCTGAATAACTGATCGACCCGATTGGCAGCCTTTTCCGCGTTTCGGTAGACCTCATCAGGTCTCTGTCCGTACGCATCGTCGGAAATGAATAGCCCTAGTCCAGCATGCGGGCGGAAGGAGATTTGCGTGGAGAAATCGTTCCTTGTGATGTCCAGAAATGTCTCGCCATTCGGATCATCAGCAGCGTCAGTTTCAACGGCGAACCCAAGCTCTTGGAGGTGAGCGACTGTATCAGTCAAAAGGCTAGTTGCTGTCATATTCCCAATCCTTCTCCATCCGCGCCCAGCTTTTCGAGGACTACAGCTTTTTGAAACCCTATTGTTTCAATCCGTATAGCGCCATTTGCTCCGATGATCGTGTTGTGTGCTCTGGATCGATACCGGATGGTGCCTGGATGGCCCGGTACTTTCCGGGCGTTGTCAGCTTGTGGAGGGTACATTCGTCCATCCGTCTGAAAAGCTGACGGGTGGGAGGCAACGCCGGAAAACTCGTCTTCAACGCCGTCGAGGGTCTCGCGGATAAGTTCACACGCCTCGTCATGTGTTCCTGCTGCCTCCGCGCCGGCCAGCCGCTCAACGAAGAGCGTGAATCGCTCTTGCTTAGTCTTCATATAAAGCCCTTAAATATACTCTGCAAGGTATAATATGGTTCTTTTCTTAATGTGCCTACAGCGCGGGCGATAGGCCTAACGCGCTAAACCTGACCTGGCCGCGCCTCGCCGGACGAGGACAAAACCCTTGTGCCATTGGCTCCCCAGGGCGGGCGGAGGAGAAAACGTGCTTCGCGCCGTCACTACCCTTCTGTGGGATAGCTATGTCGCGGGCCCAGCAGAATTTTCATCGCCATGTCGAAAGGCTCGGTCGTCGTTCGTCTTTTGCTATGAAGACAGTGGAGGCAAAGACCTAATGAAGATTTATTTCAGCAGAAACCCCAATCCGCGACTCGCTGTCGCCGTGGCGCGGTTCTTGAAAATGGAGGTGGAATTCGAGTTTGCCGCACCAATGGCCCCAGGGCAGTCGGAGCGATTTTCTTCACTCAACCCAAACCTTCTGTTGCCTATCTTGGAGCATAGCGGTCGCACACTTTGGGAGACCGATGCGATCGCGTGCTGGTTTTCCCGTCGTGTTGGCTCGAATTTCTGGAGAACCGACGATCATGAGCCGGAAATGATACGCTGGATCAGCTGGGCGAAGGAGAATTTCGTCAAGGCCTGTGACGTCGTGCATTGGGAGCGAGGCACGAAGTTGCGTTACGGCATCGGAACCTGTGACGAGAGGATGGTTGAAGAGGGTCTTGGACAATTCCACAAGGCCGCCGGCATTCTCGAAAGCCAGCTTGCTGATCGATCGTGGTTGGTCGGCGAGACGATTTCCTTTGCAGATTTTCGGATGGCGACATTCTTGCCGTTCAACGACGCCGCGCGCCTCCCGATTGATCGGTATCCCGCAATAAAACGGTGGGCCGACCGTCTCCATGAGATCGATGCATGGCGCGATCCGTTTTCCGGATTGGAGGCGCCAGATTTGCCGCCGATTCCCAGTCCGTCCTGAGATCCGTCTCAGCGCCACCGAAAATCGCAGTGGTTGCTGGAGCCACTGGCGGAGCCCAGGCACCAATTGAACGAGACCCCAAGCTTTTTTTCTGGGAGCATTCAGGTGCTGCCGCGCCATTCGATACGGGGTTCGATCAGGACGTGGCGAGCGTCCTTGCGTCCTTCTATTCGGCTAAGCAGCGCTTCGCTCGCGGTCCTGCCGAGTTCAGCGGCGTTCTGGTCTACACTTGTCAGGCCGACGAGCGGTATGGCCGCCATCGGCGAATTGTCGTAGCCGACAATTGCAAGATCTTCCGGGACACGTATGCCACTCATGCGCGCGGCATTGATGAGTGGCACAGCATCGAGATCGGACCAGACGAAAACCGCGCGGGGACGGTCATTCAGGGCCAGAAAATCATTGATGGCGGCCCGGCGGTCGGATCCCACAAGCGGCAGACGGATGATGCGGGCCTCTAGGCCCGCAGCCTTCATGCCGTCAAGATAGCCCTTTTCGCGCTGGAGGGCGACGATGGTGGGCGGTGAATCGGCAAGGTCATAACCGAGCATCGCGATGTCCGTGTAGCCGGACCGCAACGCTGCTTCCACGGCCAGGCAGGCGCCCCGTCGATCGTCGGAATTGACCGTGTCATAGGTCTGCGCATGCGGCTCATGGTGCGCGATGACGACGATCGGGATCTGGCGTGCATAGCGCTCCAGCACCTTGCTCGATATCCTGGGAGCGATGATCAGAACGCCATCCATGCGGTTGTCGATCATCGATTCGATCATGGAAGCTTCGATCGGGCTCGTAGAACGGCCGATGCCGATCAGTGCCTTGAAGCTGCTTTTCGCCAGCCTGGCATTGGCCTCCTCGATGACACCCGCCAGGAACGGGTTCGACAATTCGATCACCAGGACGCCAACCGTCTGCGTGCGGCCACGCATGGCTCGCGCTGCGACAGAAGGTCGGTAGTTCAATTTTTCGATCGAGATCTCGACCTTGGTTCGCAAGACCTCGCTGACCCCGTAAGCATTACGCAGAACTTTCGAGACCGCAGCGACGGAGACACCGGCATCGTGGGCCACGTCACGGATAGTGACCCTGTCTCTTGTCGCGTTAACGGTCTGATTTTTCATTCCAAATCGCCTCATTCCCCGGTGTTCGGAAAATTATAGACACAAAAGCTCTTGCGCGGCAATCGATAGTGTAGAATGATATACATAGAACGATACACACAAAGCAATCGCCGGAGGAATTGGCGATTGGGGAGGTTCTAGATGAAGACTGTTTCGGCCCACGGCCTTGCCGGGGAAGACGGCCTTGCCGGTTCTGCTTTCCATTTTACAGCGTCGATGATCGGACCCGCCTGCGACGGTGGCCAGGCAACACAGGGCACATTCGTCGCGCGGGAATTCTCGCTCGATGTGGTTCCGGCCGAAGCAGTTCTCAGTCTCTCGGCCCTCGGTCTCTACCGCGCCTTCCTCAATGGAAAACGCGTGGGTACCGATCTCTTGACCCCCGGCTGGACCTGCTACGACGACCGGATTGCCTATCAGGCCTACGATGTCGCTAAGCTCCTGCAACCCGGCAACAATCGCATCGAAATCTGGCTTGGCGACGGCTGGTATCGCAGCCAGCTGATGTGGGCATCCAACCCGATACTCAATTGCTGGGGCGACCGGACGGGGGCGATCGCAGAACTGCGCGCCGGCGGCGAGCTACTCGTGAAAACCGACGATAGCTGGAAGAGCGGCTTCACACCCGTTGTTCGCAACGGCATCTACTATGGCGAGGATTATGACGCCCGCATTCGCCCAAAGGATAGCCATGGCGTCGATGTGCTCTCCTTCGACAGGGCCTTGCTCGTCCCGCATGAGACTGGTGCGGTCAAGGAATTGGACGCTCTTTCACCGACCGACAGCTGGACGGAGGCCGATGGCCGCACTGTCTTTGATTTCGGACAGAATGCCGGCGCCTATGTCCGGCTGCGCCTTAGGGGTGTCGCCGGAGCAAAGGTGCGCGTCGAGCATTCCGAAGTGCTCGGCCCCGATCGCTTCTTCGACAATCGCAATTATCGCAGTGCGCGTGCTGAAGTCTCGTATACGCTTTCCGGGCAAGGCGAGGAGGATTATGCGCCGCTCTTCACCTTCTTCGGCTTCCGTTACGCGCGCATCACTGTGACAGGTGAGGCCGAACTCACCGCCATCACGATGGTGCCGATAACCTCGGTACCCCTGACTGCCGGCGGGTTTACCTCAGGTGTTGCGAGCGTCAACCGATTGGTCGAAAACACGATCTGGTCGCAGCGCTCGAATTTCATCGAAGTGCCGACCGATTGCCCGCAGCGCGACGAGCGTCTCGGCTGGACCGGTGATGCGCAGGTTTTCGCCGGAACGGCCTGCTGGCTTGCCGACAGCCACTCCTTCCTCAAGAAATACCTGCGCGATGTCATCCACGATCAACGGGCCAATGGGGCAGTGTCGCATTTTTCACCCGATCCGACGCGGCTCCACCCAATCGATGGCCGCGGTGACTGGGCGGGATCGACCGGCTGGGGCGATGCGATCGTCATCATTCCCTGGCAGCTTTACCTGCATTACGGTGACAGCGCTGCCTTGGAAGAGTGCTTCCCCGCAATGTTGCGCTGGCTCGATTATCTCTGGGGCATCTCTGACGGGCCGATCATCCGGCCGCCCGCCGTCTGGGGCGCGCACGGCTTCACCTTCGGCGACTGGCTTCAGCCGGTCGGGGATAACAGAAAGCCCCGCCCGACCATAGCAGATGATTGCGCAGCTACCCTATACCACTTCATTTCAACGCAACTGACGGCAAAGATCGCCCGTACTCTCGGTGAGACCGTCGAAGCCGCTCGGCTCGAGAAGCGTGCTGAGGAGATTAAGACAGCATTCAGACACGAGTTCTTCGCACCCTCCGGCCGCATTGCCCATAATGACCAGACCTCGTGGGCCCTGGCCTTCCTCTATGGCCTCGTTCCGCCGGAATACGAGGAAGCCGCGCAAGGCTACTTCCGTAGGGTGGCGGAGGAAACGGATGGGGTCATCGGTACGGGCTTTATCGGCACTCCCGCCCTGCTGCCGGCGCTGACGCGACTTGGTATGGTGGACCTTGCCGAGAAGATGTTCCTGAACCGGAAGGTTCCCGGATGGCTCTATCAGGTCGACCGCGGCGCGACTTCGATCTGGGAGCGATGGGATGCACTTTCCGAAGATGGTACGATCTATGATCCCGACATGAACAGCTACAACCACTATGCCTATGGCGCGGTCTGCCAATGGCTCTTCGAAGACGTTGCCGGGATCAAGCCGCTGGAAGACAAGCCCGGTTTCGAGGAAGTTCTCTTCGATCCCGCAATCTTGCCTGCTCTCTCGCCGGTTTCGGCATGGCATGATACGCGCTTTGGTCGAATCGAGGCTGGATGGACCCTGGAGGAAGGTTTCGTCACATGCCGCCTGGTGCTGCCGGAAGGTGTCACTGCGCGTCTCGAGGGGAAAAGCGAGCGCAAGTCGCTGCAGGCCAATGGCGCCAATGTCGAGCAAGGCAAGGAAATCAGGCTCGGCGCGGGGGAGCATAAGATTACGTTTTCCAACTGATGCAATTTGCCTGCAGGCCTTCGATCTGCGGGCAATCAGCTTACGCATTCCGGTCTTCAAGAGGAGGAAATGACTATGCGAATGACGAAGTGCAGCATCCTTGCAGCCAGCATCATGGCTCTTGCCGCTGGAGTGGCACATGCGGATGTGACCCTCAGTGTGCTGATCGATACCAATCCGGAATCCATTGCCTCGTTCGATGCGGTTTCAAAGGCCTATACGGAAAAGCATCCTGACGTCAGCTTCGACGTCGAGCAGCGCGCGGGCGGCTCCGAAGGCGACAACATCATCAAGACCCGGCTCGCGACCGGCGAGATGGCGGATATCTTCCAGTATAATAGCGGTTCGCTGTTCCAGGCTTTGAAGCCGCAGGAAACGATAGCCGACCTTGCCGACCTTCCCTCGGAAGCTGGTATTCTTGACACGTTCAAGAAGGTTGCTAGCGGCCCGGACGGCCATGTCCGCGGCATTCCCTTCGGTCCGGCCATGGGTGGCGGCATATTCTATAACAAGAAGATCTACGCCGATCTCGGCCTCACCCCGCCGAAGACCTGGGCGGAGTTCATGAGCAACAATGAGAAGATCAAGGCGGCCGGAAAGGTGGCAGTCGCCCAGACCTACGGCACGACCTGGACGTCGCAGCTCTTCGTGCTTGCCGATTTCTATAATGTTCAGGCCGAGGTCCCGAATTTCGCCGACGACTACACTGCCAACAAGGTCAAGTATGCCAATACGCCTGCGGCACTGCATGGCTTCGAACACCTGGAGGAAGTGGCCAAGGGAGGCTACCTCAATGCCGACTTCGGTGCTGCGACATTTGACGACGGCATGCGCATGGTCGCGACGGGTGAGGCCGCGCACTATCCGAACCTCACGTTCGGTATCGGCAATGTCCAGCAGAACTTTCCGGACAATCTGAAAGATCTCGGCTTCTTCGCTCAACCGGGCATGGATGCTGGAAAGAATGGCCTGACGGTCTGGATGCCTTCAGCGCTCTATGTTTCTGCCAAATCTGAAAATGTCGAGGAAGCCAAGAAATTCCTTGATTTCGTTGGCTCCAAGGAAGCCTGCGACTTGATGGCAAAGGCCGTCCCGTCGGGTCCGTATCTCGTAAAGGGGTGCGAGCTCCCGAAAGATATTCCGCCGGCTGTTTCCGACATGCTCCCTTATTTTGACACTGAGGGCCGCAACGGCCCGGCACTCGAGTTCCTCTCACCCGTCAAGGGACCGGCACTAGAGCAGATTACGGTTGAAGTCGGAACCGGCATCCGCTCCGCCAAGGACGCGGCTGCGCTCTACGACCAGGATGTCGAGAAGCAGGCCAAGCAGCTTGGCCTGCCGAACTGGTAACCTCCCAGCCGATGCCCCATCCAGGTCAACCTGGATGGGGGACGCTTCAAGGTGTCCGTATGACAACACGAAAGTCCGCCTATCCCTACTGGTTTGTGCTGCCAGCGGCAGTGGTCTTCACTGTTCTGTTTCTGGCCCCGACGATCGCGTCCTTCTGGTTCAGCCTCACGCGCTGGGACCTGTTCACGACACAGTTCATCGGGCTAGAAAATTACCGGCAGTTCTTTCGCGAGCCCTTTTTGATACAGGGCCTCGTCAACACGATCATTTATGCTGTCCTGACCTCGGGCACGAAAACCGTTCTCGGTCTGCTGCTCGCCGTATTGCTGACCTCCGGGCTTTGGGGACAAGGCCTGCTGCGTACCGTGATTTTCTTTCCGGTTCTCGTCTCGACGATTGGCGTCGGCATCACCTTCTCGGTGCTCATGCATCCGACACGCGGGCTGATCAATGTGGCACTTGCTGCGATCGGCGTCCATGGTCCGGGCTGGCTGACCGACCCCGCGCTTGCGCTTTACTCCATCATTTTCGTCGACCTCTGGAAAGGGATCGGGCTTGCAACGGTCATCTATATTGCAGGTCTCGCCTCAATCAGCCCGGACTACTATGAGGCCGCCCGCATTGATGGGGCGACTGGCCGCCAGATGTTCTTTCGTGTCACCGTGCCGCTGGTCAGACCCGCCACCGTCACCGTCGTGACGCTCTCCCTCATCGGGGGGCTAAGAAGCTTCGATCTTGTCTGGGCGATGACGCGCGGCGGTCCGGGCTTTTCTTCGGATGTGCTGGCAAGCGTCATCTACAAGCAATATCAGGCGGGTTTCTACGGTCTCTCGACTGCCGGTAACGTGATCCTCTTCCTCCTCATCGGGCTGATCGTCCTGCCGCTGACGGCCTGGTTCAATCGCAAGGAGGTGGATCTATGAGACGCCGCCAGATCTATACCGGGATTGCGGCCTTGGCTGCTTGCGGCGTGATCTTCGTGCTGCCATTCATGTTTATCTTCATCATGGCCGCCAAGACGAAGCAGGATGCGGCAACGCTGAAATTCAGCTGGCCGGCCGAGTGGCAGCTCTGGCAGAACTTCATGGAGGTCGTCCAGACCCGCAACTACATGCTGCTGCTTGCCTATTTCAATTCGACCGTCATCACTGTGGCCGCCGTCACATTGCTGGTGCTCTTCGGCGCCATGGTCGGCTATGTGCTGCAGCGCCGCCCGTCACGCTGGAACCCGGTCATCTACGGCTGCGTGCTAGCCGGCCTGATGATCCCCCCGGCCGTTGTCCCGACCATCTGGGTGTTGCAGATGCTTGGTCTCTTCAAGACACTATCTGGCATGGTTCTGATCCAGCTTGCCTATGGCCTTGGCTTCACGGTTTTGCTGTTTCGCAGTTTCATCGCAACCATTCCTCGGGATCTCGACGAGGCCGCAATCATTGACGGTGCAAAACCGTTACAGATCTTCTTTCGCGTCATCCTGCCGCTGCTGAAGCCGGTCACCGTTACGGTCATCGTCGTCCAGTCAATAGCCATCTTCAACGATTTCACCAACCCGCTCTATTATCTGCCGGGCCGCGAAAATGTCACGGTGCAGCTGACGCTCTATAACTTTCAGGGACAGTTCCAGACGCAGTTCAATCTGCTGTTCATGAACATCCTTCTCGTGACCATTCCACCCCTGATCGTCTTCATTTTCTTCAACCGGCAGATCGTTGCAGGCATGACCGCCGGTGCAGTCAAGGGATAAGCCATGACAAGCGTTGTTCTCGAAAAAGTCCGCAAGAGCTTTGGCAGCCTGGAGGTGATGAAGGGAGTTGATCTCACCGTCGATGCCGGCGAATTCTGCGTCTTTGTCGGTCCGTCCGGTTGCGGGAAGTCGACGTTGCTCCGCATCATTTCCGGACTGGAGACCCAGACATCGGGCAAGGTCTTCATCGACAGCAAGGATGTCACAGATGCCGAACCCTCCAAGCGCGGCATTGCTATGGTGTTTCAATCCTACGCGCTTTATCCGCATCTGACGGTCGCAGAAAACATCGGCTTCGGCCTCTCGCTTGCCAGGCGGCCCAAGGCGGAAATCGCCGAACGGGTGAAGCAGACTGCCGATATCTTGCAGCTCTCGCATCTGCTCGACCGCAAGCCAAAGGCGCTCTCCGGCGGCCAGCGCCAACGCGTCGCGATCGGCCGTGCCATCGTCCGCAACCCGAAAGTCTTCCTGTTCGACGAACCCCTGTCAAATCTCGACGCGTCGCTCCGCTCGCAGATGCGCATCGAACTGACCGAGCTTCATGCCAAGCTCGGCGCCACAATGATCTACGTCACGCACGATCAGGTGGAGGCGATGACAATGGCCGACAAGATCGTCGTTTTGAACGGCGGGGCCATCGAGCAGGTCGGGACACCGATGGCGCTCTACAACAATCCGGCCACTCCATTTGTCGCGGGCTTTATCGGCTCGCCGAAGATGAACCTGTTTGAAGCGGAGATTGCCGCGCGGGAAGGCTGCCGGATCTATGGTATCCGGCCCGAACATATCGTGCTCTCATCAACGGAAGGAAAATGGCAAGGCAAAGTGCGTCATATCGAGCGGCTCGGCGCAGATACGGTCATCCATCTTGATGTACCGGAGTTGCAGGTGCTCGTCGTACGCACGGACGGCGACCGGCAAATTTCGGTCGGCGAGACCCTCTTCGCGTCCCCCGTCAACGGAAAGGAGCATCGGTTCTCCTGACACGTGGGACGCGTTGCTTTTCTTTCCTTTCCTTTCAAGTCGGGCATTGCTTCCCGGATAACAGCATCCATGTAGACGTGTTCCCGGACGGGGGCGTCAATCAGCATCATTCAGTCGCTGCAATCGACGACGGCCAACTCAAATTTTACACAACCAATCCACTATCGATTGGCTGACAGCTTTCATCGGCGGCGTCAAATACCGCCGATGCCGTTGACAGTCTGGCCTTCAAGGCTGGACGGCGCTCGATGAGCACTTACGCAAAAGCGTAAGAGCCGTCCGGCCGTTTGGGAACGCGGCGTTGCCAGTGCACATAGCCTTCATGAACCATGGCTTCTTCGTCCATCTCAACGCCCCAGCCCGGCCTGTCCGGCCTCAGCTCGAGATAGCCGTCCTTGGGCAAATAGGGATCGATGACGTAACGCGTTTCGCCCTGTCGGCTCTCAATATCAAGGCCGCCGTAGACATACGCCTGCCCCTTAGGCAGCCGATACTCCAGAATACGAAAATTCTGTGCGGCGGCGGAGAAGTGAACATTCACGGCCGTGGCGAGTGGTCCCATGGGATTGTGGGGCGCCACGCCGACGAAATGCGCTTCGGCAAGTGTTGCAATGCGCCGCATCTCGCTGATGCCGCCGACCACGCAGATGTCGGGTTGGATCAGGTCGGCGCCCTTGACCTGCAGAAGGCGCAGGAACTCGTTTCGATTGTACAGCGATTCACCTGTTGCGAGCACGCAGTTCAGCCCCTGCTTGAGATCGCCCCAGGCCTCGATGTTTTCGGGGCGGAGGGGCTCCTCGTAAAACAGCGGATCGTAGGGAGCAAGCGCATTGCCGAGCTGGCGTGCGGCGACAGGCTCGAAGATCTTTGCATGTGCGTCAAATGCGATCTCGTACTCGTCCCGCACGGTCTCCCGCAGAGAGCGGAAATAATCCGCCGACGCCTTGACCACGTTGCCCCAGCGATGTGCGTGCATGTCGATGCGCCACGGGCTGAGCTTGAATGCGGTAAAGCCCCATTCTTCATTCAGCCGATCGAACTCATCGCGCGCTGCTGGTGCATCGGGTGCTGTATAGACGCCGGCATAGACCTTGACACGATCGCGAACTTCACCGCCAAGCAGCTTGTAGACGGGAAGATTGGCAGCCTTTGCGGCGAGGTCCCAAAGGCAGTGATCAAGCGCCGAGATCGCAGCCAACCCAAGGGCGCCCGGTGGGAACCGGCTTTGCTGGATCAACAGATTGACCAGATAGTCGACACGCGTTGGATCCTGACCGGACAGAAAACCATAGAGGTAGTCGAGGAGGGGAGGGAGCGCCTTGTCGGGACCGTGGTTGTAGCATTCGCCCCAGCCCGTCAGACCGTCGTCGGTGTCGAGTGCGACGATGACGCGGGGACGGTCCTTGTCGCGGGTCATGAACACCCGCATGCGGTCGATCTTCATTTCTCTTTCCTTCTAGCGATTGAAATAGCGGTGACGCGACAGGCGCGTCTGGACGTAAAGATGCTCGTTATAAGTTCCGGGATTGTAGGAGCCGGCACTCTCGGGCACCGGCACGGAGACATTCCCGCCGCTTGGAAAGCGCGCCACGAATGCTTCATCGATATCACAACCAAGACCCGGCGCGTCCGGGACGGCAATCGATCCGCCGACCTGTTGTGGATGGGGCAAAATCGTCAGCTTTCGACCGTCCCAATCGTCATCGATGCGTTCGAGGATGAGGGCGTTCGGAATAGCCGCCAGCACTTGCAACGCAGCGTATTCGGCGACAGGACCGAGCGAGCCTGAATGCGGCGCCATCTGGATGTGATGGGCCTCGGCCATGGCCGCGATCTTCTTCATCTGCGTAATGCCACCGGCCCGCCCGGTATCGGGCTGGATGATGTCGACCAGTTCGTTTTCGATCAGTTCGCGCTCTCCAAAAATCGTCGCCGAACGTTCGCCGGCTGCCAAGGGAACGTGGGCGGCATCGCGAATGCGTCGGTAGCCATCGATGTTTTCCGGTGCGATCGGATCCTCGACCCAGAAGAGTTCGTAAGGCTCAAGCGCCCTGACCAGCCGGCAGGCATCGGCCGGTGTTAGCCAGGGCGGGCCATGAAGATCGATTGCAATGTCGATCTCGTTGCCGACTGCTTCGCGCAAGGCGGCAACCTTGCGCACCGGGTCCGCAACCCCGCCGCATTTGATCGCCTTTATCCCGCGTTCCTTGACGGCAAGTGCCCGCTCGGGCGTGTTTGCATGGGAGTAGATCGGAATCCGGTCACGAACCTTGCCGCCAAGCAGCATCCAGACTGGCACACCGAGCGACTTTCCCTTGATGTCCCACAGTGCCATGTCTATGCCGGTCATGGCGCCGGCGCCAACCGTTCCCAACATGCCGTGACCCATCATGGCGACATGCATCTTCTGCCATAGCCGCTCGATATGGGCCGGGTCCTCGCCGATGAGGAGCGGCGCAAGATCGTGGATCGCGGTCTCGATGACACGCGGCCATCCGGAGCATTCGCCGATACCTGTTATGCCTTCGTCCGTGTCGATTTTCAAAAACAGCCAGTTTCTTGTGCCTGGCAGCCTGGAGGCGCCATCGCCTGACCGTTCATCAGAAGCCCATTTGGACGGATCGGGCTGGCCGGCATGCATGAGAAAGGTTCTGATCCCGGTAATCTTCATTGTAAGAAACTCCAGTGCCTCAGATGTCTGTTAGATGCAGCGAAGATGCCGCGAGCGATCCCGCTGTCGCTGATCGAGGCGCGCTCTGAGGATTGTCCGACGCCGAACAGCGGCGCTGCAGTCCTTGTCTCCTTCGTGACCTCGACAAGCATGCAGCGCTTTCCCGTCTGATCCCTCGGCATGTCCGTCAAGGTGGCAAACTCCGGCATGCTCTCCAGGGATCGCGCGCCCGACGATGTCGCGCAGACTGATTCCGCATCACTTCCTCCCACATTGCCCAAAAGGCGGACGGCAGGACGAGCTCCCGTCCTGCCTCAAAGCGCTCTCCCTGGCGCTGCTGCTGACGATAGGCAAGGTTTCAAATAATTACAAGAGTTGACAGATAATTACAGATTATGTAGCGATGGTGGTGAGGAAACGCCTGCTTTCACCTCTAAACGACCGTCCAGGAAGGCATGGGGATATGAATCTGTCAGATGCTGTGCGAACAAAATTGGGAGCAGTCTCGACGGCAACGCTGACGACGGTGTTGATGAAGCGCGGCTTGAGGAATGTCTTCATCCGCGGCATTCACAAGATCAATCCGCAAGCGCCTCGCCTGGTCGGGCCTGCCTTCACGCTGCGCTACATTCCTGCGCGGGAGGACATCGATCATCTCGGCGTCTTTGGCGATTTGAATCACCCGCAGCGCCGCGCCATCGAAGAATGCCCGCAAGGCGCCGTGCTTGTTATCGATAGCCGCAAGGATCATTCGGCCGCTTCCGCCGGTGGAATCCTGATTACGCGCCTCTTCAAGCGCGGTGCGGCAGGCGTTGTTACCGATGGGGGTTTTCGCGACACGCCGGACATCGCCTCCCTGCCGTTTGCAGCCTATCACGCAGCACCCTCGGCGCCGACGAACCTGGTGCGCCACCATGCCCTCGATATCAATCAGCCGATTGGCTGCGGTGATGTGCCCGTCTATCCCGGCGATCTCATGGTTGGCGACAATGAAGGCGTGGTCGTCATCCCGGCAGCGATGGCAGAAGAGGTCGCCATCGAGGCTTTCGAGCAAACCGTTTTCGAGGATTTTGTGGAGGAACGGGTGCGCGCCGGGCAGGGGATATTTGGTCTCTATCCGCCCAACGAGGGCACCGCTGCGGAATTTGCGGTCTGGAGGAAAGAAAAGGGACGATGACGAAACTTTCCGCCGCCATGGAGCCTAGCAAGGGTGCAACCCGCTTCAGCGACATCATCTACGAGAAGATCGTCGGGATGATCGCAGACGGAAACTTTCCGGTGAACGAACGGTTGCCGCCGGAATCGAAGCTTGCCGCCATGTTCGGTGCTTCGAGGCCGGTTGTGCGCGAAGCACTTGAACGATTGAGGACCGATGGCCTTGTCGTCTCACGCAAGGGTTCCGGCTCCTATGTCCGACAGCGGCCGGACTCATCGATGCTGAAGATGGTGCCGGTCGGATCGCTCGCCGACGTTCAGCGCTTTTTCGAATTTCGCGCAGGTCTCGAAGCGGAGGCAGCGGGGCTTGCCGCCCGCAACTGGCAGCCGGAGGACAAGGAGCGGATCATGGCCGCACTGCAGGCAATCGAGGAATGCTTGCGCAACGGCGAGCTTGGGGCCGATGAGGATGAGGCGCTGCATGACGCGATCGCCATTGCCACCGGAAACCAGTTCCACATCACGGTCCGCGAGTGGTTCAGGCCACATTTTGCTGTCGGTCATTCCGTGACGCGAAGTCTTAGTCTCAAGCGCACGCCTGCGCAGATACGCAGCGTCCAGGATGAGCACGCGGTGATCGTGGCGGCGATCCTTGCGCGAAACGAAGCCGAGGCCCACGACGCGATGAAGCGCCACATCCTGAACGCACGCGCTCGAATGTTCCAGGGAGTCGATTGATGAGCCGACCGACCGCAGTGGCTATTACGAGGCCGGTACCGCCATTGCTCTTGATGTTGATGGCGAGCGCCTGGCGCCTATCCGCTTCGCGAGTTGATCGACAGGTAGGGGAGAGAAGATGAGTATCGCAACCATGCGCCAGGCCCTGACGGGCGTGTCCGGCGTTCCCGTGACGGCCTATGACAAAAACGGTGAGGTCGAACCCCGTTCGACTGCAAATATTTATCGCCGGGTGGCGATGGCTGGCATCCACAACATCGTCGCGGCTGGAAACACCGGCGAGTTCTATGCCTTGACCGTGGAGGAGATCCGCAGCGTACACGAGGCTGCGGTCACAGGTGTCGATGGCAAGGCGCCGGTGACGGCCGCGATCGGCAGATCACTGCGCGAGGCAGTCCGAATGGCAAGGGACGCAGCTGCGATCGGCGCATCTGCCGTCATGGCGCATCAGCCCGTCGATCCCTTTGCGGCACCATCGGCGCAAATCGACTATTTCTGCAAGCTGGCGGATGCTTCGCCCCTGCCAATGATTGCCTATGTGCGAGCCGACGGTTTTAATGTCGAAGACATGGTCCGCCTTGCCCGCCATGAAAACATCGCCGGCATCAAGTTCGCAACACCGGATCTAATGCTGCTTTCGCGGGCGATTTCAGCCTCCGATCCTGCAGGCGCACTCTTTGTCTGCGGCCTCGCTGAAAGCTGGGCTCTGTCGTTTACCGCCGCCGGCGCACGGGGCTTTACCTCCGGACTTGTCAACGTTGCGCCAAAGCTCTCGCTTGCGGTGCACGAAGCGCTTGCCAGCGGCGATTACGACGGGGCTCGCGCCATTCTTAACAAGCTTGAGCCGTTCGAACGCATGCGCACGAAATACCGCAACGGTGCGAATGTGACGGTCGTCAAGGAGGCGGTCACCCATTCCGGCCTGAACGTCGGTCCGGTTCGCGTGCCGGGATTGCCGATGCTGGACGAGAGCGATCGAGAAGAACTGTTTCGCCTGCTTCGTGCCTGGGAGGCTGCCGGTGACATCCAGCGGTATGGGGAAGCGCCGGTCGACACGAGGGCGGCGGGCTGAGTTCGACATTCATCTGTTAAGCCAGGGCGATTTGACGCCCCAAGATTGGGAGGTCTTGAAATGCTGAGGAACCTGTTGGCAACGGCTGCAATGGCCAGCGCATTGATTGTCGCGCAACCTTCACTTGCGGCATCCCCGCCGAACATGCTGGTGATCGGTACCAATCTGACCGGCATCAGAACGCTTGATCCGGCGCAGAACAATGCGCGGACAGTCTCCGAACTGATCTCCAACCTCTACGATAACCTCGTGCAGTTGTCGCCGGACGATCTGAAGACGTTAAAGCCGATGCTCGCGACGAAATGGAGCGTGTCGGACGACGGCAAGGTCATCAGCCTGACATTGCGCGAGGATGCTGTCTTCCAAAGCGGCAATCCTGTCACGGCAGAAGATGCTGCCTGGTCGATCCAACGCGTCATCAAGATGGGTCAGGTCGGTTCGACCGATATCGCGCTATGGGGCTTTACGCCTGACAACGTCGAGAAGCTTGTACGAGCCAAGGACGAGCGCACGCTCGAGATTGAACTTCCACGACCCGTCAATACCGATCTGGTACTCTATTCCCTTGCCGGATCGTCGATCGGCATCGTCGACAAGAAGACGGTGCTGTCGCACGAGGCGAACGGCGACCTTGGGGGCGCTTGGCTGTCGGCCAACTCGGCGGGAAGCGGGCCGTTTGCGCTTGCCCAATGGCGTCCAAACGATGTTGCGATCTTCAACGCACAGAAGGCCTATTGGGGTGGTGCCCCGGCCATGGCGCGGGTGGTTGCCCGACACATTCCTGAATCCGGGAATCTCAGGCTGCAGCTTGAAGCAGGCGACGTCGATGTCGGACAATATCTGGCAAGCGGCGATCTCGATGCCTTGTCCACGAACAAGGAGATGGTGATCGACAACGTTCCTGGCCTCGGCTTCTATTACATTGCCCTCAATCAGAAGGATCCGGATCTTCAAAAGCCCAAGGTTCGCGAGGCCTTCCAACATGCGTTCGACTGGAAGGCGATTTCCGGAAACATCATGCGCTACACGGGCTTCCCGTGGCAGTCGATGATCCCGCGTGGGATGATGGGCGCTCCCGACGAGGCGGCTTCCCGCTATGACTACGATCCTGCCAAAGCCAAGCAACTGCTTGCAGAGGCAGGGTATCCCAATGGATTGAAGAAGGTCCTCAATCCGTCCGGAGCGGCAACCTTGCCGTTTGCCGAGGCGCTGCAGGCGAGTGCGCGCGTCGCCGGACTTGACCTTGATCTCGTGCCTGGCGAATTCACGCCAGCGTTCAGGGAGCGGAAATACGAAGTCCTGCTCGGAAACTCGGGAGCCCGTCTTCCCGACCCCTTCGCTGTTGCCACCCAGTACGCCTACAATCCGGACAACAGCGATGAGGCACGTCTTGGAAGTTACTATCTATGGCGGGCCGGAATGAAGGTGGACGAACTTAACACGCTTGTCGATCAGTCGATGAAGGAACGTGATAGCGGCAAACGCACGGAAATCTTCAAGAAGATGGATAGCGTTTATTCCGGAATGGATGCCCCGCTCGTCATCTTCTTCCAGCGGACGGACCCTTATGTCATGCGTGCCGCAGTCAAGGGTTACCACGGCCACACCACATGGTCGACGCGCTGGCACGACGTAACCAAGGAGTAAGGGGTCGTGGCGAATGCCGATCTAGTATCCAAGCGAGATTCCGACACCACTTTCAGCGAAGAAGAAGTGGCCTATGCTGCGCCGCATCCACTCGCAATCATTCTAAGACGATTGGCAGGGCGCGTGGTGGCGATCGTGACCACGCTCCTCGGCCTGCTCTTTCTTACCTTTTCGATGGGGCGGTTGCTTCCCGCCGACCCGGTGCTTGCCATCACCGGGCCGGAGGTCAGCAAGGAGGTCTATGACCGTGTCTACAACGAGCTGGGACTGGGGCAGCCGATCCTCGTGCAATTCCTGAGCTATGTCGGAAGGGTCGCGACGGGCGACCTTGGAACATCGGCAACGACCGGACAGCCGATCCTCACCGACCTATTGGCGATCTTCCCTGCGACAATCGAGCTTGCAGTCATCGCCATGATCGTCGGAGCACTCGTCGGTGTACCACTCGGCATCACCGCTGCCGTCAGGCGCGGCACCGTCATTGATCACGTTGCACGGATCGTTGCGCTGGCCGGTCATTCCATTCCGATCTTCTGGACCGGCCTGATGGCGCTTTTTGTCTTTTATGCAAAGCTTCAGCTTGTCGGCGCATCGGGACGCGTCGACGTATTCTATGAGGGGCTCGTCACACCTGTAACCGGCTTTCTGTTGATCGACTCTGCGGTTGAGGGGCAGTGGGACGTGTTCCAGAGTGCGCTTGGCCACATCATCCTTCCCGGCGCCATCCTTGGCTACTATTCCGTGGCCTATATCAGCCGCATGTCGCGCAGCTTCATGCTCGAGCAGCTCAGTCAGGAATACATCGTGACGGCCAGGGCAAAGGGGCTCGGGCGGCGCAAGGTTGTCTGGCGCCACGCCTTCAGGAACATTCGCGTGCAGCTATTGACGATCATGGCGTTGACGTTCGGGGGCCTTCTGGAAGGCGCAGTGCTCATAGAGACCGTTTTCGGATGGCCGGGACTTGGCCAGTATCTGACGCGCGGGCTTCAGATGAATGACATGAACGTCGTGATGGGAGCAGTGCTGACGATCGGCGCCGTCTTCCTGACGATCAACATCCTTTCGGATGTGCTTTACCGCATCCTTGATCCGAGAACACGGTGACGCCGATGACGATGTCCACAGAACAAGCCGGCCGCATAGACGGCGGCCGCTTTAACAAATGGCTACACGCGCCCGAACCCCAGGGCTGGTTTCAATCGAGCGCGCAGCAATTCCATCAGGGCTGGCTGAAATTTCGCCTTCACCCGCTCGGCCTGGCAGGGTTGGCAATCATTGTCCTTTTGATCCTTGTTGCGCTCTCCGCGCCACTCCTGACGGCTTACGATCCGATCGTCCAGGACATGGCCGGACGCCTTTCGCCACCATCCGCGGAGCACTGGCTCGGGACCGACAATTTCGGCCGTGATGTCTTTGCCCGTATTGTCTACGGCGCCCGCACGACGCTCTACATCATTATTCTCGTCTCCGTCATCGTCGCACCAATGGGACTTTTAATCGGTACCTGCTCGGGCTATTTCGGCGGAATTGTCGATGAAGTGCTGATGCGCATCACCGACATCTTCCTGTCATTTCCCGGGTTGGTGCTGGCGCTCGGGTTTGCAGCAGCCCTTGGTCCGGGCATTACCAATGCCATCATCGCGATCTCGCTCACGGCCTGGCCACCGATTGCACGCCTTGCGCGCGCAGAGACGCTCAGCCTGCGAAAGGCCGACTTCATTGCCGCCGTGCGGCTCCAGGGAGCAACGCCTGCAACGATCATCACCCGTCACATCCTGCCGATGTGCATTCCCTCCGTTATTGTGCGCGTGACACTGAATATGGCGGGCATCATCATTACGGCAGCCGGCCTCGGCTTTCTTGGCCTTGGCGCGCAGCCCCCCCGGCCCGAGTGGGGGGCGATGGCGGCGACCGGCCGCGAATTCATGCTCGACAGCCCATGGGTCATTGCAGCACCCGGCATTGCAATCGCCCTCGTCAGCCTTGCGTTCAACCTCGTCGGCGACGCGCTTCGCGATGTTCTTGATCCGAGGGGTTCGCAATGAGTACGTCACTTATCGACATTCGCAATCTCGAGATCGCCTTCGGACACGGAACAGTGAGGGCCGTGCGCGGCGTCACCTTTTCACTCGGACAGGAAAAACTCGGCATCGTTGGTGAGTCTGGATCGGGAAAGTCCACGGTTGGTCGCGCGATAATGAAACTCTTGCCACCGACCGCAATCGTCAGCGCTCAGCAGATGACTTTTCAAGGCGTGGATCTGCTCAAGGCCGACGAGCGCGCGATGATGACGATCAGAGGACGGCGGATCGGGTTGATCTTGCAAGACCCGAAATATTCGTTGAACCCCGTCATGCGGGTGGGCGAGCAGATCGCCGAAACCTATCGCTTTCACTATCCCAAAGCCACGGCGAAACGGGCCTTCGAGCAGATGCTCGCGATGCTGGATGCGGTCAAGATCCGAGATGTTGAGAAGGTGGCTCGCCTCTATCCGCACGAAATATCGGGCGGCATGGGCCAGCGCGTGATGATCGCCATGATGCTGATCGCCGAGCCCGAGGTCTTAATCGCAGATGAGCCAACCTCGGCGCTTGATGTCACGGTGCGGCTTGAAATCTTGGCATTGCTGGATGAGCTCGTTGCGCGCCGTAACCTCGGTCTGATTTTCATCAGCCACGATTTGAACCTCGTTCGAAACTTCTGCGACCGTGTCCTAATCATGTATGCCGGCAGGGTCGTTGAGGTTCTCAAGGCCCGCGAACTGGAATCCGCAAAACATCCCTATACGCAGGGTCTGCTTGCGTCGCTGCCCTCGATCGAAAACCCGCCCACCCGCTTGCCGATCCTGAAGCGTGACCCGGCCTGGTTAAATGACAACGTGCTGGAGTTGCCGCGGTGATTGAAATCAGTAACCTCACAGTCCGCTTCGGCGCCAACCTAAGGCCGGTCGTCAAAAATCTCAGCCTTGCTGTTGGAAAGGGCGCCGCGTTTGGGCTCGTTGGCGAATCTGGCTGTGGAAAATCAACGGTTCTACGCGCCATGTCCGGCCTCAATCCACAATACGAGGGACGGATCAGACTGGACGGCGAAACGCTGGACCGCCGGCGCGACCGGCCATTTTTCCGGCGCGTCCAGATGGTGTTTCAGGATCCCTACGGATCACTCCATCCCCGCAAGACGATCCGCTCACAGATCAAGGAGCCGCTCCGCAATCAGGGGCTTGCTACCAATTCGATTGATGTCGATGCAGTTCTCCGCTCGGTTGGGCTCGACCCGTCACTCAGCTACAGATTCCCACATCAACTCTCTGGTGGGCAACGCCAGCGTGTTGCGATCGCCCGCGCCTTGGTTCTTGATCCGGCCGTTCTGCTTCTCGACGAGCCGACCTCTGCGCTTGATGTCTCGGTCCAGGCTGAAATTCTCAATCTTCTGGACGATCTGCGGAAAGATCGCGGCCTGACCTATCTGCTCGTCAGCCATGACCTGGCCGTCGTCTCCCACATGTGCAGCACGGTCGCAATCATGGAAGCTGGCGAAATCGTTGAACAAGTCGAGATCGAGCGCTTGCGGCAAGGTGCGGTCGAACATCCCTATTCACAGCGTCTGCTGCGGGCCAGCAGGCTCTATGGCAAACAGGTCACGCCATGACGTAGGGCTGTGCTGACAGGCTCCTGGGGCTTGCGGGCTCCGAACACATGATGCCGGCGGATGCGTCGTATTATGACCCGGTCCCATAGTCGCTATGCTTGAGATCGTCGTGATCACTCAGCAGCTTTGAGCGGCCCCAGTGCCACGTCGGTCGTGTAGTTCTCGCGCATGAAGTTGATGAAATTCTGCTGGAATTGAGGGGTATGCGCATGCGCAAGCTCATCGGCAAGTTCGACGTTGCGCTCACGGATCGCCTCTAGCATCTGCCCGTGCTCATCCTGATGAGGTCGCGGCGCTGGTTGCCTTCCTGGTTTCGGAAGAAGCAGCTTTCATGTGCGGGTCGCTCGTTGAAATTACTGGTGCGCAGGCGGTCGCGCAATCGCACTTTGCCGTTTGTTTGCGGAAGAAAATGGATGCTGTCAGGCGCTTCGCGGTCGATTAGGGGGGCTGCGCCGGAGCCGCCGCCACTCGGTCTGCGCGTTCCTCCCAGAACGCCTCACCGTGGACGTTGCGATGACGACACGAGCGGCGGCGACATCCCGGCGGTGACCATACCCCCCACTTGGTCCGCCGGGAAAACTGATGGACTGCTAGATGCATCTATCAATCCAACCCACGAGAAGCGCACGAAACCGGTACCCCTCGACTGTGAGGCGGCGTTTCAATCGTGCGATCGACATTTACCCGTTGTCGGCGGTTATATTGCGTTGAGAATCGCTCGGCTTGTGATGTGCTGACATTAATTTGCGGCAGCTGCCACATCTCTCAGGTGCGAGAGAAAGGAAATGCCACCGGTTGAAGTTTGCGAACAAGTACAAACAATGGCAGTATTGCAGCTTCGGGGGGGGACACCGCTCATGGCCGGGCAACGCGAACCTGACATTCAAAACCTGATCAATGGACCAACTTCATGGGGACTGGCCACGCGCCTGGCAGTTCAGCATCTGGAACGTGCTGGAATTGAGGTTGCGCCTTTGCTGTCGCGGTCTGGCCTTTCGAGCGCAGCGATCGCAGAGCGCCGGCGAATTCATGTCACCGCGCAAATGCATTTCCTGCAGTTGGTCGCTCATGTTTCGAAGAATGCTTGGATGGGTCTTGCCTTGGCCAAGGAATGCGACTTACGTGAAATGGGGATGCTTTACTACGTGATGGCCTCGTCACACGATCTGAATGACGCCTTCATGCGCCTTGGAAGATATGTCCGCCTTGGAAACGAGGCACTCGTCGTGCGGCTTAAGGAGAAGCCCGCATGTTCTGTCGAAGTCTCCTACACGGGGGTGCAGAGGCATCGCGACCAGCACAACATGGAGTTGCTGTTATTTGCCCTTGTGCGCCTCTGCCGCAAACTCGTCGGACGGGATCTTTCGCCGCACAAGGTGAGATTTGTTCATCATAGAACTGGCGACCTGACCTATATCCGGCGCGTGTTTGGATGTGAGGTCGAATTCGGAGCAGAAACGGATGAAATCATTTTCAACGCCGGAACGCTAGAGCTCCCGGTCGTTGGAGACGACCCATTTCTCAACGAACTGATACTGAAGATGTGCGACGAGGCGATGACAACCCGCATGGCCAATACCAGCCGGTTCCGAACGATCGTGGAAAACAATATTGCGCCACTGTTGCCGCATGCCGAGGCGTCCATAGGAACCGTTGCAAAACGACTTGGTTTGAGCGAGAGGACATTTGCTCGTAAATTGGCGGCCGAGGGCCTAAGCTTTAGTGAGGTCCTGGATCAAATGCGCCGTGAGCTTGCGATGCGTTACCTCGAAGACGATCTTCAGGCGTCCCAGATTGCCTGGTTGTTGGGGTTTCACCATCCGAGCTCCTTCAGTCACGCTTGCCGCCGTTGGACAGGCAAGAGCCCGCTTGAATTTCGGCGCGCTCCTGTCCAAATCCCGACAGTCGAAGCAACAGCATGATGCTTTTCCTTTTATACGCAAACTCGGACCGCATCTCTCGTTCCTGTCAGGCTCATTTATCCCGGTGACATACGCGCGACATGCCAGTCGGCCCTTGTGACGTGCCGTTCGTCGCATGGCGCCGACGTCGCCATCTGATCTGCTTGCGCAATGGCCAAGCTATTCCGTTGCTTTTGCGCAGATGGCGGAAAGCGTGGAGGGCGGTTGCGTCGAGCTTTGGGTGAGCCTGCCGGGCTCCTGTCGCATTGCTTCGGCGCGGCGCATGAAGTCTTCGGCCGTGCCGACCAAGGGGAAGTCGGCGGCGAAGCTGCGGGCCACGAGCAGAGCCTGCTCGCGACCGCTGTTGTTCCACGACACCCACACGAAGCGTGACAGGTGCTCGAATTCTTCCCGCAGCGTTCTCGCTGACATCAGTTCCTCCTCCAGAGGCGTTTTTGGGGGCGGGCGCGATGGCGAGACTTCCCGGTCTCCTCGGTGCGCGTAGCAGATTGGTCACATCTTCGACCGTCAGCCGTTCTGCACGGGGGCACTTTTGCAAGTTGCGCTTTGATTGAACGGAAGGACCCATCCGGCCGCAGTACAACCGGCAATGCAACCAGATCCCAGCCCTCCGGTCGCATTGCCGTGCATTGACACTCAATTACTTCGTCTCCGCGCAAAACCAGTACCGTTTTCGGCCGGTCGAAATCTTGCTGCCGGAAGACAATTGTTTGCGTTAGGCTGCCACGGGTTCACAGTGTGCGGATTAAGCACTCCTGTTCAGACAGAAACGCTGATGGATCAGGTTTAGATAGTCATCCGCACCGCCGACCCACGGAGCGGCAGTTGTGGCTTCAGGCCATCGGCATAACGATACGCGGCGATGGTGATCGCGAGTGTAATCAAAAACTCTGGCATCGGATCAGGTGGGTCATGCAAAAGTTCCCCACCTGAGCACAAGCGGGGCGAGGAGAGCATTTGGACATCAAAGAAACGGCAACGAAAGAAGCCGCCATTTCAACCCATCAAAAAAGCAACGCTGGCCTTTGTTCCGACTAAAATCGAGAAAATGCCACGCCATTCCAGCCCTCAGCTGGCGCTGCGTCCAGAGAAAGTTCGCCGAGCACGCAGCGTATTATTCAAGGGCCAGTTCCATTCATCGTCTTTGTCGGGATCGCAGACAAGGATATGATGCAGGCAGACACGCAACGGAGGGTTTTCGATGGCTAGCCTTCGGATAGATGTGATGAGAATGGTGAGGCGCAACAAGCTGGTTGGTATCTGGGCGGCGGAAAAACTGGCGCTCGCCGACGAAAACGCGAAAGCATACTCGGATGAGCTTGCCAGAGGGGCAGCCGACGTCAACCGCAACGATATCCTTGCCATCATCCGGAGAGACTTCGACGCGGCTGGTGTGGATCAATCGGATGAGGATATTCTGGCAGTTATGAACGTCTGTTGGCTTGAGGCTGGAAATCAAACAGAGACGTCGGATGCCAGTGACGGTGCGCTTGTGCAGATTGCGCGCAACCTGGTGAAGTAAAATCTGGTTACACTCTGCGTGCCAGAGAGGCGGTGGAGAGGCGGAGCTCCCGGTGGTCTGAGGCGCCGCGTGGGATGGTATTCTGTGACCGTCCTCTGTTTCGCGCACGTTCTTATTTGGTTCACCGGAGGAAATTGGCGAACCGATCCATAAAATGGCAGTCGGCGCGCTTATGTGCATTGCCGCCCATTGGAGCTGGCTTCGATCTTTTCCCAAAAAGGCCTCCGGTGCTATTCGGATATCGGTCACAACAAGCTGGAGCCTATCTATGTCCGAGAAGCGAAGGGTCGTCGCCGTTATACCTTGCAACAATCTCGCTGCGAGCGAAGACTTTTACGGCCTGCTGGGCTTCCGTCGCGATCCGGATTCTGAGGACTACGGCGATTACGTGATATTGACGGACGACGGAGGCGCCGAAATCCACCTGACGAAGGCGGCCGAGGACTGGCTCGTTCCCGGCAAGAGTCCGTTCGGCATCTACTTCTACGCTGACGATGTCGAAGAACTGGCGGCCCGGCTAAAAGGCAGGCTTCTTTATCCACCAGTCAAGCAGCCATGGGGCATGTTCGAATTCGCCGTGTCCGATCCGGACGAACACCTGGTGCGCGTGGGCCGGAGGATCGATTGATCGGGTCTGGACCTGCGGTCCTGATAACGGGGAGAGGAGCACCCGTACGCGGCCTTTCTATTCCCCGTAGCGACGGCTGCCGTTTACATTCCGTCCGACGATTTCCCTGATGATGGTCAGTGTTTCTCTGGCGGCTTCGTTGGGCGGCAGGGCCGTGTCCGCGACATTGCTGACAAGCTTGGTGATGTCGTGATCGATATCCTTTTCGGACCATCGCTTGCCCTTGGCGACAGTAATGTAGACCGAATAGGCGTGGTGCATCGTCCCTGGTCGCTCGCCGATGATGTGAAGAATGCCTCGGAAGCTGTTGGGATTTGCCCTTGCGAAAAGTACCTCCCCGATCCTGTATCCGGCTCTCACCCTTCCGCTGGTAACAACAATGTTCTTGTTGCTCATTGCGACGCCAGCTGTGGCCAGCAGCCGGCGCATCTCCTCGAGATACGGTGCAAGATGTCCATCATCCATGATAGCCTTTGCATTTAGTCCGTCGGAAATGACGATCTGACCTTGAGGGATATCCTCTCCCCAGGCATCTCTCAGTCTTTCGACGTCCCGCAATCCTTCCGCGTTCAACATCTCGCCGCTCATGGGATGGGCTATGTAGTCATTGCGATCCCTGGACTGTGTGTGCACTGAAACGGCATCGGGAATGCCGGCGATAAACTCGGGCGTGAATTCGGTCCAGAGGGACTGCTTCGCATCCTCGTACAAGCCTTTGACCTTGGTCGAAAGCGTATGATTGAGATCCCATCTGTTCCTTCCATGCCCTGTGGCAATGTCGACCCCTCGCTTCTCAATCTCCCGCATCTTCTGCCGGCCTTCCGCATAGACCTGCTCACGCGATCTTTTGTCGCCCTTGGCCAGGCGATATTGGAAGTACACCCAAAGGGGATTTCCATAATTCGCCGTGTAGCGGTTGTCCTTACCCACCACGCCGAGCCGCTTGTAGAAGTCCCAAATCGCATCGTTGACCTTAAAGCCGAACTTTTCGCGCAAGCGCACGTGATCCTGAAACGATGTGGTGAGGTAGCTCAACATCGGGTCGTTCTTCGTTGGCAGCGCGATCAGATAAGCGGGATTGGCCGGCATAATCTGATCCTGGCACCAATCCAGGTCATCAAGGCTCACTGTCATGTGCAATGTCGTACAAATGTCCAGACCGATGGTAAGGCCATGGAGCTTGCCCATGACCAAGTCTTCGAGACAGCATCTCACGAGTTGGTCTCGGCTTTTGAAAACCTCCGGCCCGATGAAACCGGCGACATCATTGACGTGAAGCCAGGCGCCCTTGGGCTGCACCTTGGCAAGCTCCAATCCTACAGCCCTGCTGAAGCCGTATTTTCGTGACTCAAGAACCATCATGTCGACGCCGTTCGCCGCCCCGTTGGTAAATTCCGAGCCCTGTCCGGTTTCAAAGTAGAGGCCATATCGCTGCCCCTTCTTCGCCCGCGCATATTTCAGGATCTTGTCGATCGTGATGTCGAAGATCTTGTTGCAATCGTCAGTTCCCGCAAGGCTCTGGAACATCGTCGCGACGGTTTTGGGGAAGCTGTCGCCTACCTCGGCCTGGACATCGATGTGCGAGAGGACGCACCACGGGATCACATCCTGCAGCTTGAAGGTGTCGACAATGTCCTTGAGCGCACGTTCGACCGTGGCGACGCTGTTGACCGTACTGTCAACAGGATTGGTGCCGATGACGATGTCGCCCGTGGCATACGAAAATGCGTCGAAGACCTGCCAGATTATGTCGTCGGGATGGTCCGTCGGTGAATTGGGCTGGATGCGTGCGCCCATGTATCCCTTCGCGCCAAGCTTGGTGCCAGGCATTGCGTTAAAGATCTTTCGGCTGACGGAAACGAGCTCTTCATTGTTCATCAATTTCGGCACGCAGCCGATGGTGTCGCTGGTCAGGCCATTCATGACACCCCTAATCTCGTCCTCTGGCTCGGCGAGAAGAAATTCCTTCAATTCGCCCATGGTCCAGTCCTTGACCTTTTCGTACTGGGCCTGGTCGGTGGTCTGCCAGATGAGTTGTTGCAGATCATCCTGAAATAATGGCCTCGCGTAGAGGTCTGCGAGCTTGGTATTCGTCAACAGAATGCGTGCATATCGTCGCGTCGCATCGTTGTCGGCGCCAACGCCGATGGCTTGATCTCCCTCCTTGAACTCATTGGCAGCACCGATAATCTGCTGGTATATGGTCGGTTCAAAACTGCCCTTCATTCTGGAGATGTAGGTAAAAATATCCTCGCCTTGTTTCACGTCTTTGATTGAGAATGCATCCGGCTGGGACGCGGACTTGGCGCCATTGCTGTAACTGGCGATCGTCGCGGCGGCGGTTCCCGCCACCAGCAGAAGATCTCTTCTGGATAGTCCGTCACGCGCATCAGACAACAAGCCCTTGTTCATGGCGATACCTTTCCGTGGGTCAAAGGTCATTGGCTCTGCTATGCCTCGAACCGGCTGTCGGAGTGAAAACCTCCCGCAGCGGCACGGTTCTGAGCTACCTAAGGTCGTTTCGCAACTGAGCGGATCCCCCCGCAAGATTTCCGATCGCAATGCCGCCTTGCGAACCCTGTTGTCCAAAATCGGAACCGCCGGTTGGCTGGTACAAGCGTTACAATCTCATGACGATGCGACCGTCGATCTTTCCCGCTTCCATACGGTGGAAAATGTCATTGATGCTCTCGAGACCCTCCCAGGAGAAATGAGGTATGACTTTTCCTTCGGCCGCGAATTGCAGCGATTCCTCCAGATCCTGGCGCGTACCGACGATCGATCCCCGAACTGTTATGCGTTTCAGGACTGTTTCGAACACAGGCAGCGATATCATCCCCGGTGGCAGGCCGACGAGTGCCATCGTCCCACGCGATCGCAGGAAGCCAAAGGCCTGCTCCATGGCGGCGGGGGAGACCGCCGTAACGAGAGCCCCATGTACACCGCCATTGGTCGCCTTCCTAACCTGCTCGACGGCGTCGCCAGCCTTGCAGTTGATCGTGACGTCCGCCCCGAGCTGTTTTGCCAAAGCCAGTTTCTCTTCGAAGATGTCGGCGGCGACGACATGCATGCCCATCGCCTTGGCATACTGGACGGCCATGTGACCCAAGCCTCCCACGCCCGAAATGGCAACCCATTCGCCTGGGCGCACCTCTGTCTCTTTCAATCCCTTGTAGACAGTGACGCCCGCGCAAAGAACCGGGGCAGCGGGGCCGAACTCCAAATGGTCAGGCAGTGTGCCGACGAACTCAGGATCAGCGAGCCCATACTCGGCGAAGGTGCCATTAACGGAGTATCCGGTGTTCGACTGCGAGGCGCAGAGTGTTTCCCAACCGGTTCGGCACTGCGGGCAGTAGCCGCACGCGCTGTGTAGCCAGGGCACGCCAACACGGTCGCCCTCCTTCACTCTCGTGACACCGGCGCCGACTGCCGAAACATAGCCAACGCCCTCGTGCCCCGGTATGAATGGTGGACTCGGCTTCACCGGCCAATCCCCATTGGCTGCATGGAGGTCGGTATGGCACACGCCAGTCGCCTCGTATTTGACGAGTATCTGCCCCGGATGCGGAGATGGCACTGGCACATCTTCGATCACCAGGGGTGTGCGGAACTGTCGAACGACAGCAGCCTTCATCATCTGACCCATGAGTTGCCTCCAACTGGAAACGAGACGCCGGTCAATCTGAAGCTGCGTCGTGGGCCAACGATGCGCGGGATTGCCGAGAGACCGCGCCTGGTCCACAACGCAAAACACAGTAAGTCACGTCCCGATATCGTCGCAAACGTAAACCTCTTCCGATCGGTCGACAACAATGAAGCGGCGAGGGGGCCTTCGGCAGTCATAGGTCGGGCGAAATATCCTGGCAGAGAGCAGCCTCTGGACCAGCGGATGAGGCCCATATTTCCGCTTGCGTAGGCTGCACGTCGGCTCCATGTTGATCGTATTCTTAGTCTGGAGGTTATAATGGCAACGGGCACGGTGAAATTCTTCAACGAAGACAAGGGGTTCGGTTTTATCAGTCCCGAGGGGGGCGGCAGCGATGTGTTCCTGCACATCTCGGCTCTTCAGGCGTCTGGGATCCAGACCATCCGCGAGGGGCAGAAAGTCTCATTCGACACGGAACCGGATAACAGAGGAAAAGGCCCGAAGGCTGTCAATATTGAACTGCGGTGACGGATCGCCTGTCATTGGCCCGCCTGGCGTATGGTGACAAGGATATATCGTCGATGCCGATGCCGGCATACTGCAGATCGATGGGTTTGTTACTCTGGGCTGTCCCGGCTGGAAGGTGATGACGCAGCTAACCTGATGACAGTCGCGACGTGGTATCTTTGAGAGGTGCGGCTCTAACAGGGCGCAACTGGACACCCAGCATCCTGTACAGGACGAAATCTCCTATGCCAGAGAGGGACAAGCTTAGCTCTTCGAAGGCAATGCCTGCGCTTCTCTCGCGATCGCGGGCCGCTTTGGATTACAGGGTTCTGGCCAAGCTGGCCTTGAGCGATCATAGGAGCAGTGAGGTAAAAGACAGCCCTTCTGGACCGTTGACCGCCCACTGGAAATCAAGTGCGACATCGTCCTTTCCGCGGTATGATGGTGGACTGCAAAGTTGACGGAAGGGAAGCCGATGAAAAGGCTAGCATTCGTTGCCGTGTCGCTTGCGACGGCGTTGGCGAGCGTCCCGCCGGCCATGGCATTCCCCACCATCGTCGCCCCGAAGATCGATTCCCCGCGGGCGCAGCCGGTGGACTATCATGGCGGCCACGGCGGTTACTACAACGGCGGATACTATCACCATCATGGCAACGGGGGGTGGGGCTGGGCGCTCGGCGGTCTCGCGGCAGGCGCAATAGTCGGCGGATTGCTGGCGCAGCCGAACTATTACGCGCCTGACTACTACGATCCGGGTTACTACGGCCCGTCTTATTATACGCCTCGATATTATCGCAGAGCGTATTACGGTGGCAATGCGCATATGCGCTGGTGTTATGCGCGTTATCGATCCTACAGGAGTTATGACAACACGTTCCAGCCCTATTATGGCCCACGACAGGCGTGTTTCTCGCCTTACTACTGATGGCACGCACGGACGGTCGTCTCCACAGATCAAGGCGATAAAGGCGGGGCCGAGGGCTGTGCCCTTTAAGAATGAAGCAAGCTTTTGCGATCGTCGAAATTCGCGGGCCGGCAACCACGATGATTTACCCGATATGCGCAATGTCGGCATTGGCGCAAAGCGCGTGCGGACGCATTACTGTTTGGGACGCGCAAGCGGCGCCTGATTGCCATCGATCCAGCACGGATACCGCTTCGCCTGGCACTTCGTTTCCACAAGCTCGGGCGCTCGGGCGCCGCGCGGATCCTGTTCTCCTATCTGCGGCGCGGTCTTCAGGCGAGCGGTCGGGTGGCTTGCCTGAGGATCATGCGGTTTGCCGGCGCCGAGAGTGCGGCAATAGTCCATGACGAGAAGAGGCGAATCCCGAATCTACTTCTTTGAACTCGAACGGACGGAAGAGCTTGAAAAAGAACCGGCGCACACCAAATAACGCCTCACTACCCGTTTCGATGATCCTTGCCGAGCAGATTTCTGCCGGCTGCGGTCGTCCGGGTTTGGCAGGGCGCTCCCCGCAAGGGTCGAGCGCCCTGCCTGTTTTAGCCTGTATTTTCTCGGCCATGGACAGCAACATTGTCCTGGATCTCACGGCTCCAATGCATGGCGGAGATTGGCATCTCCAGACAATCGGCGAAACTCGATCTCCGCGATCAATGTCGGCTGAGCGAAGGCTAGTCTTCCCCATTGAGGGTTCGGCCGGCCATCTAGCCTTCAGTTTATCGACGCCACTGAGCCGACGTGGAAGCCTGCTTGCGTAGTCAGTGGAAGTATTCGAGATAAGGCATTGAAATAATCAATAATATGACTCTTGCAGGTCTTTAACTCAGGTCATCCTTTCATTACCGCAGGAATAAATTTCTCGACTTACCTAGACGAATGCGAACCACTCCACCATTTGCTGACGCTGCACCTGGCAAGGAGTTCATCAATGGACGCTGTTCTTCCCGTTTTCATCAGGCCCCTGACAGTGGAAATCGGCGGCACAGGCAACTATCGTCATGCCGAGACGGTCCAAGAATTGGCTCAAATGCTTGTGGGCGGGAAGTGGCCTGCAAATGGAAAAGCATTCCACAGCGCGCTCTGGCGGTCGGTGGAAGCCATCGAATGCTATGTCGATGCTGAGACGGCGCGCTGTGCCTTCGTGGAGGCGGCTCACGAAGCCGGTCTGCATATCGTGCCCGATGATCAGAGCGAGATGAAAAAGGCCAGCTAATAGACTGTGCTCGTCCCGCGGCTCAATCATTTCTCAATGACCAGTAGACGGCTCTATCCGTGTGAGAAGCAATTGATCAAGTAACTGGCCTTATGCCATTTCGAACGATGCGGTGACGTTCAACGGTGCCCGCACTCCGTTCCTCGAACACGACAAGATGCCCGTGATCCAGCGTCCAGCTTGGGTGAGCGATGGGTCGTCGCCTCTCATTCAGACCTAAGTCCAACGCCCGAACTTAATGATCCTTCGACTGTTTCTTAAGGGAACAGAAGGAGAAAAGTCGATGAAGTTCGGATCAGACAGTTTTAGCCATGAACAGCATTGCACGAGCGGTCATAGTTCGGCTGCGACTATTGCATCCGTTGAAGCGGCAATGTCCGCCGACCCCGATCTGGATAGCTCTGCCATCACGATTAAGATGCTGGGTCCTGTCATCCTGCTAGAGGGATACATCAATAACTACGCCGAGCGGGAACGCGCAACTTCAATCGCCGCGTTAATAGTCGGACCAGAAAATGTCCAGGATCGAATGCTAGGTCGCATTATTGGACATTAGGGTCATCAGTCGTGGTTCTCGGTTATTCGTGATGCGCATTTTTCGCAGGCCCGGAAAGTGGATGGGCGTGCAGGAACAAGAGCTTCCTCTTGTCGTTTCTTACGATGACGAAACTTGGGGCTGTTCGCATTGGCTGTCTGGCTGGACGTACGGCCGACTTTGTCTATTGCCGCCTTTATGGGTCCCAAGAACTCTATGTCAGCGGCAATGACGATGACGCTTTGAAAACCTGGGCGGAGCGGGTTACTGCATGGGCCCGCGGCGAAGAGCCCATTTACGCGGAATGGGTTACCGCGCCGCTTTCCCCGTCCCAAAAGGGGCGGGATGTTTACCTCTATTTCGACAACAACGTTGAAGTTCGAGCGCCTGCCGATGCGCATATGTTGGCGCAGCGTCTTGGGCTCGTGGTTGGCGCAGAAAGCAATGATGTTTCGACGGGAGTACCTAAAAAGCTTAGCACGCTGGAGAAGCCGCGACGGCATTGGCCGCCGATATGTAGCGCACCCTAATCCGTCCGAGGCAGGCGCAATGATCTTTCATTCTCGACCGGCTCTGGCGTGGAACCGGATTGTGGGTCAGTGGCACACATTATCACGCTCTAGCGCTTGACGTGGCCGGTGGAGTTGCCGATCACCGTCGAACAGCACAGCAAGAGGGATCGAATGCCACATTATCTCGTGATGCACACGTCACTTGTCGAAGCCGAAAACGAGGAGGCCGCCGCTCGGAGAGCCTTGCTGACGATCAAAGAGAGCAAGGAGATTTCCTTTTCTGTGAAGTTTGATGAGGCCAGCGTGAGACGGGTCGTCGTTTCAACTGCCGATATTCCGTGCGACCTGCGGCCATTAGCGGGCGATCCTGAAAAACCAGAAGAGGAGACACCCGCCGACAGTATCGACGGAGCGCCTCCCGAGGCCTCGTTCTATGCTTTCACTGATCGAACGAAGTTCGCAATCGCATTGATACTTTTCATCTCTGGCTTGTGCCTTGGGTTGGCGTACCGCGTCGCGTAATACGGTCCAGTTCAGCGGGTCAGCGGAAATGACCCCAAGCGCCAGCCTGGCGTCTGGCGACTGCCTCAGTGAGGCAGCCGCCGTAAGGGGGCGAGCATGATCCGGCTCGGTTGGCGGGCTGAAAATGGTTTGCGACTTAAAATGGATCTACATCCAGGCTGAAGGTGTGGCCGAAAAGCCCGAAGCTATAAGGAACCCTGGGAACGTCGTGGTTTTTTAAGGATGATGGGTCGATCTCAACCGCAGTGCATAAACACTGTGTTCCACTTGCATTTTAGTAGTTACTTAATCTTTATGCGTCAGATTTTCATTTGTCACGGGTAGGTTATCGTGGCGCAACATCACATGCTAAGGGCTCGCCTCAGGTATCTCGTGGCGAGCCTCTTTTGTTAGCGCGCTGCGGGGTTGCCGACACGGCGTTCTGCGTCAGTGACAGTACTTGCTGCATCATCCCCGAAACCATTGATCCCGCTGGCACAGGAGGTGATTGGCAGCCTCAACAAGCATGTGGCTATCAGAGCCGAAATGATCTCCATTTCCAACTTCTTCGGTTCCTTCGATTGTTGCTGCCTGGACGAGGCTAGCGACGCTTCCGCTGGGCGTTAATGCCGGATTGTTGCTCGGTTACCCCGACGCCGACCCGTCGGTAAGTTTGATGACGACAATTGTGTCGATAGGAGTGCGACGCATCGCAATCCAAGGACAGGAGATCGCTGGATCCTCGAGATCGAGGCGATGGGCGTTACGTGGTTCTGGTTTCTGGGTCGAGCAGGAGTTTAGAGGATTGGGCGTTGCCACGAAGCTTAGGTCCAAGGCTGTTGCGTATTTGAAGAGCCGCGGTTGCACGGGTATTGTACTGCATTCGTCAAAAGCAGGAGAAGCGCTTTATCGCAGTCTTGGCGCGAGCCGGCACATGAAATGCGAATGACATTTGGCACCGATGATCAGAATGCCGCAAACATCTCATCAGAACGTGGAACATAGCTGCCTCATCGAGGTTGAGGAATTCGACAGTGGCCATTTCCTCGAGATGGCATCGTCCTATCTAGCAGTCAAAGCGCTCGTACGGTGCCGCACTGAACGGTTTGTGAAGCAGAACGTTTCTCTTTCTCGCGCAGACAAGAGCAGGTGAAAATCTATTCATCGGCGCGCGAGCATCCTGCGCTGCAACTGCTGTATGCAGGATTGGACACCACGGGATGCGGCTCAGGAGTGCGAATGACACGACGACCCCCGCGAGGAGAATGGAAATGACAGAGCACGGCAACAGAAAATCCTCGAGGTCGAGCAGGCAGCAACGGCTCGATGCTTTCGAAGAAACGACGCGCTTCGCTCGCCAGAATGCGGAGGAAGAGCGCCGAAAAAGGGAAGAAAAAAGCGAGCGACTTCGAAGGGCACGGCTGGAAGCGCAAGATCAAGATCGGCAGGTTTGACGTGCGCCTGCAGCCAAAACCTTCGCAACCAACCGATTAAAGACGGCCCCTCTGCCTCTAGCCTACCTTATCCTGTGTTTGCGTTTCGAAGTCGGAGGCATCGTGTCGTTCATGGAGTTGTTCTGAAGGATCGCCGTTGATCCGGTTGACCATGCGGCCGCGCTTGACCGCCGGCCGGCTTGCGATCTCAGCAGTCCAGCGCTGCAGGTTCTTATAGGTCTCAACATCAAGGAAGGTTGCGGAGTCGCCGTATGCCTTTCCTTGCGCGAGGTTCCCGTACCAGGGCCAAATTGCGATATCCGCAATCGAGTATTCGTCGCCCGCCATGAACCGGTTGCCTTCAAGATGACGGTCCAACACGTCAAGCTGACGCTTCACCTCCATCGAAAAACGGTCAATGGCATATTTGATATGCATTGGAGCGTAGGCGTAAAAATGGCCAAAGCCGCCGCCGAGGTAGGGCGCCGAGGCCATTTGCCAGAACAGCCAATTCATCGTCTCCGTCTGTGCCTTGTGCTCCTGTGGTATCAGGGCGTCAAATTTCCTTGCCAGATAAAGAAGGATTGATCCGCTTTCGAACACCCGTGTCGGCTCAGCTGTAGAACGGTCCATCAGTGCTGGAATCTTCGAGTTTGGATTGACCTCCACAAAGCCGGAACCGAACTGGTCGCCATCGCCGATCCTAATCAGCCACGCATCGTATTCCGCTCCGCTGCGGCCGAGCGCAAGCAGTTCCTCCAGCATGATAGTGACCTTCACGCCATTCGGAGTTGCCAGCGAGTAGAGTTGCAGGGGATGCGTTCCGACAGGCAGAAGCTTATCGTGGGTGGGGCCGGCAATGGGCCTGTTAATGTTGGCAAACTGTCCGCCGTTGCCTTTTTCCCAATGCCATACCTTTGGCAGTTCGTACCCGGGAGGGAAATTATTGGCGGAGCTATTTTCAGTCATACTAGATCCTCTGTTGGGCAGTCATGGGCAGGCACATAGGCTTCAGTTGTTATAAGGGAACGCGACACGAGAATGCCGCGCCCGGCACGCCGTTCGCGACTGCGGTCCGGGTCGGTTTCACCGGCCCTATAGGAACGATGTTTGACGGCGTTAATCGAGAAAGCTTGTGCCAGTAAGCTCGGAGCTACTGGAATAGTTTTCTCCTCGCAAGGAGGGCGCGGGGACGTCGGTGCGAACTGCGGAGCTTGTTATTTGGCGACAGTTATTCTACTCTTCCTTGTAGGTTTTTAGCCTAAATCCCGGATTGGAGCGTCTCGCATGCTGAAACGTGTTTCCGTCCTTTTCTCGGTCTTTTTGACGGCATGCGTGCCGTCCTGGACGTACCAACCCTTTGCGCCAACCAATGCCCGTAACTGTCAAAGTGCGCCACCGAGTCGAGCTGAATCTGCCGATTGGCGCCGGGCACAAAAGCTGAACACGCGTCAATCCTATCAGGCTTTCCTCGCAAAGCATCCTCGCAGTTGCTACGGCAACTTGGCAGTCGAAAAGATGAAGAAGGGGGTTCAACGGCAACCTGTTGCGGTACGGAAGTTGGACACCCAATCCGAACGGGGCTGGGGCCGCGGATCAGCCTATTAGCGCTCGTTCTGTTCTCTGCCTCGCGAGGCTGCGACCAGCGCGGTGGAAATGTCTCGCTGCGTCGGGGTATTTGAAACCGGGTTCAAGCTCATTTGAGGGTAGGGTATTCCGAGTGCAGCAAATAATCTCGGGGTTGGCTGATGCATTTTGACGTTGTTCATGCTGCCGACCCACGATTTCTTGGCGGTACGTCGAGCGCACTGAGAGCCGAGCTCAAGGCGGCGAGACAGTGGGAAGTGAGTTGTGGGCTACTGCCCATCCTCGGACAGCGCACCCGCGACTTAGGCGTCTTCGACAGTCGCACGGCCACCACAATTGAACAATCGAATACCGTCTGGCTAACAGGGTCGGAAGAGGCAACCTGCGACATTCTTCTGGCTCACCATCCTGCAGTTTTTGAGCGTATGCCGAGTTCGCCGGTGCGCTTAAGACCTCACCGCGTCGTTTGCGTGGTTCATCATCCTCTGTTCGACGGTAATCGCGTTCCGCAATACGATCTGACGGTCGTGGGACGCGTATTGGACAGGCTCTTTGGTGTTCCAGTCGCGTTCGCTCCCGTCGGGCCAAAGGTCCGGTCGCAGTTCAACAGTATTGGGACCGACAGTCCTCCGCTTCTCCGACACGATTTGTATAATATGGTCGACGCCGCTGAATGGGCGTCGCCGGAGCGATCAGCTCCGGCACGTATCGTGAATCTGGGACGCCACACGAGGGGAGACCCGGCGAAATGGCCCAGTTCTGCAGATGACCTGCGGGCAGCTTACCCTGACGCACCCAATTTTGCCATCAAGGTGTTGGGCGGCGTCCCAGAGCCAATCCAGCCGTGGATCGGCTCAAACTGGCAGATCAGTCCATTCGCGCAAAACAGCGTCCCAGACTTTCTCAGACGCCTTGATTTCTATGTCTATTTTCACAGTCGGCAATGGGTGGAAGCCTTCGGAGTATGTATCGCAGAAGCGATGGCCAGCGGTTTGGTGACAGTGCTTGACCCTTCATTTGAAGGCCTGTTCGAAGATGGCGCGGTCTACTGCAACATTGCAGAAACGCGAAGCGTCATCGAGCGCCTCATTGCCTCTCCTTCGACCTATCTCCAACAATCAAATGCCGCGAAGGAGCTCGTCCGAAGGAAATTTGCGATCGATCAATATCCGCAACGCATGGCACGCCTCTATGATGATCTTGAGCTTCGCAGGGCTTCTTGGCTGGAAAACAGCCGGACGGCGGGCAGCGGATGTTCACCTGGCAAGACTGCCGAAAGTGTGACGCCTGAACCCGCCCCGCGACGTATAGGCAAGAAGCGCCGTGTGCTACTTGTGGCGACAAACGGCATCGGGCTCGGTCATATCACACGACTGATGGCGATCGCGGAGCGGCTGCCCGATGATACGGATCCGATTTTCTTTACTCGATCGGCCGGATCGGCGTTGGCCCACGCGCGAGGTCACGCTGTCGACTATACTCCTTCCGGTTTGGCAATCGGCGTAACGGATGAAAGCTGGAACAGGGCTTATGCGCAGGAGTTGGTGACGGCAGTGGAGGCGTTTGATGCCTCGGCGGTGGTGTTTGATGGAAACAGGCCGTTTCCAGGGTTAATTGCCGTTGCCGAATGCCGACGCGACCTCGCCTGGATCTGGATCCGGCGTGCGTTGTGGCGTCTTTCCCACAATTTCGAGCCGGGCGTTCAGGACATATTCGACATGGTGATCGAACCAGGCGAATTTGCGCATGACGAAGACCATGGTCCGACCCGCGATATGCCCGGGGCAGTTGCTGTTCCCCCAGTGCTTCTGTTGGATCCGGGTTCCGGCCTGCCCAGGAGCGAAGCTGCCGCCAAGCTTGGCGTCAACCCGGACCGGTTCACGGTTGCAGTACAACTGGGCTCGCAACGCAATTTCGACCTGCAGGATCTCCCAAGTCTGATCTTCGCCGATCTGGCCAGACGGAATGTGCAGACGGTTCAGGTCCTCAATCCGTTGGCGCCACCTCCCAAGCAGGAATGGCCGAGCGTTTTGCGGACAAGCGTTTACCCCTTGGCTGAGTGCGCCAGCGCGATCGATCTTCTTGTCACCACCGCGGGGTACAACAGCTTCCATGAGAGCATCCTGGGAGGGATCCCCTCGATCTTCGTGCCCAACCAGGCGCCGGAAATGGACGATCAGCATCTTCGCGCCGTTTATGCCCAAACTGCGGGCCTGGGTCTCTGCTTACGGTACTCGGAGTCGGATCGTGTGACGACAACGCTCGACCTGGCGCTATCAGATGCCTTCCGCACCGAGGTTCGCCGGCGTCTGGGGCGCCTGAATTTCGTTAATGGAGCCGCCATGGCCGCGAAAGCGGTCGAGCAGCTTGTCTTCAGCATCCGCGCTGACCGTCCCTTGCATGCCGCGATTGCTCGAATGTGAGCTCATGGAAACATCCGCGCCGAGCTGATCGGCAAGAAACTCCTCGATGGTCGATGAGATTGTGATTTCACTGGCGATATCCCATTTCGCAATGATCAAAGACCAGCGCCGACGAGAGTATCTGCCATAGATTTCGGGGGAAAGTGATGGCAGGTGGCTGCGGGTTGGGACAAATTCCAAAGGGGCCGAACTTGCAGCGGTCAGGTCGGGACGCAATTCTGACAGAACGATAACTGGAAATTCGCCATTGGCCCTGCAAGCTTTGACGGCAGTGTCAAGAATCTCGGCGAGATTAGCGGGCATCGCACCGAGGACGGAAATGAGGCTTCTGGGTTTGGCTTCGTCAACCGGGTCTCGAAGGACGTACTGAAGACTGTCCCCGGCGGCGGCGGGATCGACGATCCTGACGGCGCTCTTCAACCTCCCGAAACGCAAGAGCCGGCCAATTCTTTCGACAATCCAGCGCAATGCCATCCCCGCGTTCCGTGCAATTATGCCACTATGACCCTACCACCGTGCTCTCAAAGCCCATTCTGCTGGACGAAGAGTTCGACATCTTTCTCGATTTCCTCTCGTGAAGCAGCGTCCAGCTTCTCGCCCACAGAGGTCTTTGTCTGTTCCGCCTCTTCGACTTTGAAACGCGTGGCGAGTGTCGCGTTGAAATATGCTTTCCTCAAATCTGGCTTTCCGCGGGCAAAGCTGCCCGCAGCGTAACCCTTGGCGAGCTCAAGATAGGCGTCCTCGAAGCCTCGGCGTGCCGACAGTTCCAGCAGGGAAAGTGCGCGATTGGCATCGGCACGAACCTTGCCCTCGCCTTTGATGAGAAGGCCCGCTGCATAGAGAGGCGCGTACTGGTTACCCATTTCCGTGGCGCGGATCATCAGATCAAAGCCCCGTTTGACATCCTTCTCGACGCCCAGGCCGCCGACATAGGCACGGCCCAGATTGGTCATGGCGTCGATCTGGCCGGCATCTGCCGCCGCGGCATAAAGCCTTGTCGCCTCGACATCATCCTTCTTCACTCCGGTGCCACGCCGGAAGCTGTCGCCGAGCGCAGTGATTGCATTCGACCAGCCGCTGGATGCCGCTAGTCTGTACCACAGGATTCCCTCTTCGGGATTCTGTGGGACGCCTTGACCGCGTATGTAAGCGGTTCCTACATTCGTCCTCGCTCTAAGATTTCCGAGCGGTGCCGCCTGCATATAGAAATCGAGAGCCCGCTTGTAGTCGACCTCGCGACCGATGCCGGCACGGGCCATGTATCCGAGATTGACGAGGGCAGCGCTGTATTGCTGCGTGGCGGCAAGTTGGTAGAAATGTTCCGCCCAGTCATAGCGCTTGGCTATTTCGAGGACGCGGGCCAACTGGAACTGCAAGCGCGGATTGTTGGGGTCCGCCGCCAGCGCGTAGCCGCAGGAGCGTAGCCCGTCGCGGATGTTCACCAGTCCATTCGTAACGCCCGGCACCACGCGTTGAGGATCATTGGGATCGGCTGCGTACAGGTCGCAATCCGTAACGAGAGACTTCATGCCGCTTTGTGTGTCAGGCATCTTGCGCGGCCAGATACGAAAAGTCTCGCTCACGGCGCGCTCGCCTGCCTGCTGAAAGACAAACTCCGCCCCCGCCGCTGCATTGGCCTCATTGGAGGGTGGTGGCTCGGTGGAAATCGGGGTGGCGGCAAGTGCGCCGCTGACGAACAGACCACGCTGCTGCAACTCGGCAACCTCAAGGCTGCTACGTTTGACTGCCTCCGCTGCTAGCGTGCTGTTTGGAAACGCCTTGGCAAAACGTTCGAAATCCGTTGGGTCTGCGCTGTCTTGAATGAAATACCAGAGAACCTGATCGATTGTCAGTGCCCCGTCACTGCCCGCAACCACGGGCGCCGGTTTCTCGCTGCCTGCCGGCTTCAGGACGAATTTGGTTTCGATCGAACCCGTGATCCACGGAATCTGCGATCCGTTGGTGGCCAGGCGCACGTCCCCCCGCACTGTTCTGAACGTGTCGTAGATGTCGAGGCCTGGCTGCTGAAGTGCATTGGCGAGCGCCAGAGAATAAGGGCTGTTTGCGCCTGTGCCGTCATAGGCGACTTCGCCGGCGCCGGTAGCGAAGGCAATGAGAACCTGACCTGCGCCGGCCTCCATGTTGGCGAGGCCCTGTTGCAGTCCTTTTTCGGTGGTGAGCGGATTGTTGCGGCAAGCGTCCAGAATGATCAGTTTGACTCCGACTGGATCGTTCTTGACGATGTCTATGAGATCATTGAGGGCGATGGCGTCATCGATAACCTCCTTGGCAGACCCCGTCCGTACATCGACGGGTAGCAGCAAGCTTCGTCCCTCGTGCTGTAGCGCGTGTCCCGCATAATAGAAAATCGCAAGATCGGCACCGATCAGGTGGCTGCGGATTGCATTCTCGAGATCGCCGACGGCGGCTTTCTTGACGTCGTAGAAGAGCAGGACATCGAAGCCAAGCTCGGTGAGCGTTGCGGCAATCAGCTTGGAATCGTTTTTTGGATTCGATAAAGGCGCAAATTCGTATTCGCCGTTCCCGACCACAATAGCGGCTTTACGCTCCGCATGGGCCATCTGCGAGAACGCCGTTAAAAACAGCATCAACAGCGGGATCAAAAAAATCCATTGCGGCCGAAGGCACGAACTTCTTTGCGTCATGGCAGGTAAGCCCAGATTGTTGACTTCGTTGTCCTGATGAACGGCAAGAATACAGCGTCCATAGTAATGCAATTTTTGCAGCTTCGCCTAGGGAAAAGGATTGGGGCTGAAAGAGTGGCTTTACGGCGGGACTACGAATGTCCGACGGGATCCATGGAGGCACAAAGTGCTCCGCCCAACTCCGATCCCTGCAAAAGCCTGGGTGATGATGGCCGATCGGTATCATCGCGTGACCGCGTAAAAACCCAATCCCCGTCAGTACTTCGTCCGGAGAGTATGACCTTGCGCAACGCCGATGCGGCTTTCGAGGTGGCGGGTCTTTGTGCTAGGCTCACGATACAGGAATGCCGGCGTCACGAGACAGGGGCACTCTCCGAATGGCTGAAGAACGCAAGACAACCGTCCAGACGCCGCTTGGGCCCGCGACGCTGACATTTACGCACCTCATTGGCCATGACGAGATAAGCCGGTGTTTTGCCTTCACCGTCGGCTTCGTCAGCTCCGACGAAAACGTCGACGCGCTCAAACTGCTTGGGAAGCCAATTTCGGTTGAGGGCGAGGCCGGAGATCCCAAGCGGTGGTTCAGCGGGCTCGTTTCAGACTTCCGCCTGACGCGGATCGAGGAAGGCTTTGCTTATTACGAGGCGGAGCTGCGGCCGTGGCTCTGGCTGCTCGCCAACACCACTGACTGCCGCATCTTTCAGAACATGAGTGTTGTGGAAATCGTCGAGCAGATATTCTCGAAGTATAAGCCGGCGAAGTTTGAAAAGCGGCTGCAAGGGTCCTATGAGGCGAGGGAATACTGTGTGCAGTATGACGAAACCGACCTGGACTTCGTGCAGCGCCTGCTCGAGCACGAAGGCATCATGTATTTTTTCGAGTACGGCGACGGAGAGCACACGCTCATTCTCGCCGACGCCATGAACAAGCTGAAGCCGGCGCCGGGCTATGCGACGGTCAAGTTCCGCGCGGAAGGCGACCCGGTGCGGCGGGACCAGGAATATATCACGGAATGGGTGGCAACCAGTTCCGTTCACCCGGGCGCCTACGCCCACACGGACTATGATTTCACCAAGCCGGGCGCCGACCTCATGGCGCAGTCGACACAGCCCTTTTCTCACGCAGAATCACAGGGAGAGCACTACCGCCATCCAGGTGCCCATTTGAATGTGGGTCGCGGCGACGCTGTGGCCGTGGTGAGACGCGAGGAAATACAGGCGGCGCATCAGCGTATCACCGCCGCCGGTACTGTGCGGGGGCTGGCTTCGGGCTGCACCTTTAAACTGGAAAACTTCCGGCGCAAGGACCAGAACACGGAGCATGTTGTCCTGCGCGCCGAATATCGCCTATTCGACCCCGGTTACCGTCCGGCTGGTTATGCAGGGGAGGAAACCTTCCACGCAGCACTTCAGGTCGCTCCAACCTCCATCATCTACCGGCCGCAGCGTATCACGCCTCGTCCAATCATGCGCGGACCGCAAACCGCGACGGTGGTCGGCCCTTCAGGTGAGGAAATCTTCACCGACAAGTATGCGAGGGTTAAGGTGCAGTTCCATTGGGATCGCCTCGGCAAGAAGGACCAGAACAGTTCCTGCTTCGTACGGGTTTCACAAACCTGGGGCGGAGCCGGGTGGGGCTTCATCCAGATCCCGCGTATCGGCCAGGAAGTGATCGTGGACTTCCTCGAGGGGGATCCGGACCGGCCAATTATCACCGGCAGGGTTTATAACGGCAAGGAGATGCCCCCTTACGAGCTGCCGGGAAATGCCACCCAATCGGGGTTGAAGACGAATTCGTCGCCGGGGGGCGGCGGTTGGAACGAAATGCGCTTCGAGGATAAGGCCGGATCGGAAGAGGTTTATTTCCAGGCGCAGAAGGACCACAACCTGCTGATCAAGAACGACCGTGACAAGTTGGTCCAGCATGACCAGTCCGACCGCATCGACAACAATGCAAAGCATTCCGTTGGCGTGAACCTCGATGAGGACGTAGGCAACAACAAGACGACAAAGGTAGGTGTCAACCGCACCGTCAATATCGGTTCCAACGACACCGAGACGGTCGGCATTAACCGCTCTCTCACGGTCGGCGCCGACGAGACGATCGGCATCGGCGCAAATTCCACCGAGACGATCGGCTCCAACCACACGCAGACAGTCGGCATCATCCAAACGGTGACGGTGGGTGCGGCGCGGATCGATACCGTGGGGGCAGCAGAGACCAGAACGGTTGGGGCGGCACAGATGAGCACTATCGGCGCGACCAGGTCGGTCAGCGTCGGCATCAGCCAGAGCCATGACATCGGTACATCCGACAGCTGGAGTATCGGCACTGACCAGAGCGTCGAGATTGGCAGCGGACAGACAAGCACCATCGGCAAGAGCCGAAGTGCGAAGATCGGCGAGGACGATAGGACGGAGATTAGCGGCGCCCGGGTGGTAAAGGTCAGCAAGGGCAGCGCCGTCGAGATCGGTGAGGACGGGTTGATCAAGATCGGAAAGGATCTGCTGATTGAAGCCGGCGACTCTGTTGTCATCAAGTGCGGCTCGGCGGCCATTGCAATGAAGAAGGACGGCACGATCTCGATTGAAGGCAAGGATGTTTCGATCAACGCCAAGGGCAAGTTCAACGGCAAGGCTTCGGGCGAGGTCGTTTGGAAGGGCAGCAAGATCAGTCATAATTGAGAGGCATTCGGATGTCCGACACACGGGAACGTATCGACGGAGTTGTGATCGGCGTGTTGCTAGGTTTCGAGGCGGGCGTGCCGTTGGTGGTCTTTCCCGGCAACCCTCGGGATACTGCATTACCTGCGCGGAGCTTGGCCGACCTCACATCAGCAATCATTGGTGCAGAGGTCGCGCTGCTCTTCGAGGGCGGAGACGCGACGCGGCCGCTGATCGTCGGCCGAATCGTGGAGCCGGCGCGCAGGTCTTCAACGCCGAATGTCATTCGTGATGGCGAGCGCGTGCGGATCACCGCTGAGGAGCGCATTGAGCTTCGTTGCGGCAAGGCGACGATCATAATGGAGAAGGACGGACACATCACCATCCGCGGCACCTATGTGACCAGCCACGCCAGCGCCGCGAACCGCATTCGTGGCGGATCGGTGAACCTCAACTGATGCCCACCGCACCTGTTCTTCGCGAAATCGTCCGCCAGCATGCCGAGATGGCGGCATTCCTGTGGACCGTCTACGACCACCACCTGCTCCATCCGGACGAGAACCCCGACATGGACGAGGAGCGGCTTGCGCGGCTGGTCGAGCGGCTTGAGGCGCATCTCGACGGGCTGCGGGTGGCGGGGGAGGCGGGGGTGGAAATCGCGAAGGAGCGGTACGCCGAGTATCCCGAGGCCGGGGAGTTGTTCGTGGTGCGTATGCTGTCGGTGAAGGAGGCGCCACGGATCGCGGAGCTAGATCCTCGGAGGGTGCGAGCCTATCTAGCGGCGAATGGGCTCGCTCCAAAACAGACTCCCTGACCGCCAGACATCATCGGCCGCGTTAGAAAAGATGGTCGAACGTGATTGCGTAGGTGTCGTCGCGGTCAATGATCCAGACCTTGTTGGCTCCGCATGTTGCTATACGGTCACCGTGATCGGCAAGGTAGTAGGCGAAAACGTCGCCATTGACATGCACGAGGTGGCGATCAGTAAGTCTGTATAAGCCGCTCTCACCTCCACCAAGGTTGATAGCATGACCGTGGCGGCGGGCATGGTGGAAGGTCGTCTCACCTGCATCGATCATGTCCCAGGTTGCGCCGCCACCCCTGAAGAGAACACCCTCGCCACCGACGATGATCTCGCGATTTGCGTCCTGCGCAAGTGCGAACAGCGGCGCGTCGGTCGGGAGATCAAAAAAGGTGATGCTACCATTCACCCAATGGCTCAAAGTACCCTCTGTTCCACAGACATAAAACTCATCCCGTGCTGTCGACAGCACATGAAAGAGGTCTACTTCACGGCGAAAGTCGACAAAATCCCACTGACCATTTCGGAACCACTGGAGAAGTCCCCAATAGCAGGTAGCGAAGACTTGGCCATCAGAGCCGCTTACGACCCTGGTGATGGCTTCACAAGGACGCCCAACAGGTGTTTGGTTCCCAGCTGCAACAACATAGATCATGTTGTCCCAGCGTGCGACGTAGCTCAAGTCGGGGCTGGGGCTGGTGAACCCAGTGAGCCATTCGGGTCGGCGAAAGAGAACCTCTGCAATCTCAAAACGAGGGCCGCTCAGTCGCCGCAGCTCCGAGACATAGTTGTCACGGATGTCATTCGTCGTGACCAGTACATGGAGCGTCTCTCTGTCGAGCAACTCAATGGCTGTCACTGTTGTCGTGAGATCGGGGTTGGGCATCGTCTTAGCCTGGTACAGCGCAGTCCATTGCGTTTAGCTCTTCCTTCGTGGAAACGCCGGCTGCATGCATGAAGTAAATGTCGATTATTTCCGATAGGCAATCAAGCGCGGCTTGGTTCGTAGCAAGGCGTTTACAGGCGGATTTCATGGCGTCCATGTTGTTCTTTTTCACTGTAGAGAATTTCACCGTCGTTTTGCCGCCACTACGCCAGCGCGCGGCATAGGCTTTCTGCTTCTGCGATTTGCGCCCGTGTTCGGAAGTAGGCGATGTCCCGTCATTCAGGCAGACGCAAGGCGCAGAATACTCGGTGTAATTTGGCCAGTTCGAAAGGTAACCCGTGCGACCACCGGACGTGAAGCAGCGGTTCTGCATAATGTGATCGGATTGTCTCAATGGTGGATCCCGGCCTTGGGGATTGCACGCCTTGCCCTTGTGTCCGTGCTTGTGAACGTTAAGGCCTATGTTTTGTAGTATGGCGACGCAGTTTCCTAGCCCGAGATCAAGGCTGGCAATTTTCGGCCAAGGCGGGCCTCCCCCCGTAGGGGAGGCGTGATCGTTGCTCGAGATGTCAGTAAATCGACTAATCGGCTCGCCATCCATCCGGACGTTGCCTGACCAGGCGTGGGCATATTCCTTTCCGGTGTTGACAGAGGTGATGAGGTTTTTTTTGGGCGCGCATCCCGCTTCATTGCCGCTGCATTTAGTGTAGTAGGACTTGTTCTTCTGCGTGACTGTTTGACCGCCGATCTTGACCGTGGAAGTACCGTTCTCTGTATCATTATCCATCCCAAAGGTCGGATACGGGACGGGTACGCCGGGCGGAGTAGCTGGAGTCTGGGGCGGTGTGAAGCATACATAGGGAAATGCAGCAATCACCTTGTTCGCCTGCGCCTTGCACGCCACTTCGAGACCGTTCGCAAACACTGTCATCGAGCAGTCCTCGAGGCGAGTACCGCTGCGCCGCAGACGCCGGCATCACTGGATGCTTCGATGAGGACCGGGTTACCGGGGGCATAACCCTTCCTGGCGGCCATCCAGGCCATGCCAAGCATCACCGGTACGACTGCTGCACCGATGTTGCCGAGTGACTCGGCTGGAGACCAAAGGTCCTGGAATTCGTGTCGCCCGCGTAGCAGGCGTAGGCTCGCTAGCGCGCTCTGCTTGAACCAGTATTGCTCGCCTATCAAGTCGGAGATGCGGTAACCGAGGTGATTCATGTCGATTTTAGTCTCTTCGAGCGCGCGGCGGTACGCGTCAGTCATCCCGTCGGCGTGCAGTGGCAGATCACCAGTATTATAGATCGAGGCGTACTCACGGGTGAGGCCCAGGCCTAAAAGGCTGAAGACGCCGTTGTTTTCCTTCCGGCACAATACCGCGGCGGCCGACTCGCCGGGAATGAAGCCGTTTGGGTTGTCCGGCGTCAGCAACCGTCCCTCGCCGAGATAGTGGGGGACAGCTACTTTGTTCAAATAGCTGTCAATCCCGGCAATCACCACGAAGGGTGCAATGCTGGAGGTGAGGATCTTGCGAGCAAGACCGAGCGCGACTTGCCCCGACGGGCGGCCCCGAGCGACGATCTGCGAACTGATTTGCGGTTCGAACTTGCTGATTTCCGTTATTCGGCGCAGCAAAGCCGAACCTTCTTGGTATGGGCGACCTGGCCTATCATCCTCTGCGAGGCAGAGGATCAGGGCAGCGTGAGCGCGCGCGTCAGGCACCGGCTCGAAGACTTCAGAGATCGCCGCGGCGGCCATGCGTGCCATCCGCTCTTCACCGATCCAGTTGCGCGGGAGTGGCACTGGGGCTCCAACAATCCACTCACTGCTTGAGCCAACGAACCGCGTCTCCTGAAAGCCGTCGAGCCTCGCCCGCATCGCGGCGCAGGATGACGGAGCGTCGAGGCCGACTGCCGTGACCATTCCAATGGAGACGATGTCCAGACCAGCGCTCATGCGGCATTTGCCTCCTCGTCAAAACGAGCGGGGAGATCGAAGGTGCGGATGTAACGCTTGCCAGTTGCTCGTGCCTGCAGCATTCCCCTCGTCGGCGGTCCGACCCAGCACTCGTTGAAGTCGAGGATCGTACGGTGGATGCGCTGCGACACGCGCCAGACCAGCGAAAAGCGCCGGTTCTCAGGATCTAACAAAACGGTGTCGGGCGGTATCGCTCTCTCGAAGGYTTTCTCGCGCCCCTTGAACAAGGTCAACGGAAGGCTGGTGGCTGGCAGTCGGAAGTTCTCGCGCCCGGCTGGCGTCAGATTGACGAGCACCACCTCCTCGCCGCCCTTCGGATGCTCTATCTGCTGGTCGGGCGGTGCCATCTGGAAATAGCGCTCGTCGAAGTCCGGCGGCAGGAATGGGAAGATGTTGTCGATCCAGTTCTGGTCGTAGGTGCCCCCGAATTCAATCCTGCCCGGCCAGCCTCGGCCGTAAGGGCCGAAGCTCATCGGCCGGTAGTCGCCGAACGGCGAGCGGATGTCCTCGCCGAGAGCCTGGGTGTTGGGAAGCCGGAGGCCGGGGATCAGATGCTGGTTCTTCGGGCGCGCCCACCCCGTGCCGACGGGGTTGAGGCGATAGCTCGCCGGAAGCTTGTCCTCCGGGTCGAGGCGGTCCGTACCGCCCCACGCCGTGTCGTAGGAGAAAGGCTGGCGAAGGAAGGGTTGCGGGCTGGTAACGACGAAGATCGGTCCGCGGGCGCGCCATTCGCGATGCCCGAACACGTCGAAGACCTTCGACCAGTTGCCGACCTTGATCCCGACACTGACGCGGTCGACTGGACGCCCGCCGGGGGCATAGGCACATCCGTTAGCGATGACGTCGCAGCGCGGTTTGCGAAAGGCGAAGTCGGTTTCCCAGAGGGTGCCCGAAAAACCGGGTTCACCCGTGTATGTGTCGGCCATCACCAGCGGTGTCTGCACGGATGATTTTTGCACGGGGGCACCTGGCGTCTCGGGAAAGTCGAAGGTTCCCTTGACGACGATGGCGATGTACTCGCGGCCCTCCTTGTCCATCCCCATCGTGAATTCGGTCGGGAAGCCTGTCTGGTTCCAGATCTGCATCAGCTCGTCTCCAGACTTTCGGGGAAGAGGTGGCGAAGCGCTGGTTCAGGTGCACAACGATCAATCTCGATTGACTCGCCAGGCTGTATCCACAATGCCATGCCTCGGACCACGCCGCCTGATATCTTGATCGCGGGATAGGGCAGGGTCGCAAGAAGGGCAGCGAGCCCATCGCCATCCATCGCGCCGTCGCGCGCAGATCTTCCTGCGGCATCCAATGCATCGAACCAGCCTGCGGCGAAGACGGCGATTTCTTTGGTTGGGGTCGGCGGCACTGCCGCGATGGTCAAGGGAAACCGGCGGCCTGCGCGGTCGGAACTTGCCATCACGATGCCCGTCATGGGGCCAAAGGCCTCGGATCCGAGGATAAACCGCAACACCGGATGAGAGGTCACTGAACCTTTAGAAAATCGATGAACCAGATACCGGCTGATCCAGCGATCCCACGGGCCAACGAAAACTGCCGGCAGACCGCGCGTCACGAAATCCCCCATCGCGGGCAGCTTTCCAAAGAAGCCTGGCAAGATCAAAGCCTCGTCGGGCATGAGAACCTCGCAAACATTTTCAGATCGTAGGGATTGGCCACGCTCGCGGCCCGCAGCTCGAAATCGGCGTAGTGCCCCTGAGCGGCAAGCCGCAACTTGTAAAGTTCGGGTAGATCCGTTCCGCTCAGACGACCGGCACGCAACATTCGCAGGAAAGCCCAGCTTCCGGTTTCGCTGACCATCACTTCCGGTGAGCCGTCGAGCGGTTGGAAGGCAAGGGTAATCACACCGGTTCCGTCCTTGCCTGGCCAGGTCATTGGCTGCGGGCGGGTCGGGTTGTTGAAATAGGTGAGGCTCTGGCCGTCGACGTTTAACGTCACACGGCCGACGGTCGGAGAGAGATCCTTCGGTTCGAGCGTAAAGGTCAGGATCGGTCCGGCGCCGCCAGGAAAAAGGTTGTCGCGGATCAGCCGGGCCTGTTCCAACGCTGCCAAAGACGATGAATCGAGACGGATGTCCGCTCGCCATTTCCACGGGTGGCGGGTCACGTCAATGTAGTTGATCAGGTGATTGTTGATGAAGCTGTCAATCAGCCCGTTCGGGCCAAAGACCCGTGCAAAGTCGACGACGTTCACATCGATTGCGCTGTCAGCGATGAATGGATAGCGGTTCGCGAGCGCTGCCTGGCAGAAGGGCAATACATCAGCGCGCCAGATGGCGTTGAGTTCAGAGGTCACGGCTTTCGTCGCAATGCCGCTTGTATCGCCAGCGATGCCGGCCAGCCAGTCGTCCAGTGGATCGGGCAGGGTTATGGCCTGTTTTGCCACTGCCCCGGTGAGCTCGGCCAAGCCTCCTTGCCGCTTTATGGCATCCTGGGCGTCGGGGCTCGCCGATACTGTCTGCAGCATGTTCGAAAGCGCAGTCATCGCGGCCACGGCATCATTGAGTGCCGGAGGCTGGCCATCGACCTCGGCAATTGCGCCCTTGATGGATTTGAAGTGCTCGGCGACCGGCGCGCCCGAAAGGTCCACTTCGGCTTTGGAGCCGGCGGGCATCAACTTCACGCCCGTCTTGGCAAGCTTGCCGATCTTGCCTAGCTTGGACAGGAGCTTGGAGGTTGCCGCAGGAGGGACTTTGCCGCCCCCCTCATCTTCGGGACGGGTCAGTTCCGTCTCATGCACGACGGCGTCCAGAAGCCGTTTCATGGCAGAGTCTGCGCTGGAGAGATCCTTGAGATTTTCGCTTGCCGTCTGCAGGTCGGTCAGTGGAGCGAGCCTCACGTCGCGCAGGAAGCTGTCCCACTTGGCAATGTAATCGTCGTAGTAAAGCTTGAGGATGTCCTGCGACAGCGCGGCGACAGAAGGGGTGGCGCTTTCCGAGCAACCGCCCGCAAAAACAGAGCGGTCGAGCGCAGCCTGCGTGGCGACGTCTTCCAGTCGCGCAAGAACCACGTTGTGGAAGCCGTCATAGGTAAAGGTGCCGCTGATGCCTACCCGAAGCGTCTTGTCCGAGCGCCGAGCGAGTACCTTGAGGCCATTCGGGCCGACATGATCTGCCGGCACCCATTCCTTGAGCGCCCTGACGTCCGGGTCGGACAGCAGTGCATTATAGGCACGCACTGGAAGCGGAATTGAACAGATGGCGCGCAGGGCTTCGCTCACCAACGCCTCATCGGGTTGAATAAGGGCCTGCTCCGCCGCCATGTTGTCGATTGCCGCAAGTTGATGATCGGTGGCCATGTCGGTGCGGAACGGTGGAACCGGTGCAAATTCGGGCAGCCGCTCGGTCCACCATTGCTTGGCGAATTCGGGATCCATCGGCGATAAGCCCGTCATCATGCGATATGTCTTCAGCGCTCCGAGCAGGTATTCGGGGTCGCGGATCTGACGCCACATGGTCGCTTCGAGCAGCGCGACCATACGTGGTTCCAATATGTTGCGCAGCGAGCGATCGTAGGCGTCGGTCTGCGCCTGTCTGATCTCGGTTGCCGCAGAAGGGCCAATCAAGGCAGCCATGCCGCCTGGCGGCTCGGTACGGGCATTCAAGACTTCGGTTGCAGCTTCGAGCGCCACATCCAGATCGAGCGGTTCGAGTGGCGCCTGACGCGCAGCAATCGGAGTGAGCGGAATCTGTAGGGCTTCGAGCTGCTCGGCCTGTGCGGCAAGCGCGGCGCTGTTTTTCCGGTAGGAGATCGTAAAGAACAGGCCGGCCACGACAACCAACGCCGCCGCGGCCACTGCCGCACCGCGCCATATCCATATTCGCCGTTCCTCCGCCGCGGGATCAAACGTACCGAGACCTGCTTCCTTGAAGATCACTTTCGTGAGCAGGTCCTTCAGGAAGAAGCTGCGCGTTTCAACCCGCGGCATTGGGGTGGCGGGCTGTGCGGGGAGGCCGAAAGAAGAAGAGAGTGCTGCTGTCAGCCGGTCAATTGCGGTGCCTTCCTGAGTGGCGGAGGTCAGATAGATACCGCGCAGCCAGGCGCTCTCTGCATAGCGGCTTTCACCGAAAATGGTCTCCACCAACACGCGAATAGGCTCGGAAAGGCTCTCGACCTGCGCCGGGAAGCGGAAGATCTCCGCGCGGGCGTTAAGGTTTTCCTCGCTTTCCAGACGGGGAATGAGGCGTCGTTCAAGCACGCCAGCCAGTGCTTCGAGTTCCCGCGTGACTTCGCTGCCGTCGATGCGAGCGCCGGGTGAGAAGGTTGTTCCCCAGACCTGCTCGCGTCCCGCCGTCGACAGGCCTGCGAAGAAAGTCTCGAACCCCTTGATGAGATCGGCCTTGGTCAGCATCAGATAAACGGGCAGACGAATTTCCAGCCTCTCCTGCAGTTCGGTGAGCCGTTTTCGGATCTGGCGGCCATGTGCCCGAATGGCCGCGTCACCTTCCGCCAGTGTGTCAATGGCGAGTGCCACGATGACGCCGTTCAGGGCTCGGCGGCCCCGGTGCTTTTTCAGAAGATCGAGGAAGCCGAGCCATTCGGCTGCATCGACGTCGGGCTGGCTTTCCTGTTGAACGTAGCGGCCTGCAGTGTCGATCAGCACAGCCTCTTCAGTAAAGAACCAGTCGCAGTTGCGCGTCCCACCGACCCCATGCAAATCATCCGACAGATCAATGGGAAAACTCAGCCCAGACTGCCGCAGTGCGGTTGTCTTGCCGGTTGCCGGCGGGCCGATGATGACGTACCACGGCATCTCCCGTAGAAGTTTTCGGCCGCCGACTTTCTGGCGTTTCAGCTCCGCCATCACCTCCCGGAACTTTGCGCCGACAGAGGCGACCCCTTCTTCCGCCGGGCTTGGCGGCGCTTCCGGTGGAGGGGCGATCTCGGAAACGAAAATGCGATTGGCCTTGATCGCCCGGCGTTGCGCCGCGATCCACCAGATGAGAAAGAGGACGACGAGAAGGCCGATGACAACCAGTCGGACCGTCTCAGAAGCCAATGGCGCGCTTTCTGCGACACTGATGATTGGGCCGAAGATCCAGATGATCAGGGACAGCAGCACGAGCCCGATGAAGGTCCAGAGCCAGCGCGAGGTGAGGATTGCCCAGAAGAATCGGAAGACCGCCATCTCAGAGCCCCTTTTCGATCAGGAGCTCGATGCGGCGGTTGGCAGCCCGGCCTTCGCGAGTGTCGTTTCCGGCCAGAGGCTGCGTTGCTGCACGTCCTTCCGACCTCAGGCGATCCGGCGGCAGGCCGCTGGCACGCAACAAGGCGGCAATCGTTCCAGCGCGCGCCTCCGAGAGGCGCTGATTGTTGGACAGGGGATTGGTGGCCTGGAGCGGAACATTGTCGGTGTGTCCGACGATCGTGACACTTCTGATCAGCTCGGCGTTGTCCTTGAGCACAGCCGCAATCGAAGCGACGAGGGGTTCGAAGCTTTTTGTCAATTCGGCGCGGGCAGACGGGAAAAGCTCCGGAGTGCTCGACTGAAGCAGGAGTGTGACCCGAGAGGCGTTTTCATTGCCTTTCAAAGCCGGAAGAAGCGCAGGAGGCGCGGCGGCACGGAATTCTGGTAAAAGCGCAAGGACGACGGGTTCGACTGGCGGCGCGCCCGGCGGCGGTGTGCGTTTCTCCGGGCGATAAATTTCGGCGCGCTCCGGCGGTGGTAGCGCCCGAACGAGCGTCGCAAGCTCTTCCGCCTTGGAGCCCAACCGCGTCGACAACAGCACGTAGATCGCAGTCGCGAGTGCGACCGCCACGACAGCGAGTACCCAGATCGGAATGGCAAAGCCGGAAGGCTCGTCTTTCGCCGTCACGCCCTCCCACCTCGGCGAAAGTGGCGCACCCTCGGCATCCACGTCCCGCAAGACGCGCGCGGCCGCAGCGCGAACGGCGTTAATGGAGCGATCGCCTGCACGCCCCGGCACCCTGTATTTGCCGCGGAACCCAAGCGCCAGGCACATATACTGCAGCTCCAGCAATTCACGATCGCGACCGGGATGGCGTTCCAGTTCCTCCAGCCTGGCGAAGAACTGCTCCCCGGCATCCACATCGCCGCGTAGCATGACGACCAGCGGCTGGCGCGGCCATGCGCTGGATCCACCCCAAGGCGTGTTCAGCGCCAGATCGTCGAGCAGTGCGGCGACAGCCCAGGCGGCTGCATCAGCGCGGGCCAGGCTTTCGCCAGACGTCACGGCCGCATCGCGTGCCGAAACGAGTTCCTCCATCAGCCTGGTTCGCAATGCTTCCGGATTGCCGGGTGGCAATGCATTCTCGAGTTCGGGGGCAAATTCGAACAACCTGGCGAAGGCATTGACCAATGGATTAGGATGGGATCGGGCGCGTCGAGCCAGTGTGCCGGTGGCAATGACAGGCATTGCACCCGGGGGAACGGGGCGGATACGCGTACGACCCTGATCTTCCGATAGGCCGAATGGATCCTCACCACTTGCCATGGTACTACCTGTTTACCGAGTAGCAGTCGATCTGTGGTTCGTTGGGCAAAACACCGGAGACTCCAATCACAAAACCGGGCGAGCGTAGAAGCGACTCCCAGTGCTCGCTGCGTTGATCGAGTTCGAGGCAGAGGCGATCTCCGTCGTAGGGAATTTCGCGGGGCTGAGAGTGAAGCGGTTTGAGGCCGATACCGGGGAGTCGAGACTTCCACAGCGCCTCGAATTCGTCCGCGGCACCCACAGTAACCTGGTTGACGAAGATTTTGCGCAGCGCCTCGTCGGACATGTCGCATCCGACCCGCACGACAATGCGGCTGGCCGTCAGAAGTTCGGGATTGTCGATGCGGACCTTCCAGACATTGGTGGCGTGTTTCAAAACAGGCAGCGCCCGCGACTTCGGCTCGACATAGCGCAGGCTCAGGATCAGTGAGCGCAATGTGTCGGCGAGTGCAGCAAAAGCTGGTCCAGGCGCCATGTGCTCATAGATGGGAAGCTCGCTCAGTCGCCGAGAGCCCGACCCGTAGGTCGCCATTCGGCCAGCCAGTCCGCTGAGCTCCAGAAAGAGCTCGGCCGGATGAAAAACCTCCTGAGGAAGCATATGCGCCAATCGGGCGCGGGCGCTGTTGGCAAGATCGAGCACCAGCAGATTTTCTACGCTGCGGCCAGGGCCGCCGAGCACCATCTTGCCATGGGCTTCAGCTATGCGGTCAAGCCCAGTGATGACCTCCTGCAGGAGTTGGCCATAAAACAGCACGGTACCGGTTGCGAGTGCGGGCGGCAGGAAGTTTTCGGAGATCGCCACCCTGCCATCGGACAGGAGCCCGGTAACGTTGGTCACGGGCATTGCGGTGTAGCCACCGGTCGCCTGCGCCGGGGAAAGGAGCAGGGCTTGCGGACGGGCGATCTCGATCTCTTCGGGATCAGCGCCGCCATGCACGGCATCGCGAACCCACTCGATCCTTCCTCTATACCTCGCACCGCTGGGATCTCGGTGGGCAGGATCGAAGCTGGCACCTCCCGGAGGTTCGAGCGGCAGGGCGAGCTGAACAGCGCCAGCGCCCATGTCGTTGGTGATTGTCAATGGGGTGGGGGCGTCCATCGTTTCGGGTATTGCGAACGGGGTGCCATCCGGGAAAATGCCACGGGCCGACGTCACCGCTATCCGTCCGGTTTCCAACTGCGCGGCATCCAGCATCAGGGACTTGAAGCCGAAGGTCTGCAACCGTCCAGCCTGCAGCGAGCCGCGCATCAGCGCTTCCGTATAGCGGTCCTGCTGCTGGAAATGCTGCGTTCGCAGAAAGAGCCCCTCGGACCAAAGAACCTTGTTGGTATCCGTCATGCTAAACGCCCTCCATTCAGGCGAGCGCGAGCGTCATACCGCCGCGGCTGAGTACGACATTCGCCGTCACCGTCGATTCCGGCCTGATCGGGACACTCCTTCGCCACGTACGGCTGCCGGGTTCCCGGAACAGCGCGACAACCCCGAGGAAAGTGGCCTCCGGCGGGAACGCCACCGTCTTTGACGCGGTTGCACCGGGAGCGACCGTCAATTGCTCGGATCCGACGAGGTCTGCGCCGAGCGCACCGGCCGGATCTGACTGAAGGGCAAAAATGTCAGCCGAGTTGAATTTCCCGACATCCTTCAGCCGGAGAACGAGCAGGGTTACGGGACGCTCCCCGCCTCCGGCGGCAGCATTCATTCCGGCCTGTCCCGTCGCCCTGACGATTACGGTCGAGGATTTGGGTGGACCGCCCATGCAAGCGGAAAGCAGGCCTGTCGCGCCGGTCACAATGAGAAAACCGCGTCGGTTAAGCATCAATTGTCCTCCCTCTCTTCATAGCCATCCCGAAAGTCGCTCCCGATTTCGCCGAGGAAGCGCGTCGACGCGCTCTTGGCGATTTCGCGATAGCGGTTCTCATAGAGCTCCCAGAGCTTCGCCCGCCGTCCACCGGCAAACAGGGCATCCAACGCTGAGTGCGACTTCAGTTCGCTTTCGAGCGCCGCCGGGTCGAAGCGGTCTATCATCCTGGCAAGCGCTGCCTGGACGCCACGCCACGTTCGCACATGGTGGTGGGCGAGATCGCGGATGGAATTGCCGATGGCGGCCTGCGGAGAAAGAAAGCCTGCGTTGCGCTGAGCCAGGAAGGTTGCGATTACATCATCCACCGTGGGAAGGAATTTGAGAGGGTTGACCTCGGATGCGCCAACCACAGTCTGGGCGATTCTTGCTTCGCCCTTTTCTTCGGCTCGTTTGCGCAAGAGATGCATCAGTCCTTCCAGCATCATCCGGTATTCGCGACCGAAATTCTCCATCTGGGCAACCGGATCGGATGTGGCAAACTCTTCAGCGCCAAGCCCCAGTCCGCGCAGAAAGGCTTCGCGCAAGACGGTTTCGGGTTGTCCGGTCGCTTTCGGCGTCGGCGTCGCCTGCGGTACTGGGGAAGAACGAGGTTCGGGCGGGGGCTCGGAGACGGGCTGCGGTGGCGTGCTGGGCAAGGAAAAATCCCAGGCGGGTTTGCCCTGGTCTGATGCTGGCAGAGGATCGAGGCTGAAGGGATCGTCGAATATCGGCGCCCTCTTTGCTGTCTCGCCCCTGTCCGACGCGACAAACGCACCGGGGGCTGGCTGTTCGAACGGGTCCGGTAGTCCAACCGGCCGCGGGGTAGGAACTGTCGGCTCCTTGCGCTCGGCGAAGAAGTCATCCCGCTCGAGCCCACCCTGTGGCAGAGGATCCGTCTGTTCGGACGCTCGCTCCGACGGTGTTGCCTGGAACTCAACCCGGACAACGTAATTTCCAAGCTGCAGGCGCGCTCCGTCATGCAGCGGGGCGGAATTCCCCAGTCCAAGCGGCGTGCGCGAGCCGTCGATGAAAAGCCCACCGCTGGAGGTGTCGGTCACCACATACCGGCCGCGAACGAAACCGATGGTGCAGTGAGCGCGTGAGATATACATGTCGGGGTCGTCGATCCGCCAGCCAGCGTCTGCGCTGCGGCCGATGACGAGCTCGCCATCAACAAGCCGCATCTGGCGAACAGCCTGGGGTCGGGGTGAGTGTTCAAGGGTGAGGATCAGGCTCATGCCGCGGCCTCCGGCATTTTTGGCCGCCAGCCAATGATGGTGCGCATGCACAAGTCATCCGCGTCACCGCGGTCTTTCGGTCGAGCAAGCCATGCGATGTGTCCGATCCGCATGGCTCCGATCCTGGCCGCGGGAACGTCGTCCCGCTTGAGCACCAGCCTTACATCGACGTCGAGCCCGTCTCCGACCAGATCGTGGACAGCGGATTGCAGGGTTTCGCGCCGTTCACCGCCCGGCAGAAAAGCGACATAGTCGGTAAACGTCAGCGGGCCGATCGAGAGCTCTATCCTCTGCTGTCGCTGGAACGACCTCGGTCCAATCGTGGCGCTTCGTCCGAGTTGCCCATGACCGCCGCCAATCCGTGACTGAAGCTCTGGCGGTATTGACGTCCAGGAGCCGACAAATTCGCGAAGCCGAACCGGCACTTTCAGCAGGTCGGCGAGGAACAGCGTAAGTCTCTCTGGTCCATCCACCTGATGGGCGAGGGCCGATGCGTGGGAGATCTTGGTGGCGTCGATTTGCGAGGGCTCACCGGGCCCCGTTCCGCACAAGCCGAGACCCGCCAGGGCTGCCGACATCGCGCGAATGCGGCCGCCGTCTTTGCGTGTGACCTGAACCGGCGGATGAGCGTCGGCCCAGGCCCGATAAAAGAGTGCGATCATGCGATGCTGAAGAATGTTCACGAAATCGACGAATGTTGTATCGGAGACCTCCCGCATGTCCGCCCTTGCGAACCACCGCTGCGAAAGTCGGTCCAGCACCCAGCGCGTCAGATGGAGGGGCATCGGGCCTTCTGGCCCGAGCAACCCGATATTTGCCACCGTGACACGGGCCGGCGCATTTTCCGTGGCCGGCTCGACCTTTGCGACATCCTGTACGGCAAAACCAAGCCGCACGTGCTGTCCGAGCCGGGCCGGCTCCCGGTCCGGTCGCCCGGCCTGGCCAAAGAGCTGCCCGTCGTCTTCGAGGTGTCGCAGGAGCTCGAAGAAGTCGAATGCCTCAAGGGATGGAGTGGCTTCCTTCGTCATATCAGGAAGCGGTTGCCCGGCGCTATCGGCCATAGCACATCCTCCTGTTTCTGTATGATGCGCGTGCGGGTGCGCACGAATGCGTTGATTGCCGAATAGCGCGCAAAAAGCTTCGACAGCAGCGCTGGAAGCAACAAGGTGCTGTGCCCGGCAAGCACAGATTGATCGATGTGAAGCGTAACCTCAGTGCCGCGCGCAAAGCACATCGGCCCGGCAATTGCCAGCCGCTCGATCACGGGCCGCGCCTCGACGCGGGCGATCGCACGAACGTGCCTGCTCAGGCTTGGATCCCCGCGGTGCGCGTAAAGTTCAAGCAGCGCATGAAGCGGATCCACGCCGCGACCTTCTTCCGCCAGGCTGAGAAAGTTCAGCGAAAGTTGCGCGATGAGCCGCCAGGCGAGTTCATCGGCCCTCGAGCCTTCCACCGCCCCAGCCGGAAGCGTCGCTGGAATCGAAGGCCACGGCGGCCGCAGCGCCCCGAGGAGCTGGACGGTCTCGACCGGGTCGCCGCTTTCGAGCGAAAGGGACGGTGTGTCGTCCAGGATAGGCAGATCGCGATTGGTACAAAGCGCCGTAACCTCAATTCGCTTCAGTTGCCGGGCGGCTGTTGACTTGGCAGGGCGCGAAAGCGTGAGGAAGACATCGTCGCCGGTATAGGATGTCCGAGTTTGTCCTTGGCGCAATTCGTCCTCGCCCGGCCGCCGCGGACGGCGCTCGGCGAAATAGACCCAGCCGTTTCCACGGTTCTGGCCCAAGCTAAAGAGTGCCGGTATCTCGGCATCAGGGCCTTCGGCGTCGGCGTCTTCGACGCCGATTGTGCGATAGATTTCGAAGTCTCGTGGGCGCGTGCGATCAGCGTGAAGCACTTGCCGGGTCCGGCGTGTATCGAGTTCAATGACGTTGCAGCTGCGCTCGAACAGATTGATGATTGGCGTTACGAAGAGTTCGAAATCCTTTGCCGTGATATTCGCAAGCTCTGGAACGGGACGCCGTAACAGAAAGACCAATTCCAGGCCGCTCGCGCAGCGCCGGACGACCGGTTTCAGGCTTCTCACGCGTACATAGTGAAATCTTTCCGGCGCCATGAAGTATTCGCGCAAAAGCCTGTAGCCTTCGAATGTTTGGCGCGTGCGCGGCATCAGTGCTTCGTCGTCGCGGATCCCGACCATCTCTGGATCCGGAAGTGCGCTCAGAATGTTATCGCGCCCTTCAGGACGGGCACCGACGGCCGCGCAAGCGCCAAAGAGCGTATCGAAAAGCAGGGGCGCCTTGCTCTTGTCGCCAAAATGCAGATCCAGGCAGTCGAGCGACAACTCGCTGAGTTTGCCTTTGCCGGTTCGATTGACGATGACGCTCAGCGCCGCCGAACCGCTGGCCCCTTCAATTGGGGCTATCCCGGCCGCTGCAAGCGCGCTTCGATCCTGACTGTAAGAGACCGAGCTTATCGCGAGCGGCCAAAGGGTTACGTCCTGGGCCGTCGTATAAATGCACCGGGTGGGCACTCCAGGGCGGACGCTCGAGACCAGTCGGGTTCCCCGCTTTACCAGGTGCCCTGCAAGCATCGTCTGGACCTGTTGGCCCGGCTTCAGCAAAGCCATGGCGGTTGCGGGGGCAGGCGCGATCAGGTCCGGATAGAAATTTTCGAGCACGCTTCGTGCGAAACGCGAGCTCTCGGCATCGACCTTCTGGCGAGTGCGCGCAGCAAGATAGGCCACACCGTCAAGAAGGCGTTCGACGAAGGGGTCGGGACACGGGATCGTGTCCAGGGAGAGGTTGCGCGCGATTGAGGGGTGCATGCCCGCAAACTCGGAGGCGAGTGCCCGAATGTGGGTGAGTTCTTCCTCGTAATACTCCAGGAAGACCCGGTCCATGGTCAGGTGTCCTTCAGCTCAGTCCGCGCCGAACCGTTATCGAGGTTGAGTATTGTGCGCAGCAGCAGCCGCTCTGGTGCGGGGGAGGTAAGCAGCAGCGCGTCGATGTCGATCCTGAGACCGGCTGCCCTGTCGCCAAGACTGACGGTGACTTTCGTCGCGCTTTCCTTGAGCCGGGGTTCAAATGCAGCGAGCACGCTTCGGATCTCTTTGGCCAGTTCATCGCGGTCGAAGTCACGCGAGGAACGGCCGGAAAAAGGCGGGACGCCATAATTGATCACGCTTCGGCGCACCTCCGGGAAGTCCTCGAGCGATGGCGGGTCGTCTCCTGCCTGATCGGCTTCGAAGTCGGTCAAGAGTGGCGAGGATTCGAAGCGTTGCGCGTTAAAAAGCGCCTCTATGTCGCGTCGCACTGCTTCGCGCAGCACATTGATCGAGACGACGACGCCACGGCTTTCGAGTTCCGCCTGCCGTCGCTCCAGAGAGAGCAGACGGTGGATGTTTTTCTTCTGTTCGGAACTGATATCCGTGGCAGCGTCGATCTGATGGAGGCCTCCCGCAATCAGCGCGTTGAGACGTTCCTCGTCCATTTCGTTCTGGATCGCCTGCCGGAGTTGATGGACTTCCGAACTGAGCCCCGGCAGGTCGTTCACAAGGCGATCCCACAGGGACGGCTGGATCGCTTCGCGAGTTGCCCGCGGGTGACCTCCGGGCGGTCTTGCCTCCCGTCCCAATCCTTTTTGCCAGCTGTCACTTGCCGACATAGACATCCATTTCGACCTCGTCCTTGTCGTCATAGTTGAACGTGATGTTCTTGTAGGCAAAACCGATCCGCTCCTCGAGCACGTCTGGCTCATCGGCACTCGGCTTCATGTGGTAGCTGGTCACCGAAGCTTCCTTCAGCGTGATGACCAGGTAGTCGCTCGTTTCGCCTTCGATCGTTCTGCGCGCCGAAAACTTGACCTCGTCCAGAGGCGTGTTGTCGAAGAGAGCCTTCTTCAGATAGGGCGAGGACTTGTCGTAATGCTTGATGAAGTTGACCATTCCCAAGCTGACGCGGCCTCTGCGCGACAATGAATTGGGGTCGAAGGGAGCCACCATCTCAAACTCCACTCCGTAGACCTCGATTTCTTCCTCGTGGCCATCGCGAACGCTGGGTCCCGTGATATCAGGTACTTTGAGAAATCCGTCAATTTTCATGAATAACCTCCCATCAGCTATCTGTTCCTCATGACTTCATGGACGGCAGCTCCGAAACCAGCCGGAGCGAAGCGTTGATACCTTCCAACTGGTAGTGGGGCCGCAGATAGAACCGGGCATTGTACCAGCCGGGTCGGCCCTCCACGCTGTCAACCTGGACCTCGGCGGCAGCAAGGGGACGTTTTGCGCGGGCCTTTTCGTCGGCAAAGACAGGGTTGGCGAGAACGTAGCGGTTGATCCACTCCGTCAGCCAGATCTGCATGTCGGCACGTTCCTTGAACGAGCCGATCTTGTCCCGGGCGATCGCCTTCAGGTAATGGGCGAACCGCGAAACCGGGAACAGGTAAGGCAGGTTTGCACTCAATCTCTCGTTGGCCTGCGCATCCGGGTCGACCAGCCGGCCGGCCCTCGTTTCGTCGTCCTGCAGTGAATGGGCGCCTATGAAGGCGGCAATATCGGTGTTCTTGCGATGGAGGATCGGCATCAGCCCCAGCTTGGCGAGCTCGGCCTCTCGCCGATCGTCAATGGCGACCTCGGTCGGGCATTTCATCGCCACCGTGCCATCGTCGGTCGGAAAATTGTGGACAGGCAGATTGATCACTGCCCCGCCGTTCTCGACACCGCGGATCTGCGTGCCCCAGCCGAACAGCTTGTGGCTGCGGTTGATGTTGACGCCCATCGGAAAGGCCGCGTTCATCCAGACATACTTATGATGATCGCCCTGGACTTCTTCCTCAAATGCAAAGCCCTTCACCGGAACCGTTTCTGCTCCGTAAGGCAGCCTTGCCAGCACACGCGGCATCGTCAGGCCTATGTAACGGGCATCCTCGCTCTCGCGCAGCGACTGCCATGAGGCATAGGCCGGCGACGAGACAATCTGTTGGAGGTCTTGCGGGTTCGGCAATTCCTGCCAGCTTTCCATGCGGAAGAGACGTGGGGCGGCTGCTGCTATGAACGGTGTGTGCGCCGAGGCGCAGATGCCGGACATGTTGCGAAGCAGACCGACATCCTTCGGGTGGTTCGAGAATTCATAGGCGCCGATCAGGCAGCCGAACGGATTACCCCCAAGCATCGAGTATTCGTCGGTGTAGACCTTTTTGAATATGGGACTTTGATCCCACATCTGACCTTCGTAATCCTCAAGCGTATCAGCCAGCTGCTCCTTCGAAATGTTCATGACGCGGATCTTCAGCTTCTGATCCGTCTCGGTATTGTTGACGAGGTACCACAGCCCACGCCATGTCCCTTCCATCTGGAGCACTTCAGGCGCATGCAGAATTTCGTTGGTCTGCTCGGTCAGCAGCTTGTCGATGCCACCGATCAAGGACTTGATCGATTTGATCGCGTTCGATGAGATGACGGTCGATTCCGCTCGGGCGCGGGCAGCAAGCGCCAGGTTCCTGACCAAGGTTTGAAGCTTGTCGCTGTCATCCTTCTTGACCTTGAAGTCCTTCTCTAGAAGTCCGCTGAATTCCTGAAGGTCGACTCCCTCGGCTTCCGCGACACCAGCGGTAGCGGCTTTTTCCTGTTCGGCCATGGCTCAGCCCTCCGACTTGCTGCTATCGTCGAGCGCCTGGTCGGCGATCTTTGCTAGCAGAGGCTCATTGTTCAAAAGTTGCGCGATGCGTTTTTCAGCGTCGACGCGTCCATCCATGAAGCCGAGCAATTCTTCGAGTTGGCGGCGCATTCTCAAGAGTTCTGCAAGCTGCGGGACTTGTTCGGCCACACGATCGGGCGCGAAATCAGCCATGCTGGTAAAGGTCAGGTCGATTGCAAGCTCTTCATCGCGCTCTTCACCCTCGGGTTGGGGAAGGGTGTTCTTCACGCGAGCTTTCACACGTGGACTGAGCGCTTCCATGAAGCGGCCAAACCTGTTTGCGTCCGTTTCGACAAAGGCACGGTCCCGGACGGACTTGCTGGCCTCCGGCGTCTGGGAGGCCCCTGCGAGATCGGCCATCACGCCCATTACAAACGGCAATTCAATGGTTGTCGGGCTGCCGTAGGTTTCGACTTCGTAAGCTATCTGGACGCGAGGCGCCCGGTTTCTTTCAATTACCTTGGCCTTAGTTTCGCTCATTGATGCTCACCTTTCGTCCCAGGGACAGGTTTCTTGCTTTCCGGCACGCCGGCCAGAAGCCGGAATTCCTTCAAACCGGAGGGCGCCAGGTCCTCCATGAGTTCCAGAAAATCCATCGGCACCATGCGTTTGATCCTGCGCGCCAGATGGGGGATGGGGCTCGACGGTTCAGTACGGTCGTAAAAGGCGATGATCAGGTCGATGCACTTTGTGACATCCTCCCGTGATGTAAGCCGTGACGGAAAGACTGCCGGTGCTCCGATGTAAGTCGGAGTGGCGGCGGCGGTGGCTATTGCAGGCGCACCCTCGCGGTCGAGGACTTCATCGTTTGCGGTTTCCTGCCTGGGGCTCGGCTTTACTCGTTCAAGCGTGGAAACCGCTCGCTGCAGGAACCGGCTCAAATCCGGCAATGTGACACGTACATCCTCCCCGATTTGCCGATTGAGCGATGTTTCAAGCGCCTCCATTGCAGCCGCCGCAGCCTTTGCGCTCTCGAAAAGCGCAATCGCCTCGTCGGGGGTTTGTTCTGCAAAGGCAACGCAACCGATCCTTACACGGTTCAGCAACTGGTCATGGGCGCTTACAAGCGACGCCTTCTCGGCTTCGCTCAGTCCGGGTGCGGCCTCGCTGAGAACGGTTCGGGTGTCGATCGCCCCTCGATCCAGATCGCGCCCTGTGACAGGGCCGACGCCCCGCGGCGAAAAAAAGGTCATCTTGCGAAGATCGCCGAGCAAGCCATCCTTGTCGTTCTGAAGCTGTAGAAGAGCGTTGATCCGACGTAGGGCGGCGTCGCGCAGTGGCAAGCCCTCGCGAAGTTCTGGATGCATCGTTTTCCAATGCATGTCGAAGGTTCCAGTGATCAGGTTCAGCCCGTCAGCGAGCCCGGCAAGACCCTGTTCGTTGGCAAGCGCGCGCGTCACGATCACCAGGAGCCTCAGATCCCGGCCATGGGGGCGCAACTCTTCAGATTTTCGAAGGACTGTCGACCAGTCGACCGGGACCTCGGTCCGTGAAACGGGGTTATTGCGCTCGTCACGGCTAATTTCTATCTGCGGTTGCACGAGGCGCTCGAGCTCGTGAAACCGTCCGTCATTCCGCAAGCTTTCACCTGACGGGTTCACACCGTCCAGCGGACTTAACCAGAGAGCAGAGTCGAACAACCGAACCCCCGTTAACCGACTAGTATTCCCTTGCAATTTGCTTTTTACCACAACTTACCGGTCTATACTAATGCCGTGTATGTCCGGCTTCTAATTAATTGCGGGTGTCGATCAGCCGGGTGCTCATCGAGAGAATTGACAGGTGCCCATTAGCTATCGCAGCGCGTAAATCTTCGGCAAACGACTTGGTGGACTCCGTCGTTGGTCGAAGCTGTGGGAAAAGTGGCTGGTCGGTCTGCATGACAATTATCAGACTTCTGCCGAACGTGGCGTCGACGGAAAAGGAGAGCTTGGAAGGATCGGCTGCACCCTCTGCGGCAGGGTAGGCAACACGGATAGTGCGCATGCCACCCGACACGGACCCAATTCGGGCAAGGGCGTGATCGGGCCTCTTTATGTTCGGAAGAACATTGAAAAGATTGCCGGTGACGTCGGCGATAACGACCCACAGGTATCCCTTGTCGAGCGAGGCCGGCGCAATTACGTCAATGACCGGGTTGTCGCCGACCGAATAGACGCCTGCCATGTTCGGTTCGGTCCTGTCGCCGTAGCCGAGAACGATCGACATTTGACCTTGCGGTGCATCTGGCAGCAGTTCTTGAACAACGCACAGTTGGCTGTTGAGCACTGTGGCGTCGAAGCGTAGCTCGCGATCTCCGACCCGAGGGGCGAGCGTCTTTTTCAAAGCTTCGACGTCATCGCCGGACGCAACATTTCCACGGACGACCACCGTCGAGCCGAGGGGAAAGCTGCCGCTCGCCGGAGGTTGAACGAGGAGCGGACCGCAGGTTTGAAGTGGCACGAGAAGGGGTTTCAACTGGTCAGACGACAGGTCCCGCGGACCGGCCGCGATCCGCACGATACTCTGATAACCGGTCGCTTTTGCCGCAGCTTCAAAGTGGGCGACCGCATCTTCGCGTGCAGCTTTGTCCGCCGCCAGACCGGTGAGGCGAGCTGTCCGATCGGCGACTTCGAGCTTCCACTCGACGAGTGGAGCGGCGGCTTTAAACAAGGCGTCAATGTCCTGCGCCCACCGTTCGGATGGAGCACCCTGGGCAAGCGTCAGGGCGCCATTGGGCGGAGGAAGCCCGACCGTTCGGTTGAAGGTCGACAGGATTGCCTGTTGCTGCTCCGCATCCGGAGCAAAACCCGCAAGCATCGGCCGGCTTTGGGCATCCACCCCGGCCGTGAGTTTGTAAGGGGTTGCGATCGGAAGCGCAGTCGGGGACAAATGCTCAAAAACCCCGAAAAACCAGAGCCCGGCGATTGCCGCCAGCGCCACCAGGGGCAGGATCGCCAGCCATGGCTGCCACCTGCGCCCCGCTTGATGCCCGGTCTCCCGCCGTATCTTGGCGAGACCAGGCTGCAGCAATCTGCCGATTTCCTTGACGACTGCGGCAGCACTCGGAGGGCGTTGGGCAGGGTCCGGCCTGGTGAGATCGTCGATCAGCGTCTTCAACGGTTCAGGAACACCCGAGGAATCAAGTCGCCGTTCCTTGTGACGGACAACCTCGCCGGGGCTGGTTCCCACGTCAGGAATCCTTCCTCGAAAGGTGGCAAGCAGCGAAGCGCCCAGGGCATAAAGGTCAGAGCGTGGCTCCGCCTGCCCATGCAGCTGTTCCGGCGCTGCATATTCGTATTTGCCCGCAAATTCCTTGCCGACAATTGTACGGGCCCCTGTCTTGCTGTCCTTCGCGATGCCGAAGTCGATGATAACGGCTTCCTCCGGCCTGCCGTCGCGCAGGATGATATTGTCGGGGGAAAGGTCGCGATGGACGATCTTGCGCTCGTGCGTCGCGACAAGGCCTTCGGCCACTCTGTGGGCCACGACCAGCAGATCCCGAGGCGACGCCCCGCCACGTTCGAGCCACTCGCTGAGAGGTGTGCCGGCGACGTAATCCATCACCAGATAGACGTGGCCGTCTGCGGTCTGGCTGCAGTCGGTGTAGCGCACAACCGCATCGTGGGAGATGTTGCGCATCTCCTCCTCACGCTTCATGAGCTCCAGATATCCGGCGTTTCCCGATAGCTCGCGTTTCAGCGCCTTTAGCGCCACCACACGGCCTGTGATCCGGTTGCTTGCCCTGTAGACCTCACCTGTGCCGCCGCGGCCGAGGATACCCTCGATCTCGTAGGTGTTGTTAAGCACCTGAGCTTTGCGAAAGATGTCGCCAGGCAGCGGATCGATCATCTGGAGCCTCCCAGCGCACCCAGTGGAAATTACGCGAGACTGTTCACCAGGAACACGTGGCCCTGAATATTTGTCAAGAATACTCTAATGTGGCACGCTGTGACCAGCGATCAAAGACGAGGCTCGGGACCTCTTTAAGATCACCTGGGCAGGAGCTGATCGACATGGAGCAGAACATGTCTTCGCAGAGCTTCAAGCGCAAGGAACTGGTCGGAAAACTTAATCCCGTTTGCCTGCGCGCGTTCAAGGCGGCGGCGGACGCGGCCAAGCTTCGCGGCAATCCCTACGTCGAACTTGTTCACTGGGTCGAACAGCTGGCTCTGGTGGACCGTGCGGATTTTCAGCTTCTCTTTGCCGATGCCGGCATCGATCTTGGCCGGCTTGCTGCCGACATGGCAAGGGCAATAGACAAGCTGCCTTATGGCGCGACCTCTATCGAGGAGTTTTCCGATCACATATTTCATGCCATCCAGGAAGCCTGGAGCCTGGCAAGCCTGCAGTTTGGATCCGAAGAAGTCCGCGGGGCTTATGTGCTCCTGGCATGCAGAAAGGTCGCGGTGCTTGACGGCCTTCTGTTGAAGATCAGCGCCGAATTCGATCGGATCGAGGCGGATTCGATACTTCCCCGGCTGGATGACCTGCTTGCCGGATCACTTGAAAATGCCGGCAAGGCCGAGATCCAAGAACAGCCCCGGAAAAAACGCCCGGCAGGCGGTGACTCCGCATTGGCGAAGTATGCGACGGACCTCACCCGTCGAGCGCGCGATGGGAAAATCGACCCGGTCGTCGGCCGCGATCCCGAGGTCCGCCAGATTGTCGACATTCTCATGCGACGGCGACAAAACAACCCGATCCTGACCGGTGAAGCCGGAGTGGGCAAGACAGCTGTGGTCGAGGGTTTTGCGCTTCGCCTTGCAGCAGAAGATGTTCCGCCTCCGCTGAAGGGCGTGGCGCTACACATGCTTGACATCGGATTGATGCAGGCGGGGGCAAGCGTCAAGGGTGAGTTCGAAAAGCGGCTAAAGATGGTCATCGACGAAGTTCAGGCATCGGAGACGCCGATCATCCTCTTCATCGACGAAGCTCATACTTTGATCGGGGCAGGCGGGGCAGCGGGAACGGGAGATGCTGCGAACCTTCTCAAGCCAGCCTTGGCGCGTGGCGAGCTTCGCACAATCGCCGCAACGACATGGGCAGAGTACAAGCAGCATATCGAAAAAGACCCGGCGTTGACCCGCCGGTTCCAGGTGGTCAAGATTGAAGAACCTGATGAGGAAGCTGCCATCCTGATGCTGCGTGGGGTGGCCGGTGTATTGGAGAAACACCATCAGGTGCAGATCCTGGACGAAGCGATCGAGACGGCCGTTGGCCTGTCACATCGCTATATTCCCGCCCGCCAACTTCCGGACAAGGCAGTCAGCCTGCTCGATACGGCCTGCGCGCGGGTGGCGGTTTCGCAGCACGCGACTCCGGCCGAAGTTGAAGACCTTCTGAGGCGCAAACAGTCCCTTGAGGTCGAGCAGGGCATTATCGGGCGAGAAGCGGCGATCGGCATTGAAGTCACCGAGCGCCAGTCCAAAGTTGAAGCCGCTCTCGCCGAAATAGAGTCCGCGTTGCTTGCTGCAAAAGCTCGCTGGGAAAGCGAACAGTCGATGGTTGACGAGATCCTTGGTTTGCGAGCTAGCCTGCGAGGAAGAGGAGTTGCGCTCGATGCCGCGCTTGCTGAAGCGGAGCCAGGCGGGGAATTGCCAGGCGCCGACGGAGAGCTTGCCGGGCGGAAGGCCGCCGATGCAACGGATCAACGCGTCGAGCTTGAACGGCTCAAGGCCCGGACGGCGGAGCTTGCCGGACTTCAGGGCGAGGCACCGCTGGTCCTCCTTTCCGTCGACAAGAACGCTGTTGCCTCTGTCGTAAAGGACTGGACGGGCATTCCTGTCGGTCGGATGCTGACCAGCCAGACCGAAAAGGCGCTAAAGCTTGCCGCGGTTCTGGGCGAGCGTGTCGTCGGCCAGGAGGACGCAATGGAATCGATCGCCCGGCGTGTGCAAACCAGCCGTGCGGGCCTGGCCTCTCCCGAAAAGCCGGTGGGCGTGTTCCTGCTATGCGGTCCGTCGGGCGTCGGCAAGACAGAAACGGCGCTGGCTCTCGCCGAAACCCTCTATGGCGGCGAGCAGAACCTGATCTCCATCAACATGTCGGAGTTCCAGGAGGCCCATACGGTCTCGACCCTTAAGGGCGCGCCTCCCGGCTATGTCGGCTATGGCAAGGGGGGTGTGCTGACCGAGGCCGTGCGTCGGCGGCCTTATTCCGTCATTTTGCTCGATGAAGTGGAGAAGGCGCATCCCGATGTGCACGAAATCTTCTTCCAGGTTTTCGACAAAGGAATGATGGACGACAGCGAGGGCCGGCGGATCGACTTCAGGAACAGTCTCATTCTGCTGACGTCGAATGTCGGTTCGGATGTTATCATGAAGCTTGCCGACGGCGGCAAGAGAAGGCCGCCGCCCGAGGAGCTCGAACGCGCACTACGGTCACCACTGTTGAAAGTGTTCCCGCCAGCCTTCCTCGGACGTGTGATTGTCGTTCCCTATTATCCGCTCTCGGATTCAATGATTGAGGCGATCACACAACATCATTTCGCGAAGATCGCGCGCCGGCTTCGCGCCAACCATGACGCCGAGCTGGTGATCGGAGACGGGGTCCTGGAGTTGATAAAGGCACGGTGTACGGAGGTCGAATCGGGGGGGCGCATGATAGACGCGATCCTGACCAACACACTTCTGCCGACCCTCAGCCAGGGTCTTCTGAACTGGTCCCTCGAGGGTAAACGCCTCACCAAGGCCAGGATCGGAACATCCCCGGAAGGCTTCACTTACGCATTCGAATAGGCGTGGCTGTCGATCGCAGCTGCCGGGGAGCGCCGTCAGCTCACCGCCTGGAATTCCACGCGTCTGTTTTCGTCGGCCTTCGGGTTTCCCTGGTTTAGAAGAAACTGCTCGCCGACACCAACCGCTTCGAGCCGCTCGCGCGCGATATGGCAATCATCCGTGAAAAACCGCGCAACTTCCTTCGCTCGCAGAACCGACAGATGCTGGTTGTAGCTCGCGCCTCCGACAGAATCCGTGTGACCGATGATACGGACGAGTTTGATGTCCATGTCCTTTACGACTTCGCAAAGCTGCCTCAGCATTGGTCTTTGCTCCGAAGCGATCGCCGCAGAATCAAATGCAAAATTCACCCGGACATTGATCTGGTCATCAGGCGGGAGCTTCCAGTATGTCTGTGGGTCTGTCGTCGCCGCGGCCGCGGACGCGGACGCTGCCGTTGCCGACGATGTCGCCGTCGGCTTCGGGGCAGATGGCTGAGCTGTATTGGGGGCCGCTGGAGCAGTCTGGGTGCCTTGGGACTCAACGGTTGCATGGGGAGAGGGAGCTGGAGCGGTCTTGGCCGGTTCAGTCTCGGGCGTTGCAATTGTCACCGGGACGGCTTGGGCGTTGGGCGCTGCGTTGCCGTTGGTAAGAACCAGGCCGCGCGTCGCTCCGAGGCGTGCCGCCTTGAACAAGTCGATCTGTCGTTGGAATCGTTCCTTGAGCACGGAATCGTTCAGTTCCTGTGCACCCAAACCACCTTGTGTCACGAAGAACAGAGCGAGAAACACCGTCAGCTTCGTGGTCATCAGGCGCTTCATCTCAGGCTCCTTGGCAAAAAGGTTTCGCCCCCCTTGAAAATACTATAGGATCACTGTGGCTGCAACCGATCCGGCAGTTGCGCTCACGACGGATCGATCAATGGGGTTATCCGATCATGACCCCGGATTCTCGGGACAATCCTTCGACGCGCTGGCCGTCCAGGCCGCAAGGAGCGGGACTGAGCCATACCGGGCATGTGCGCACAAACAACGAAGACGCCATTCTCATTGACCCCTCAGGCGCACTTTGGGCGGTCACTGACGGGATGGGCGGATACGGCCACGGCGATGTCGCGGCAGACCTGGTCATCGAACAGCTCGCCCTCCTTCCGCATGCTCCCATATCCGGCGCTCACCTCGTCGCTGCACTGCAATCAGCCAATGCCGCCATCCGTCGTTGGGCGGCGTCGGCCAATGTCGCGCAGATGGGCGCAACAGTGGTGGTCGCACTTATTGATGGTGGAACAGCGACAATCGCGTGGGTGGGCGATAGCCGGGCCTACCGTTTGCGAGCAGGGGATTTGTTGCAGCTCACGCGCGATCATTCGGTCGTGCAGGAGCTTGTCGATGATGGACGTTTGACGCCTGACGCCGTCTGGCAGCATCCGCAAGCGCACGTTGTTACCCGCGCGATCGGTGCCGCCGAACGGCTCGATGTCGACTCTGTCGATGTCCCTCTCAAGCCGGGGGATTATTTGCTTCTTTGTTCCGACGGATTGACTGACTGTGTTGCCGAGCCGGAGATCATCGCACAATTGAGCGCGCCAAACCCCGACGTCGCCTGCCAGCGACTGATAGCCGCCGCTCTCCATAATGGCGCTCCGGATAACGTCTCTGTGGTGGTCGTTCGGATTGACGGAGCTGCAGCGCCTTGAGGCCACTAGATCCGATTGCAGCCGTCGTCATTGGAATGAGCATCATTCTTGCGGCGGTCGCGTTCGCGTTGGTTGGAGACTTGCTGCGAAATACCGAGCTTGATCCGAATGTGGGAAGGATTGATCGGGCAACGCAACAGCTTGCCAAACAGGATGCGGAAATCCAGGACCTGCGCGCTGAACTGAACTCATTTAAGCGAAGGGTGACCGATCTAGAAGGAAAGGTGAAGGAACTGGCAGAGGCGCCTCGCCCCGAACCCGTCCCGCCCAGCTCTGCGGTTTCACCGCCGCCCGGCGAACCTGTGAGCCCGCAGTCGTTTTCGATCGATCAGTTCGGTGGCATTGCGCCGCCGGAAGAAACCGAAAACATGACAGAGCCCATGCAATTGGCGAAGAAGCGCTTCAACGAGCGTGTCATACGCCCGACCCCGGCAGTGTTACGCGAGGTCCTTGGCGAGCCACGAAGTGTCTATTCCACAAGCTGCCAGCCGGTCACCAACCCAAAATTACTGAGAACCCTGGAAAGCCGGGACATAGGGCATTTCCGCCTGACGATGATCAGGCCTGCGCTCGATTCGCTTGGGCAGGTCATGGAGCGTCTGCGAAAGGAAGAGCCAGACATCTACGCCGCGATCGGAACGGCCGGTGCGCTTTGCGCGCGTTATGTGCGCGGCTCCACGAAATCTGTCTCCTCGCACGCCTGGGGGGCGGCCGTCGACCTTACACTCAAGAAGAACCTCGACCGGATGGGCGATGACAACACGCAGTTCGGACTTGTTGTGCTTGCGGAGTTTTTCAACGATGCCGGCTGGTACTGGGGTGCCGGCTATAGTCGCGAAGATTCCATGCACTTTGAAGTCGGCGAGGCGCTGCTGCGCAAATGGGCTGCGGAGGGCAAGCTGTGAGCGACCATGGCCAACCGCCGGGTCGGGATGTCACGGGAGCGGACATGCTTCCCGCATTGGCCGAGCCGCTTTTGAGCCTCGCCAAGCGCGCCGAAAGCGAGAAGCGGCCCGATCCGCAGGAGCTGGCAGCGACTGCCCGCCTCCTTGTGGCCGAGTTCGAGAAAGAGGGACGCCGCAGGAACGTTCCTCCTGACTGGCTCCTGGATGCGCGCGACGCGCTCGTCGCGCTGCTTGACGTGCGGGCTCGCAGCAATCCGGCGCTGCCGGCCAAGCGATGGGAACGTGCTCTTGCGGCCGCCCTTCCAATTGGCCACATGATTGGCGCCGATGGGCTCGCCGAACGCGTTGCCCAGGCCGCGAAAGGAGGCTTGGCGCGGCGCGATCTGGCCCGCTTTCTCGGGCATTGCAATGAGGCAGTGCAAGCCGCGCAGTCGAAGGCGGAGCAACATAGAACGCGCGCAGACCGTGGACTCGTCCTTCTTGCGATTGTGCTTTTTTTTTCGATGCTCCTGGGCTGGGCTGGATGGGCGGAATGGCGGTTTCGCGAGCGGTTGTTGGCGCAATTGCCAGCCGTTGGAAGCGTTGTAGAAGCTGGCAAGGACGCTACGCCGGCTGCGCGGGCGGCCCAGCTCGATGCGTTCCTGGCTGCCGTCCGGCTTGTCGAGCAGGACGCGGGCCAGTCTCCGCTTGGCCTGATTCATCATGTTGAGATGCTCGACCCGGCAGCGGCTGCACGTCGTCGCTATGGCGAGGCTGCCGAAGCCCTTGTTGCCGAGCCACTCGGCGAGGCACTCGGTGTTGCGCTTGCCACCGAAGGCGAGGCCAATGCACTCTACGATTCCCTGCGCGCCTGGTCGATCCTGAAGGGCACCTCTGACTGGCAGCCTCGGTTTCTTGCTGGTTGGGTCGCCGACCGAGCCGAGGCCTTTCCCGAACTTGCCTTGCTGGCCGAGCATGTCGCCGCCATGTCCGGGCCACAGCCGAGACTTCCATCTCCGGATCCCGAAACGGTCGCCCAGGCACGGCAGTTCGCTGCTGAAGGCTCGGCAAGCGAGCGCGCATTGCTTGAACTGACCCGTGCCGAAAAGGCCGCAGCACTTCCTGCCTGGTCTCTTTCCCAGGCAGTGCCAGGTCTCGAGACGATCCTGATCCACCGGTCAGGCATACCGATCGGGCGCGGTATCGCCGGCCTCTACACGGAGGCTGGATGGAGCTACGCGCGGTCCGACGGTGCAAGCGAGGCGATCCGCAAGGCAAGGTCCGAGGCCGCTACGCTTATTGCCTCCAATGGCACGACGACCGAAGACGCGGTGATGGATCTGCTTCAAAAGCGTACCCTTGCCGTATGGACGGAGTATCTGGGTGAGCTGCGCGTCAGGCCGTTCACCGACCAGCCAACGGCGGTCGTGATCAGCGGTGCGCTAAGCGCACGCAACTCGCCGCTCTCGGCACTTATCCGCGAGGCCTGGCGCCAGTCGGGCGGGACGGATCGTGGCCGAAGCCACGCCAATCAGCTTCGGATCGCGGCGGCGTTGGGCCCGGCGATCCAGTTCGTCGAGCAGGGGCGGATGTCGGAAATCTCGCAGCTTTTCGTATCGTTGAACGTCGCTCTTGCTGTTCTCGATGCAGATGCACAGATCGGCAAGAAATCCCTCATGGACGCACAGGAGCGTGCGAACTCCATCGTTGCCTTGCAGCAAGCACCTCTTCTGGTCGTGCAAATCGTCGAGGATGTGATTTCCCAGACGGCTGCCCCGAGGGCCGCCGAACCTGCTTTGGATCAGGCGCCGGACGTTGCAACGGATCATGTTGCAAACGAGGTGCCGCAACCCCCGTCCCAGCCCCGGTCCCAGCCCCAGTCCCAGTCATCTTGGGGTTCCCAGGTTTCTGCCGCCTGCCGGGCCGCCGTGAATGGCCATTATCCGTTCTTCGATGGCCCTGACGCGGACATGGCCGAGGTCGCACGGATCTTCGCGCCGGAGGGCACGATAGAAAAGTATTTTCGGGCGCAACTGGCAAATTTGATGGACACGTCGACGACACCCTGGCGTTGGAGACCGGAGGCGCGGCTTTCCGGCTATACACCGGAAAGCGCAGCATTCTTGCAGCGGGCAGTGGCCCTTGGGCAGGCTCTGTTCCAACAGGGAACACCGCCCAATGTCCCGATCGTGCTGGAGGCGCTCGCCCAACGAGGAGCTGCGACCGTCTCAATCGGCGGCGCTCATGCTCCGGTCGTCACTTCGGGGGAGGCAGTAACCTTGAAATGGCCAGGAGCGTCACCAGCGCGCGGATTTGAGATATCCTTCGATAACGGCATTGCAGTCGACAAGAAGGGCGAAGCCGGACCATGGGGCCTCCTGCGGTTCCTGGACGGATCACGGTTGCGACCCCGCGACGCCGGCCGGCGGTTCCTGATCGATGTGCGTGCCAAGGGCGCGCGCGCCTATCTGCAGATGTCCTTCGCCGGGTCGGCCAATCCGGTGTCGGCGCGCTCGCTGATGCGCGGCCTGACCTGTCCGCTGGCATTGTGAATTTCACTATCCTATCTTTCGCACGCGGGCGAAGCCTCGTGCGATTTGGAAGAGTGTGACCCCGTCGGGCCTACGGCCACAAATTCGCCTGGAAGATCGCTGAGCTCCCAGCGGTCAGAAGGATCGCTCCCCGACATTGCTCAAGCGATCAGGGGGACTTATCGGGGTCATCGATATTCGGAACTGACGGGGAGTCGTCCCAGTGCGCTCTTTGAAGGTTTCGTAAAACCGGCTGCTCGAGCCGAATCCGCAATCAAACGCAATTTGCAAAACTGACCGGTCCGTATCAGTGAGAAGTTGCATCGCCCGGGCGATGCGGTAGCGGGTCAGATATTCGTTGACGGACATCCCGAGAACATCCCGAAACGCCCGGTTGGCCGTGGTCTCATGCATACCCGCGATCTTCGTGAGGTCCGGCACGCTGATTGCATTTGAAAACTGCGAATTGATCAGGTCGCTCAGTATCTCAACGTGCCGAACCGCGTGTCCCTTCGTGGTAGTGCCGACAGTATGTCGGGTCGAAGTCGCCGCGTCCGCATTATCCAATATCAATCGCCGAATTCGGACTTTCACCTCGTCCACAATCAATCTTTGCCGAACAGCATCGGCATTTTGCCATTCGCGTTCCCACCGCGGAAAGGCGATCGCATCTGACCCATCCGATAGCTGATCTGCGAGAAATCTCCCCTGCATGATCAATCGTCTGGCGTCCTTGTCTATCGGCAGAGCGAGAAAATCAACGAGCGGAAGATAAGCGCAAACAAGCGGCGCGTTATCGCTGACCAATATCGTCTGGTGCGGAATAGCGGCCCAGAAGAGAACCATTCTGCCCGCCTCAACCACTTCCTGTCGCCCATTGAAAAGGTAGGTCATTTGCCCTTCCAACAGCAGATTAACTTCCAAGTGGTCGTGCCAGTGAGCGGAAGCCATAGCGTCCGCGGTATGACGCTCCACCAAAAAGGCGCCTCTGGATCCTGTCCATTCCCCGCGCTCACCTCTGCGTTTCATAATATCTTTCGCGCTCGATTCTCGGAGTAAATTGGCATTTCGACGGAGGAAATCCCTAATTTTAAAGCGCATTACGAAGCATGATCTGAAAGGAGATTGCAATGCCGAAGATTTGCCTCGTAGGTGCCGGCAGCACCGTTTTTGCTCAGAATATCCTTGGAGACGTGCTTTCATCGCAAGGCTGCGACTTCACGATCAGCCTGTTCGACATCGATCCAGAACGTTTAAAGACATCGGAAATTGTTGCGCGCCGGATTTGCGACGCCCTCAAACTCGTCGGGGTCAAAGTGGAGGCGACGCTAGATCGGCGGGCGGCGCTGAGCGGATCGGACTTCGTGATCCTGATGATGCAGGTTGGCGGCTATCGGCCAGCCACGGTTGCCGATTTCGAAATTCCAAAAAAATATGGACTAAGGCAGACGATCGCCGACACACTTGGAGTTGGTGGCATCTTCCGGGGGCTGCGCACTATACCAGTGCTGGAAGCGATTTGCCGTGACATGCAAGAGGTCTGCCCGCAGGCAATCTTGATGCAATACGTAAATCCCATGGCCATCAATTGCTGGGCGATCAAGGAAATAGCCCCGGAAATCCGAAGTGTGGGTTTGTGCCATAGCGTCCAGCACACCGCCGGACACCTGGCGAAATGCCTCGGTGAAGACGTCGCAGACGTGAACTACGTTTCGGCCGGGATAAATCATGTCGCGTTCTTCCTGCGCTACGAGAAGGTTCATCAAGATGGGCGCCGTGAAGACTTATACCCACGCCTCAAATCCCTGGCAGGTGAGGGGCGTGTTCCGGCGGATGACCGCGTTCGCTTCGACGTGCTCAAACGGCTCGGTTACTTCGTAACAGAGTCGAGCGAGCATTTTTCCGAATACACATCCTGGTACATCAAGGAAGGAAGGGGCGATCTGGTTGATCAACTCAACATTCCTCTCGACGAATACATCCGTCGTTGTGAAGTTCAGATAGCTGATTGGCACGCACTGCGCAGGGACCTTGAAGGCGACAAGCCGATCGAGGTTTGCCGGAGCAATGAGTATGCCGCAGGGATCATTCACGCGGCCACAACTGGCAGTCCAGCCCTGATATATGGAAACGTTCCAAACAACGGACTGATAGAGAACCTGCCGAACGAGTGCATTGTCGAAGTGCCTTGCCATGTGGATCGCAATGGAATTCAGCCGATCAGGATAGGGCGGATACCCTCGCAGCTTGCGGCCGTCATGAGCCTGAGCGTTTCCGTTCAAAAGCTCACCGTTGAAGCCGCGCTGACAAAAAATCGAGATCGCATCTACCAGGCGGCCCTGCTTGATCCCCACACCTCCGCGGAACTCTCTCCCGATCAGATCTGGGGTCTTGTCAACGACTTGATCGAGGCACACGGAGACCTCCTGCCGACATATCACTGAATGGGATTCCCGCTCAGCGGCTAACCGTACGCAGTTCCCACTGCTCTGCTTTTCACCGCAAAAACATCAGAAAAGATCAAAAATATGATTGACTCTGATCAATTGCGGTGGGAGGGTGATTGATATTGTATCCTGGGAGATGTGAATGAGCCAACCAATCGGGGTTAAGGTCGATCGTCTGGATGCTATTCGCAGCCATTTGTATGCGAACGGATTTTCGACGATCCAGGCGCTGGCTGATGCAACCGGTTCATCGCTTGCGACCGTTCGGCGGGACCTGCAGATCCTTGAGGAAGAAGGTGCGATTGACAGGGTGCATGGGGGGGCCCGCATTGCCGAGGGATCGTCGGTAGAGATTGCATTTCAGGAGCGGGAAAAGCAGCACCTTTCGGCTAAGCGGGTCATCGCGACGGCCGCCTATGAATTGCTTCATCCGCGATCCGCAATCTTCCTCGATGCGGGCACGACCGTCCTTCAGCTTGCTCGCCTGATCCGCATTAATCCGTTGCCATTGAGGATCTTCACCAACGGCCTGACCGTTGCCCAGGAGTTTCTGAATATCCCGAACCTCGAAGTGGTCTTGCTTGGTGGCCAGTTACGGAGTGAAAACGCTTCGCTCGTGGGCCCCCAGGCCGAGGCGATGCTGGACGGCATATGGTTCGATCAGCTCTTCCTCGGTGTCAGCGCCATTAGTCCTGATGGCGCGATCTACAGCGTTGATAGCGCCGAGGCGAGCTTGAACCGCCACATGCTCGCCAGATCGGCAAATCGCTTCGTCCTCGCCGATTCCTCAAAGTTCGGGACAATGGCCACCTACAAGGTCGCGCCGCTGAATGTCGCACAGGTTATCACTGACTCCGGACTAGCGGTACATTGGCGAGACGACCTCGCTAAGCTCGGCGTCGCGACCACAATCGCGGAGTTGGGGGGAAGGAATGAGTGACGAGTTTGTCCTGGGAATTGATGGCGGGGGCAGCAAGGTCCTGGTCGCGTTAGCTGACAGGTCCGGACGCATTGTGAAGTCGTCTCGCGGTCGCGGCGTTAACCCGATGGATAATCCAAATTGGCTGCGGGAACTGGAAGAGCAACTTGGCCCGTTCCTCTATCACCAAAACGTGGCCGCAGTGGCCGCGGCCCTGCCTGCGTTCGGGGAAGTTGCACGCCTGTCGGAACTGCAGCAGCAAGCCATTGAGCGGCTGTTTCCAAACGCGCGCCGACACATCCTCAACGATGTCGATGCTGCCCACCTTGGTGCGTTCGCCGGAAAGCCCGGTATCCTTATCCTCTCGGGGACGGGGTCAATGGCTTGGGCGCGCAACGCCTCTGGCCAATCTGCACGGATCGGCGGATGGGGCGATCAAATCGGAGACGAAGGTAGCAGTTACTGGATTGGCAGGAGCGCGCTGAGTGTAATCAGCAAGAGCCTGGATGGTCGCGCTCCCCCGACAGCACTTTCCAAGATTCTATTCGATGAATTGCAGATCGAAGCGGACGATCCGATGAATGCGCTGGGTGACTGGGTCACCCTGCTACCCAATCGAAGAGCGGGTATCGCAGCGATTTCCACATTGGTGGATAAGGCTGCTCGTTGTGGCGACGAGGTGGCGATCGGGCTGATCGAACAGGCCGCTGACGAGCTCGCCAGGCATCACAGTGCAATCTCTGGACATTGTGACAACGACGCATCGTGGACCTATGCCGGAGGCAGTTTCAATAGTGCGCTGCTCCTGGGATCTCTGGCGCGCCGAATAGGAAAGTCCCCGGTCCCCTCGAAGCTTCCCCCCATTGGTGGCGCGCTACTTGCCGCCGCCCAACTTCTCGACTGGTTCCCCGATGAGAGCTGGTTCGGGCAAGTCGCTGCCACCGCCGACAGCGTTGGCACGTCTGCGAATAAACTGAGCATTAAAAACAATGAAGGATGGGAACATGCATAAGTTTATCTTGCCATTACTCGCCTCGGCAGCCCTGGCGATCGTAACGCCTGCTCATGCCGATGACGCCAAGCCACTCGCCGGCCAGTCCATTACGGTTTTGATGCCCTCTCCGCAGGGCCCGAACATCGCGGCAGACTTCGAAGCTGAAACCGGAATCCATGTCGATCTCCAGACACTTTCGTGGGACGACATTCGACCGAAGCTTGTCACTGCTTTGGTGGCGGGTACTGCGCCTGCTGACGTGACCGAATTCGACTGGTCATGGACGGGGCAGTTCAGTGCCGCTGGCTGGTTCCTGCCTCTGAACGACGTGATTGATGCAGATACCGTGAAGGATATTGGCGTCGCGAAAATCTTCACGGTCGACGGAAAGCTTCTTGGCGTTCCTTATACCAACGACTTCCGCGTCATGCTTGTCAACAAGAAGCACTTCGCCGATGCGGGCATTACGGAAATGCCGAAGACGCTTGACGCATTGGTTTCGGTCGCCCGGAAAATCAAGGAAAAGGGCATCTCTGAATATCCGATCGGCCTTCCCGTCTCCGCGACGGAGGGCGCCTCGACCAGCTGGTACCTGTTGACGAAGGCCTTTGGTGGCGAACTCTTCGACAAGGATTTCACTCCTCTTTTCACGAAGCCGGATTCGGCTGGCTACAAGGCGCTTGCCTTCGAATTGATGCTTCTGAAGGAAGGGCTGGTTGATCCGGCATCGACCGGTCTGAAAGACAGTCAGATCAACGAAAGCATGTTCTCGCAGGGTCTCACCAGTATCATGATTTCCGGCGAGCCCGGTCGTCTCGGGCAAATGAATGATCCGAAGCAGTCGAAGGTTGCCGGTCAGGTGGAAGCAATCCTGGTGCCCACTGCAAGTGGTGAGACACGCAGTTTCGGTCTGCCGGAGGCGCTTGCTATACCGAACGTCTCTGCCAACAAGGATGCCGCAATCGCCTTCGTGAAGTGGTTTACCAGCAAGGACTTCCAAAAGAAGAATGTGGTGAACGGGTTTCTGCCAACACGCACTTCGGCGCTGTCGGAACTCAACGATGCTGGAAAGCTGAACAGCGGAGCTGCACTTGTTGCGCAATCCAAGACAGTTGAGCCACTGTTCCCGCAGGGAACGCCTCCATGGTACCCGCAGTTCTCCAGCGGCGTAAATACCGCGATCAATAGTGCAGCAAAGGGCCAGATGACTGTCGATCAAGCGGTGGCGGCGATCGCCGATGCCGCCAAGCAGGCCATGGCGCAATGACCGCTTTTGCATCGCAAGATGTGACCAGCAAGCGTGGGGTCGGCTTTAACGCCGACACCACACTCGGCCTGTTACTGGTGGCTCCGATTGCAATCACGATGGCCGCCCTGGTTTTCTACCCGATGGGTCGAACCGTGTGGGACAGCCTGCACAGGGTCAACCCCATGCAAGCCGGAACTCCGTTCGTGGGGTTGGAGAACTACACGCGGATGCTGTCAGACGCGCAGCTTGGAACGACGTGGGCAAACACGCTCATGTACGTCGTCCTTGCGGTGGCGGCGGAAACTGTCTTCGGCGTCCTTGCCGCAGCGCTGATCAACCAGGTGAAGGTGGGGCGCCAGTGGGTGCTGGCGGCCGTCATTCTTCCCTGGGCACTTCCAGGTGTCGTGAACTCGGTGATATGGCTTTGGATCTATCAGCCTGGTGCAGGCCTGCTCAACGGCATTCTCTCAGCACTCGGCCTGCCGTTCGAAAATCATGTCTGGTTCAACGATCGCACAAGTGCCATCATCGCTGTGACCGTCGTTCACGTGTGGCGCATGATGCCATTGACGGTCGTGATTGTTCTCGCCGCGATGCAGAGCATACCCGCTCATCTTTACGAAGCTGCGCGCATCGACGGGGCCACTCGCTTACAAATGTTTGGATTGGTCACGCTTCCGCTTGTTCGCAGCGCAATCGCCGTTGCCATGACCAACGCCACTGTCAACGCCTTCAATCTCTTCGATGAGGCTTGGGTACTCGCCGGTGCCAGCCTGGAAACCAGGCCGATTCTCGTCCAGATCTACCTCGAGACCTTTCAGAACCTGCGCTTCTCATACGGCATGGCACTTTCTGTGGTGATCACGCTTGTATCACTGCTCATCTCCCTCGTTTACGTCCTTCGGGTCTATCGCAACACACGGTTCGACTGATGAAGCCCACAATTCAGTACCGCATCATGATTTGGGTCGGCGTAGCAGCGCTCTTGCTCTGGTCCCTCGGACCGATTTACTGGACAGTTGCGAGTTCTGTGACGCCAACCGAAGACTTTTCGACCCGGCCGATCCGCTTCTTTCCACAGCACTTCACCCTGGATCACTATTCGAGGCTTCTCGGTATTAATATTGCCCGGATCGGTGGGGTCGAGGTCTTCAAACAATTCCGAGCCGCATTGATCAACAGCGTGGTGACGTCGGTGGCTGCCACCTTGCTGTGCGTGGCGGTGTCGGCGCTCGGAGCCTACGCGTTCACACGACTACAGTTTCCCGGTCGCAAAGTTCTCTTTGTGGCGGTTGTTGCGACCCTGGCGGTCCCTGCCTATGCCGTTCTGATCCCGCTTTACCAGATCATGATCAAACTGCATCTGGTTGATACATATGTCGGGGTTTCTTTGATCTATGTGTCTGCCTTTCTGCCCCTGTCGTTGTGGCTCCTTCGCAGTGTCTTCGAAGCCCTTCCGATTGCGCTTGAAGAAGCAGCCCAACTCGATGGGGCAGGGCGACTCTACATTTTCTTCAACATCGTGCTGCCCCTTGCCGGCCCTGGATTGACGGCAGCGGCGATTTTGACCTTCCTTGGCGCGTGGGGACAGTATTTGGTGCCGCTGATCTTCTCGCCGCAGGCAACGAAGCCAATGACTGTGCTCATTCCCGAGTTCGTCACCAAGAACTTCATCGACTACGGCCTCATCACAGCAAGCGGATCGATTGCAATCGTCATCCCCGCTCTCGTCGTCATTTTCCTGAATCGTTACCTGGTCAGCGGCCTGCTGGCCGGCTCAGTCAAATAAATCGGAGTCCACATGAACACGACCGAGAAGGTTATATTCGAACAGTTCCCCTACTGGGAAAAGGCTATTGGCGCCAACACATCCGTCGAGGGTGCAGAGTTGTTGGTGTTCGTTGGCTGCGGCACGTCTTATAATCTCGCGCTCTCGCTCGCGGCGTATGCCAACATGTCAGGTCGCAAAGCTATAGCCGTGCCCGGCGCGGAATGGCAGAGCCGACCGTCCGCCTTCTGGCCGGATTGGCAAGCGACACACGTCATCGCGCTATCGCGCAGTGGCGAGACAACCGAGACAGTCGCAGCCGCAAAGGAAAGCCGCAAAGCTGGCGCCTTCGTGACGGCCATAACCGTAGAGGCTGAAAGTTCGCTCGCAAGGAACTGCGATCGGTTGGTGACATCCGAGACTCATCCGCAGGAGGGGATCGTCATGACGGTTTCGGCAAGTCTGATGGTCCTCCTCGGTATGCAGGCAATTGGGCAGCCAATCCCGGGCTCCATTGGCGCTTCCGCCCGCAAGCTCGCCAATGCACTCGATGCAGTCCTTCCGACAATCATTGCAGACCGATCGCATTTCGTCTTTCTCGGCGGCGGACCGTTGTTTGGTGTCGCTCTGGAAGGTGCGCTCAAACTCATGGAAATGAGCCAGACGATGACACAGGCGTTTCATCCGCTGGAGTATCGCCATGGCCCAATCAGTCTCGTCGACGAAAAGACCGCGGTGGTCATGCTTTACAGCTCAGACCAGAAGGAGGCTGAGGTGAAGCTGGTCGAGGAATTGAGGGAAAAGGGCGCTGCTGTCATCGGAATTGGCGGACCCGGAGACGTTGGGCTGCCCATTGACGTCGACCTTTCGCTGACAGGACTGCTTGTTCTTCCAGCGTTGCAGATCCTCGGCGAGCGCGTCGCTCAGGCTCGCCAAATCGATACCGTTTCTCCCAGACACCTGACCAAAGTCGTGAAGCTCGCATGACACGGATCGAAGAAAACCGGCAAACCGCACTTGGAAAGCTTTTTGGAGGAAGATCGCTTCCTATTCCACGCGGCATCACTTCGGTTTGCTCGGCGCATCCACTTGTCATCGAGGCCGCGCTTCGGCGCGCCGGGGCGGAAGAGCAACCGGTTCTCATAGAAGCCACGTGCAATCAGGTAAACCAGGAGGGTGGATATACCGGAATGACACCGGCGGACTTTCGTCGATTTATCGAGGGCATCGCTGCGAAACTGGATTTCCCTGCCGAACGGATCATCCTTGGCGGCGATCATCTTGGCCCAAACCCCTGGAAATTCCTGGCGGCCGAAGAAGCCATGGCGCGCGCCGAGGCGATGGTCGTCGCTTATGTAGAGGCCGGCTTCGAGAAGATTCATCTAGACACATCGATGGGTTGCGCGGGTGAACCAATCGCTCTTGACGACGAGTTGACCGCTGCACGCGCGGCTCGGCTGGCCAAGGCAGCCGAGGAAACTGCTCTTCGTTCAAATCGTCGTCCGCCGGTTTACATCATCGGAACTGAGGTACCACCACCCGGTGGAGCAACCCATGAAATCGCGGACATCGACATCACACGTTGTGACGCCGCTCTTAAGACTTTGAAGGTCCATCAGGCATCCTTTGCGCAAGCAGGAATAGCTACGGCGATCGCTCGCGTTATCGGCATCGTGGTCCAACCCGGTGTCGAATTCGGCAATTCAAATGTTGTGCTCTACAAACCCGAACGAGCAAAGAGCCTGATTTCGGCCCTGGATGAAATGCCCGGGTTGCTGTTTGAAGCACATTCCACCGACTACCAGACAACCGAGGGCCTGGCTGCCCTTGTTGACGGCGGGTTTGCTATCCTCAAGGTTGGGCCTGGTCTCACCTTTGCCCTTCGGGAGGCGTTGTATGGCCTCGATGCCATTGCCTCGATTATTTGCGCGGAGCGCGAAACGACACTGGTCCAATCCATGGAATCCATCATGTTGGATCGGCCTCTGAATTGGGCTGGGCACTACGGTGGAAGCGCCGAAGAAATAAAGCTTCAACGTCATTTCAGTTACAGCGATCGAATTCGCTATTACTGGCCAGATCCGCGAGCGAGCGCCGCGGTAGACGAGTTGTTCAGCCGTTTTCAAGGCGATATCCCGCAGACCTTGATCAGCCAATACCTCGGCCGGGTCTACTCCGATGTCGTTTCAAAGCGGATCGGTGCGAGCGCTCGCGATTTGTGCCTGGCAGCGATCGATGCAGCGCTTGCCCCTTACTCAATGGCAACGAGCAGGTAACGAACGGCACCGACCCTCGAACGAGGCGACTATCGAACAGAAATAACTGCCGGAGAACATGATGGCGTCAGTAACAGTGGCGAATGCCCGAAAGAGCTATGGTCATTTTGAAGTGCTGCACGGGGTGGATATTGATATCCAGGATGGCGAGTTCGTTATTCTTGTCGGTCCGTCCGGCTGCGGCAAATCAACCCTCCTGCGAATGATTGCGGGGCTTGAAGAGATCTCGGGCGGTAGGATCTCCATAGGCAGCAAAATCGTGAACAACGTAGCACCGAAAGAGCGCGACATCGCAATGGTGTTCCAATCCTATGCGCTTTACCCGCACTTGACCGTCGAAGCCAACATGGGGTTTTCGCTCAGACTTGCGAAGGCCCCGAAAGAAGAAACAAGGAGACGTGTTCGGGAAGCGGCACAAATTCTTGGTCTCGAGTCACTACTGGAAAGATACCCTCGAAATCTCTCGGGCGGACAGCGGCAGCGTGTAGCGATGGGCCGCGCGATCGTGAGAAACCCGCAAGTCTTTCTGTTTGATGAGCCGTTGTCGAACTTGGACGCGAAGCTGCGAGTGCAGATGCGCTCCGAAATCAAGCAACTGCACCAGCGGCTAAAGACAACGACTATTTACGTGACCCACGATCAGATTGAAGCCATGACCATGGCCGACCGCATTGTGGTCATGCGCGACGGATCCGTTGAACAAATTGGCTCGCCACTCGATCTTTACGACTGCCCCGCAAACTTATTCGTAGCCGGATTTATCGGCTCCCCGGGGATGAATTTTATCCACGGCAAAGTCAATTCATCGGGTCCGCTTGAGTTCATCGCTCGTGGTGGTGCAAAGCTGCCTTTGCCCGAAAATCTCAGTGTGACGCGTGGATCCGAGATCATTTACGGGGTTCGACCCGAGCACCTCTCGATCGGTGTCGGTTCGGTTGCTGCAAAAGTTATCCTGACTGAACCCACAGGGGCCGAAACGCAGCTCACGGCCAAGCTCGGCTCCGACAATGTCATCGTATCGGTAAGGGATCGACTTGACGTCCGTCCGGGCGATTCACTGCTGCTGGCACCAGACCTGGACAAGATCCATCTGTTCGACGCCAGAACGGAAAAACGCTTGCACTCAAACTAGACGGCGCTTTGCCGTTGGTATCGCCGGACAGCAAAAAGGAACAGCTGCATCCTGATCGGCTACGCTAGCTTCACTTTTCGATCGATTGTTGTTGCGTATTTGCCGGACATCGGCAGGGGCCTTGAATATCTTGCCAAGCTGCAACGATGGTCGCGCCGTGTGACCGTTTGAGCTCAATCGGACCGAAATCCGGAACAGTACTATCGGACGCTCGCAGCTGAACGGGGCCGAGGCGTTAGGCGGAGCTCCGCAGGATGAGATCCGCATTGAGCAGTACCCGCTCTTTGTCCGAAGTGGCTGCGAATTCGCCGTCGAGGTCAATCATCTCGAACAAAAGCTTCGTTGCCAGTCTGCCGATCTCGTTAAAATTCTGGGCGACGGTCGTGATCGGTGGACATGCGTAGCGTGAAAGGGGATGATCGTCGTGGCCGGCAATTCTGAGATCGCTGTCTGCCGTTCGGCCGACCTTCAGTCCGCGCTGATAGGCGGCGGCTATAGCGCCGAAAGCGATGCGATCGTTTGCGCAAAGTACGGTCTTGGTTGGAAACCCGCCCCCGTCAATCCAGCGTAGCGCCTCCTCGAAACCGATGCGCTCGAAGTCCCAGTCCGCCTTCTCGGAAAGGGGCAGGACGACGGGCTCCATCTGCAACTCACGCATCGCTTCCACGTAGGCCGCTGCACGTGTTCGGGCATTGGTGTTGACTGGCGGCATTCCGAGGTAGCATGGGGGCTCCCCTGACCGACAAAGATAGTCGACGATAAGCTGAAAGCTCTTGCGATTGTTGGTGCCGACAAAGGGCGAAATGTCATCAAGTGGAGAGTCGACAAAAACCAGAGGGATCGCGGCTGCAAGGGTCAGCAGTGTTTCCTGATGAGACTGAACACCAAGTGGTGCAATGATGGCACCGGCCACGTTCATCGACTTCAACGTCTCAATTGCCCGAGCTTCCAGCTCCGGGTTGCCGTCAGAGGAGAGGATGAAGGCCAGAAAGCCGCTGGCATTTGCGATCAACTCCACGCGCCGCGTCAAAGCCATGTAGAACGGATCGGTTGAGTCCGGGATGATGATCCCGATGATGTTGCTGCGGCGACGGTTCAGATTGACAGCGAAGATGTTCGGGCGAAACCCGCTTTCTTTCAACGCCGCTTCGATGAGGTTGCGGGTCTTGATGCGGACCGAGTTTGGATCGTTGAAATATTTGGATACCGTCGGGCGGGACAACCCGACATATTCGGAGAAATCCTCCATGGTCCTGATCGGTTTGCTTGTCAAAGCCGGTCCCACCCTCGTTCATGCTTAATCGATTTAAACTATGGAACACTTCAAGCAGATGTCTGCCCGTCGTGCAACCGCCGCACTGGCTAGGCGCGGCAGGCCTCGAAGTAGTCGTCCAGCACGTGATCGATTGCGGCGATAACCAGACCTTGCGCCCGCGGCTTGACCTTGCCTGCGCGCACCCCAGCGTAGGTTGCCTGAAGGTACTGGCTGACCAGTGTCTCCGGAATATCAACGCCGTCGAGGAGCGTGAACATTGCAGTCACCGCGGCGTCTATCTCGGAATGGGGCCAGTAATAGCGGACACGGTCCGAATAGCTGAAATGGCGCTGAATATGCCGGTCGGCCTCGGAGCCATGATAGTATCTTTCCCAGTTCTTCGGCTCGGCTGTGAGGACGCGCTCGATGGTGGCCACGAGCGTTTCCTTGCGCTTGCCGGCAAACAGGAACTCGGCGATCCGGTCCAGCCCGTAATAAGCTTCGCGCAGTGCAAAGGTCAGCCCCGGCCCGACCTTCAAGATGGCAAAGCCATCAAGCACAAGGCGACGCAGAGCATCTTGCGTCTGGTAGTCGGTCGAATGCGCCTCGAACACCAGACCCGGAAGATCGGATAGGGCGGCGCTAAGAGCTGCGGCTCGTTCCGGAACATAGGAAATGACGTTCTCGTTGCCAAACTCGACGCCGGGCTGCACGACTGCGCCGACAACACGGGAGAAGGCGTCCGTGACACCGGCCGCCTCAAAGGCATCCCGATGGACGGTGATCGTCTCGCGCGCAGCTTCCGGCTTCGTCACGTCCAGAACATCAAGCTCCTCCATCGCACCGCCAGGAATTGGAACCTCGGTGCCGATGATGTAGACCGGCTTGATGCCGTTGACGCCGTCCAATGCCTCTTCGGCAACGGCGGCAAGTCGGGCAGCGCGAGAAGCCGTGATCGCGTCGGGGAGGGCCACTGGCTCGCCGGCGCAGCCCATGCTGGTGTCCAGGTGCAGCTTGGTGAAGCCGGCCTTCGCATAGGCTTCGATCATCGTGCATGCCTTTGCCATTGCTTCGTCAGCTGGCAGATGTTTCCACGGATTGGGTCCGAGATGGTCGCCGCCGAGGATCAGCCTTCCAAGATCAAAGCCCGTTCTAGCGGCGATATTCTCGACGAAAGCGCGAAAGTTGGCGGGCGTCATTCCTGTATAGCCGCCGTCCTGATTTACCTGGTTGCACGTCGCTTCGACAAGCAGATGCACGCCGCGTCGCCTGGCATGCAGCATCGAGGCCTCGATGACGGCAGGATGCGCAGAACATACAGAGGGAATGCCCTTGACGCCGTCGCGTCCGCGCCACTTTGCGATATCGGATAGGTAGCTTTTCTGCATGTTAGGCATTCCCTTGCGATTGGATGAGCGCGTCCAGTTCTGCGCGGGTCGAGGCGCCCTCCATCGGGCCTGCCTTGGTCACGGCGCGTGCACCGGACGCGTTGGCGTAGCGCAGGACTGCTGCGGATTCCAAGCCGGCGAGCCAGAAGGTCACGAAAGCTGCGCCGAAGCAGTCGCCGGCGCCGGTCGGATCGACCTCCTCGACCTTGTAGCCCGACTGATCGAGCCGCGTATCCTTGTCGAAATAGCTGGCCCCCTTGTCACCGCGCTTTATGACGATCGCCTTGATGCCCTTGGCAAGCAGTTCGGCCACGGCCTCCTTCTCTGTCTTGGCCTCGGCAAAGAGGAACAGCTCATCGCCGCTCGGCATGAAGAGGTCGGTCTTTGCGAGCACGGCCTGCAGCGCCTCGCGCATGCCAGGCGCATCAAGGATTTCGGGCCGCAGGTTTGGATCGAAGGAGACCGTTCCGCCAAGGGCCTTGACCCGTTCGGTCGCGATCAGGATGCTCTTGACGACGCTTGGAGCATAGAGCGCCGTCCCCATCACATGCATGTGGGTGCAGGTATCGATGAGGGCGAGCGTGTTCTCCGACAACTCGATGGTGCCGCAGGCGCTGTGACGGATGTTGAAAACAAACGCCCGGCTCCCGTCCTCGCGATAGCGCACGAAAGCACTGCCTGTCGTGCCCTGCGGCACGATCTCGATACCGGAGATGTCGACGCCGTCTGCCTCTAGCCGGTCGATGTTGACCCAGCCGAAGTCGTCATCGCCGACGCGGGAAATGATCGCGCATTCCTGGCCGAGCTTACCGACCTGGTCGATGAAGATCGCTGGTGCGCCGGACGGAAAGGGTCCGATAAGTGGAACAGCCTCGCGGAAGCCATCGCCGCGTTGCGTAGCGATGATCTCGACGAGAATTTCGCCAATGGTAAGAATCTTGGACATGCCGGGTGCTTCCCTTTTCTTATTGCTTCGCCCGCTTCGCGCGCACGTCGAGATAGACGGCGACGAGAATGACCAGGCCCTTGACGATGAGCTGGTAGAAATAGGGAACCGATAGCATGTTCATGCCGTTGTTGAGCACTCCGATGATGAGAGCGCCAATCAGTGTGCCGATCATGGTGCCGACCCCACCCGACAAGCTGGTGCCGCCAAGAACAGCCGCTGCAATTGCATCAAGCTCGTAGCTCATGCCGGCATTCGTCTGGGCAGAGAACAGGCGGGAAGAGAGCAGGATGCCACTGATCGCCGCCATGATCCCCGAGATCATGAAGATGATTATCTTCAGCCGGTCCACCTTGATGCCGGAATAAAGGGCCGCTTCGCGGTTGCCGCCGGTCAAATAGGCACGGCGCCCGAAGGTCGTCTTCGACAAAAGGATGTGGTTGAAGACGAAAAGCACGGCAACGAACCAGATGACAAGGGGAATGCCAAGAAGGCTCTGGGTGCCAATCGCAGTCCAGCTCGGATCCATGATCATGGCTGGCGCGCCATTGGTCGGCAGGCTGACGAGGCCGCGATAGATGCCCATGGTCGCGACGGTCACGATGAAGGACGGCAAAAGAAATTTTGCCGTCAGCACGCCGTTCACAAAACCGAGAAACGCGCCGGCGAACAGCGTTAGCAAGACCGCTGGCACGAAGCCGAGGCCGAAAAGAAAACATTGCGCGCCGACCATCCCGGCAACCGCGATGATGGAACCGATCGAAAGATCGATCTCGCCGAGAAGGATCACCCAGGTCATGCCAAAGGCCGCAATGGCGATCACAGCGACCTGCTGCAGCACATTCAGGAAGTTCGCCAGCGACATGAAGCGCTGGTTTGTGATCGAGAAGATCACGCAGAGAACGATCAGCGACAGGAAGATGCCGCCATATTGTTTCATTACGCGCATGAAGGCGGCGTTGGCCGCGAGTTTGTCATTCATGATAGGAATCCCGTCGCAAAGCTCATGATCTGTTCCGGCGTCATCTGGCTTTTGTCTGCGATCGCCGTCATGCGGCCTTCACTCATGACCACCGTTCGGTCGCTCATGCCGATGACTTCGGAAAGTTCGGAGGAGACAAGCAAGATTGCCGTGCCCTCCGCCGCCAGCTGGCGGATGATCTTGTAGATTTCAAATTTGGCGCCGACGTCGACGCCGCGTGTTGGTTCATCAAGGATGAGAATTCTCGGCTTGGTCAAAAGCCACTTGGCGAGCACAATCTTTTGCTGGTTGCCGCCCGAAAGTGAGCCAGTTATCGTCTCAAGCGAGGTGGTCTTGATCGCGAGCCTGCCAATTTCGCTGGCAGCGGCAAGCCGCTCTCGCCGGCGCGCCAGGAAACCGAGCCGACCAGCAAACTCATCGAGCGCCACCATCGATATGTTGCTTTCAACGCTGTGGCTCAGAACCAGGCCTTCCTCCTTGCGATTCTCGGTGACGAAGCCGATGTGCCTGTTGATCGCATCGACAGGCGAGGCAATTTTCACCTCCGCACCGTCAATGGCGATGGAGCCTGCCGATGAATGGTGCACGCCAAACAGCGTGTTCATCACCTCGGATCGTCCGGAGCCGATCAGGCCGAAGAAACCAAGAATCTCGCCGGGTCTGACATCGAAGGAAATGTCCTGGAACTCACCCTCGCGCGACAGACCCTTGACCGCAAGCACCGGCTCCACGTCGATTGCGGGCGCTGGCACGGCGCGGGGCGGATAGATCTCGTTCATGTCGCGACCGACCATCAGCGCGATCAGCTCGTCGATCGTCGTCTCGGTCTTGTCGCGGGTGGTGATATAGCTGCCGTCGCGAACAACCGTTATGTCGTCGCTCAGCCGCATGATCTCCTCCATGCGGTGGGAGATGTAGATGATGGCGACGCCCTGCGCCTTCAGGCGTGCGATGATCTCAAACAGGATCTCCGCCTCGCTGTCGCTGAGTGATGAGGTCGGTTCATCGAGAATGACGACCTTGGCGTTGATGCTGAGACCCTTGGCGATCTCGACAAGCTGGCGCTGGGCGATCGACAGGTCCCCGACCTTATCGGTAACGGAGACCGGCAAGCCAAGTTCATTTACGAGCTCGGCGGCCTTGCGCACGAGCGCCTTGTCGTTGATGAAGCCGGCGCGTGTGGGCTCGCGCGTGGCGAGGATGTTTTCCGCGACAGTCAGGTTGTTGCAAAGGCTAAGTTCCTGAAAGACGATGGTTAAGCCGGCATGGGCCGCATCCTGGGGATTGGCGGGACGATAGGGGGCACCGTCGAGGACAATTGTACCCGACGTTGGCTGGTAAACCCCGGCAAGGATCTTCATCAACGTCGATTTTCCGGCTCCATTCTCGCCGAGGATGGTGTGTACGCGGCCGCTTCGTACGCTGAGCTGCATGTCCTTCAACGCCAAGACGGCGCCGAACACCTTGGTCACACCCTTGATTTCGAGGATTGTTCTACCGCATGCGGCGTCCATGACGTCATCCTTCAGGTCGAGCGTTACGATGGCCCACGGCAAGGCATGGGCCATCGGAAGTGAGCGGTCCTTTTCTTTGGAAGAGCCGTCTCGGGAGGAGGCGTGGTTACTTCTTGACGTAGACGCCCGGGACGATTGGCTGGCTTCCCGGAACGGTTTCGCCGGCCTTCAATTTTACCGCGGTATCGACCGCGAGCTTGCCCATCTGGTCCGGGAACTGCTGGATCACGCCGACCATATCGGGATCGCTGTCGACCGCCTTGATTGCCTCGGGCATGCCATCAAAGCCGATCACCTTCACCTTGCCGGTCAGGCCTGCCGACTTGACGGCAACAGAGGCGGCAAGTGCCGCATCGTCGCCAAAGCCGAAAATGCCATTGATGTCGGGATTGGCCTGAAGCATGTTCTGTGCGACGGCCAGGGCTTCTGCGCGGGTAATGCCGGTCTGAATTGAAACGATCTTGATGTCGGGATGCTTGGCAATGGCGTCCTTGAAACCGTTAACGCGATTCACAACAGACTGCACGAGCGGGTAGTCAATGATCGCGACATTGCCCTTGCCGCCTAGCTGCTCGGCCATGAGTTCGCCGGCCTTGACGCCGCCAGCATAGTTGTCGGTGCCAATGTAGGAGGCGACCGTGGCACCTTCGACGGGAACGTCGACAGTGACAACCTTGATGCCCGAGGTCTGCGCGCGCATGACAGCGGCCAAAGCACCCTTGCTGTCGACCGGCGACATGATGATCGTGTCGACACCCTTGACTATAAAGTCTTCGATGTCTGCCAGCTGTTTGTTGAGATCCTGGTTAGCGATGGCGATTTCGGCGTTGACGTTTTTCTCCTTGGCTTCGGCGGTAATCGCCTTTGCCAGCTCGTTGTAAAACGGATGCTGCTGCGTCAGCAGTGACACACCAATTCCGTCAGCATGCGCAGATGCGGCCGCAAGGGCAAAGGTTGCGCCGGCAAGCAGGGATTTTGCGAAAGAAGAAAGAGACATGATCCTCCCCAGTGTAACGAAGGCCGTTGAGCCACATCCGCGAGACGGGCCTCCTGTCGTCGGCGGATGGCGGGACAGATACTTCCAAAATTAACGCGCGTCAACTTTAAAAGATACGCGCGATAAACTATGTGCGAAGCTGCTCTCGTTAACAGCTTTCCGCGACATCACCTTGGCAACCACCTTCGCGCCAATACATGGGATATCCATGAGTTGCAGCGGCACCGTCGTGTCACCACGGTAGTCGGGAGTTCGACATGCAGATATTGACGGCTTGTCAAACATGGAATGGTGACGATCCCGGACTTGTTGCTGTCGTAGGAGCAGCCCATGACGCTTGCCCGGCGCTGGAAATACAGGCTGGTCAATACGCCTGGCGAAATCGCCGCGGCATTGTCGGTCGGCCTGGCCAATCGACGGTGGTGAAGACTACATCGTCGCCGTCACGGCATGCCTGACATCAACGGAAATGCGTCCGCCTGCGATGCGCGCTCAGCCCTCATCAGACGGGCGACGGAATGGGGATCTATGATGACCGTCGTTCGCTAAAGCTGCCGAAAATGCTTGGCAGCCCAACGTTTGGGACGATCACTTTCAAACTAAGGTGAAGTCGCAAGGGAGGCGTTGTATGGACCTCGATCCGAGCCGAGAATGATCAGGCGTCGATGACCATACGGTGCAGAAAGGCCCGGCGCCCTGTCCGGCAAATGCAGAGCCCAACTTAAAAGCCGCCTTGCCGAAACGCTCCGAATACCAGCTTGAAGTTCGGACGATCCGGACATCGGCAACGAGGCAGCCGACAGTGCGGAAAGCGTGAAGCCAGACGTCGGACCTTCCCTGAGCATGGGGAGGAACTTTCGTGTATTTTGCTTCGGTTCCGCGACACCGATAGATGCCGTCTGAGTTGGATCAATCGCTGCACCCACCGCCTTCTGCGGAGGCCGGAAATTCGGGATCGGAACGGCATACAAGGAAAGATCCGCGATTGGCGCCTGGCCGTTCGCCCGGGCAGTGACCGAATTTTGGCCTGCCTGCTGGGAAAGGGCCCTCTCGGCGCGGCTGGATGGGACTGGCACGAGTGCGACCTCAATGGGGCCGGCCGAAGGGCTCGCCTGGCCGGTTTCGACAGCATCTTCCTCATCGGCTGTTGCAGCATTCTCGATCGAGCCCGATTGAATGTGCTTGTTGTGGTTGGCGACAGCCTGCGCGTAGCCCGGAAGGGGTCTGCCGTCAGCCGGGACATGCATGGTGCGGCCATTCGGGAATATGCTTGCGAGTTCCTGTCGCGACATCCGCGGCCACGCCCTTACTCGACCGACGTCAAGGTGCACGAAGGGGGACCCGGAACGGGGATAGTATCCAACACCGCCGATCTGCAACTGCATGGCAAGCGCCCGCAATGTCTGCAGTTTCACGCCAGGGATGTAGAAGTCCATCGCTTTGCCAAGCATATGCTGGCTTGTCTTTGCAACGCCGGAGCTTCGAGAACGCGAGCGCAGCATCTTGTTCGTTGTCGGAGATCTGTAAGCTGATACAACGTGGATATAGTCACGCGCACCGCTGCGATGATAGACCTCCCAGACGAGATCGAGCAGACGCGGATCCATCCGCGTGGGTTCGTTTTTCCGCCAGTCACGCAAAAAGCGATTGATCTGCGCGAGCCCTCTCGGATCAAATCTTCCGTCGCGTTTGAACGTAATCGTGGTTCGCTCTCCGGTATGCGTAAAAAAGAGCTTCAAGGCACGATCCTCTGCCTCGGCGGTCATTCCTGATAGGAGAACGGCGAGTGTTGCGATCGCCGCTTGCCGAACGCGTCTGGCGATCGACCATAGCGCTCTGCCGACACCGCCGAAGATGCGCGGCGTCAACCTCCTTTCCGGATCATCAGACATGGCCAACCTCAACCCTTTGGCCCGGCAGGCGTGCAGACGGTTTGCAAAGCCAGGCATGCGAGAGGCAATTATGGTCAACAAAGTCCTAACAACCTGTTGACGCATCCTGGGGGATGCGCATTTTGCTGCATGCCTGGCGGGTAGAGGAAACCAGGCGTGGAAGCCTACGCCTTATACCTTTCCAGCGCAGTCAGGTGCTGGACCGGCGGGTCGGCATCGTCCCAACGGTAAATTTCAGTTCGCAGGAAGTGAAGTTCGTCTGCCAGAAGATCCTCATCGACTTCGATCCACCAGGACTTCGGACGACCGTCGCTCCCGTCAGACCAACGATATCCCCGCGCTTTGAGGTGATCCTTCATGTCGAAAGGACTGTGTTCGGCAAACAGGCGAGCGCGCGATCGCTCGGAGGCCCTGAGGAGTTCGGCGAAGGGCTTCTCAGCTTCCGCTTTCTGATGGTCGAGGACTTCCAGCAGCGCGAAGCAATCGTCAACGGCGCGATGGCCAACGTGGAAATAGCCTGCCTGACCGACAAGGTAGCCGAGCTTTGTGCCCTCGAAACCGCGCGCGCTCCAGTCGATCTCAGAGACCGAACACGCCCAGGCCTTGTCTTTGAAGTCCGGAGAAAACCTCTCACAGAAAGGGCGGTCAAAGCCGGCATTATGGGCAATGATGAGATCTGCCGGTTCGATTATCCGCCGCAACGACGCCATATCGATCTGTTGCCCCGCCACCATCTCGTCGGTGATCCCCGTCAGCTGGGTAATCCCCGGGGGAATCGCGGTTTGTGGCTGCTGCAGTCCAGAATAGACATCAACGATGTCCCCGATTTGGCCTTCGTCATCGAACGTGAAGCTTACCGCACCGATCTCGATGATCTCGTTCTTGCGGTGATCAAGGCCGGTCGTCTCGGTGTCGATGAGAACGCCCAGGCGTCCAAATTCCAGTCGGCGAAGTGTAGGAGCGGAACGGGTAGCAAGCCTGCGCAACACGCGGTAGTCCCCGGTTGCCTCCAGGCATTCAACCATTTCCTCTGCACTCCAACCGATCGACTTTCGATCGGTTCGGCGAATACGCTCGCTTTGCAGTTCGCTGGCCGCCAGCGTCGAAGCAAACATATCGAGTTGGTTGGTCATTCAGTCCTTCGTTCAGCTCAGCCGCATTTTGGAACGTGGCGGTCGTCCCACATTACATCAATGCAAAGCCAGGTGTTTCTCGATGACGAACAGTATCCCCACTTTTTCTGCATGGACGGGTCACCTCAAGGGGGTCCTGCGACTTCTCGTGTTCATCGTATGCAACCTCGCCAGTCAGCTTCGGTCAGTCATTGAGCGAAACTCGGTGAACCCAGCGTTTATCACGTTCGCGCCCGGACCTGATCCAGTCACTCTTGACCATTTCCCGGCGATGCCGGAGCGACCAGATTACGCGCTCTGCAATTGGCGTGATTGCGTCGCCGAGCATTAGCGCCGGCCACCGGCTTTCCGAGTAGGTTGACCTGCCCATGACGACGGCATTGAGGGGGATCAGGAACAGATCAAAGCTCCCTACGACGTTCGACTTCCCCGCCCTCGGTCGCGCAATGTCTGGTCGGCGGCCGCCACACCGCGACCAGTGCTGCTTGCCCTTTTGGGAGAATATCTGCACACGTTTCGGTTCCGGCTCTTTGTGGTGTCGCTGGCGGATCGCAACCTCTGGTCAGACTTGGTCCCCTCGAGTAGTTTCTTTGGGCTTGACTCGTTCCATCGTAGGCTTGACTTGGGTTGCCGATACATCGCACCGGAAAGCGGAGTGCTCTGGATCGCACACGCAGAGCTCATCGACGCTCAACCTTGGGGTTGGTTCAATGATGCGTTACCTGTTGACGTTCCTATTCATGCTTCTGACATCCGTGGCCGCGGCACGGGATTGTGTCGTTCTGCTCCACGGCCTGGGGCGGACCCAATCATCCTTCGCTGTGATGGAGGAGGTGCTGCTGGCATCGGACTTCAAGGTGGTGAACGAGAGCTATCCCTCTAGGGGGGGCCTCGTTCAGGATCTGATCGGGAATGTCAGCACTTCGGTGGCGAAGTGTCCCGCGGGAGGCCATGTACATTTTGTTACGCATTCAATGGGCGGTATTCTTCTGCGGGCATGGCTTACAGAGAATAGGCCGAAAAATCTGGGCAGAGTCGTTATGCTTGCGCCACCTAATGGCGGTTCGGAGTTGGTCGATGCTTATGGCGATCTTGCACTGTTCGAGTTTCTTGCCGGGCGGGCGGGCCGACAACTCGGCACAGGAGCAGACAGCATTCCTAATAATCTCGGCGCGGCAGACTACGAGCTTGGCATCATAGCAGGAGACAGGTCCGTTAATCCTGTACTTTCGGCAGTGTTCGCCGGCCCCAACGACGGAAAGGTGTCAGTGGAAAGCACCAAACTGGCAGGCATGGCTGATCACATCGTTCTTCATACCAGCCACACCTTCATGATGAACAATCCTCTGGTCATCGCGCAGGCGCTCAATTTCATTCGCGACGGCCATTTCGATCACGCCCTAACACTTCGTGACCTGTTTGATCGCCTCATCAAAAGGTAATGCGGCATTCAATAGTGATCCGGCCAAGGGCGCCGCTGAAGGCCGAGCGACCCGGCGGTCTCGTTCAAACGGCCGCGCCGATAAGAGGCGCAATCCCTGCTCATACCAAGACGAAGACGACGACTTCCTCTCGGGTTTCCAGTCGAACCGGCAGCTTTGAGACCCGGCTCAAGAGCCAGGTCCCGATCGTCGCTTCAAGCGCGTTGCCGGGATAAATGACCAGAGCGACAGGCAGCGGCCTGTGGAACCACAGGACATTGCTCAGCATCTCTCCGAGCCTACCCGTCAGCACCCGCTACGGCCAGCCTCTCAGGGGGAGCGACGATGAGTGTGGCGATGAACAGACCGCTCGGAGGCCATGGAGATGCCGGTTCTTTGCACGATCGCAGGCACCTGTGCCAAGCCGCAGCCCAGACCATATCCCAAAAAGAACAGACCGAGATGCACGAGTTTGGGGCGGCAAGGCTACCCAAGGCAAGCATCAGCGGAACGAAATCTCCGCGTCGGTGCCCATGCTCATCGATCCTTCTCCGGCGCCAATTGGCGGGACTGTGCAGAGTTGTTCCCGCTATTATAGATAGCTCGTCCGGATTCCCGTCTCGGCGCAGGCGTCCGTCTCGACCCGCAAATCTGCGAGTTCAAATCTCTGTCACCTCCGTTCACGCTGATTGCGTAACCCAAATTGCGGAGGATTTTGATCATGCAAGCAGTCGCACTCAGTCAACCCCGAACATCCCGTGACCTAGATCTCCTTGAACAAATGTATCGGCTGCGCGCCCGTGTCTTTGCGCAACGCTTAGGCTGGGTCGCGTGTAAGGGCGAGCGCGAGTGCGACGAATTCGACGCGCTTGAGCCGACCTACATTCTGGCAATCGATGAGCAAAGCAATGTCGTTGGCTGCGCGCGCCTTCTTCCTGCCTGTGGCCCAACGATGCTGCAAACTCTATTTTCATGCTTGCTTGGGGGTGGTGACGCGTTCCACCCTCATGCGTCCATGATCGAAAGCTCGCGCTTCTGTGTCGACATCGACCATTGTCACGGAATAGAGGGGCGTCCGCTGCATCTGGCGACCCGGACCATGTTTGCTGCAATTGCGGAATGGTCCTTTCTCAACGGCTACAACGAGATCGTCACAGTAACCGATGTCCGGCTCGAGCGACTTCTCAATCGCTCCGGTTGGCCGATGAGACGTCTGGGAGAACCTCGCCTCATCAACGAAACGCCAAGTGTTGCGGGTGTTCTCGCCGCCGACCAGGCAACCTTCGAGCGGATCTGTCCCGCCGACTACCATTCTGAATTCGTCGAAAGGGTGAAGGTGGCGTAAGGCAGACATTGCATCGGCGTCCGGCGCATCCGCACTTGAGGGATGTGTTCATCTCGGCATCAAGAGACGCCACACGACTGTTCGGCCACTATGGCCGAACAGGTTCTTCGATAGGACCTGTCAGATCAAACCCAGTTGCAGCGCCAGGGAAAGTGCCTGTTTCAGGTTCTTCACGTTGAGTTTCGCGCGGATGTTGTCGAGATCCCAGCGAACGGTGTGGTAGTTCAAGCCAAGGATCTCGGCGATGTCCTGCATCGACTTCCCCGCAGCTATCCATCCTAAGCACAGCGCCTCGCGGTCGGACAATCCTGGCTGACGCTGGGTTGTCGGACAATTCGTCGAGACGAGACGCGAATGCAGAAACGTTGCCGAGGTTGCGGCGACGGCACATTCGGTTTCGCAGAATTCTCTTGGACGCAAATTTTGAGAGGAAGCCAGGGTCAGCATTGCAACCTGCCCGAAGCACACGCGTATCGGCACAGTCACCCCTGCGCGAATGCCGAACTGCGACGCCGCGTCCCAGAAACCGCGCTCGTCTTTCGTCGCCCGTCGTCGTTGCTCATCGACGCACCACTGAAAAGCCCGCATCATCCGTTTGCCCATCGTGACGACGGGATCCAGCGCCATGTATGAGCGGCCGAAATACATCGCCTGCCAGTCCTGCGGATAGTTCGATACGGCAAAGCTCCTGGCGCTTACGGCGTCAAGATTGAGATATGCGAAGCGCTCGAAACCATGCTTGGTGGTGATCCTCGCAACGGCGGCGCGAAGCGAATCCTCCGTGGACGTTGTCGCGGTCGAATCGATCATTTCGTGAAAAAGAGTGCGCATATTCATAGCCGATAAGCTCCCTCAGGATGCGCAAAGCTCCATGTGGACGCTGATATCGACGACCACCCTTGCGCAATTCAATGAACCCCGTCGTCGCCTGCGCGACGCCAACCCAGCTTTCAGCCCGTCCATGACGATCAGGCGTGCATACGATTAGTTGCATGGTTCTCGCGCATCAATTGGAACGGTGTCCGGAAACAAAACTTAATATTTCGCGGACATGACCTAGCCCGCCATCACGTCGGCCGTGAAAACATATCCTCCAAGTCTCACTGTCTTGAGCAGGCGAGGGTTCGGCGGATCGTGTTCTATTTTTTGACGCAGACGGCTGATGTGGACGTCGATGCTGCGCGTCACGGGTCCTGCAACACCGGCATGCGTCGATGTCAGCAACTCTTCGCGTCGCATCAGCCTTCCCGGGTTCCGGCACAGTGCCAGCAGCAAATCGAATTCTGCAGAGGTGAGATCAACGATCTGGCAGTCCGGACCCCAAAGCTGGCGTTCAAGCACGCTGAGACGAAAGCCGGCGAAGGTGAATGCTAGCGGTTGCCGATGTGTGGGAATGCGGGCGTATGAGGCACGTCTCAGAAGGTTGTTGATCCTGGCGACAAATTCAGGGATCGAGACGGGAGGTGACATGCAATCATCGGCCCCGGCTTCTAGCGCCAACACGATCAGATCCGCCTTGAAGGGCTCCACAATAAGGAAGATCGGGATGGCGCTGCTGGTCCTGATTTGGCGACAGAAGTCGATTGCTTCGTTTGGCGATGAAACGGCATCGACGATCACCGCGTCATATTGCGATCGATAGAGATGCCTTCGCAGTTGAAGGATGGAGTGTACCACCGACACAGCCATCGCCTCCTTTTCGATTGCAGCAATGATTGGATGAGCATCCGTGCCGCCGTTATCCGCAAAGATGATCTTCGCTTGAATGAGTTCTCTCCGCCTGCCCTTATGGATTGAATGCCATGTCGGAAGCGTATGATAGGTCCGACGACAATCCCTCTGAGGTTGCGGTCAATATTTACTCTTGCCAACTCGCATAATTGCTAATCCCGCCTTCTCAAGCATTTCGATTAATCTTTAAAGGCGAGCGACAACCTTTGCTTGTTACTTATGTCGAGAAGACTAAACTCAAGATGATCGGCACTATCACTCGATGGGCTCATTCGTTGGGGCCGTGCCTTTGGCGGTGCCGTCCAGCTGGGGCTGAGCCTTGCGTCCTTTACAGGAGAGGTTGCGACAGGTTACGCAGGGTAGGGGTTTTGCTGCCACATGGGGATCATTGCAGTGCTCCTCATCCTTCAGTCTGCTTTCTTCCGACGACAAGTTCGGCATTTCCAAAGGGGTACACATCTGGCTCTCCGGAGGGACGGGGTGAGAACAAAATTATGCAGCCGCTCCTTTGCAGCCTCCAATTTCACGACAAATCAATTCATTGGCCATTCATATCAATGGAAAGCCAGCACTTGGGGATACCAAGGCGTAATGTCCGACAGGTGCCGTCTGCTTCGTCCCGTTCTTAGATGTCGTGTGAACATCGAAGAAATATTTCTTAATCGAGCGCTGGACATCAATGTTTGAAGCGCACCCTCTCTCGTGAGATTGTAGGGGTACCAAAACACAACAACAGCGACAGTATGCCATGAGACCGACGATTGTTATCGGCTCAGGGGACGGCGATCTGTGCTTTATTGCCCGCCACCTTCTAGCAGGCTGTTGAAAAAGGCATTGGCGCAAGGCTCCTGTCGTGATTCACTCGCTTTATTGCGATTTGGAGCTGATGGATGCGTGGCGGCGATGTGAGGACAGGCGAACTCTTCAGCTATGTGGATCTGGAGGCTCGTGTTCGAAAAGTTCGAAAAG